>CAZLFC010000001.1:0-29532 GCA_964558705.1 uncultured Dehalococcoidales bacterium
AGGCGCATGACGCTTTTACCGAAATTTGGGATTTATATTTGAGCTATGAGCCGGAAACTACGAGGGAAGAGGTCTTTTTCGCTTTAAGCGTGCAAAAATTGAATGAAGCCGGAGAGCTAAGGACAAGGCGGATTGCTGATTCCCGTTCCCATATCCATCCGATACTCTGGTCAATCCTTCTGGTGGGTGGGGCTATTACGATTATCTTTAGTTATTTCCTGGTTTCAGAGAGGCTTCGTTTGCAGATTGTCATGACGGCCCTGTTTTCCGCCCTAATCGCTCTTATTCTATTTACAATTCTGGTGCTTGATTATCCGTTTGCCGGCGATATCGGGATAGAACCTGATGCCT
Organism: uncultured Dehalococcoidales bacterium; assembly: GCA_964558705.1. GTDB lineage: Bacteria > Chloroflexota > Dehalococcoidia > Dehalococcoidales. The sequence continues at coordinate 352 of CAZLFC010000001.1, forward strand.
TTCGACCGATATTGATGTATCTAGGCGGCGGTTAAGTGCGTCTTCACTTCGTGGTGGTGCGGTCAGTCCTGTATCCCCCCACCATACCCGGATTTAGCCCCGCCTTCACCTGCTCCACTTTTTTGCCCCTTGTGCTTAGCTTTTTTCATTTCTTGCTTCCCTGTTTCCTTTAGCGGTCTTGGTAAGTGCTATATGTGTAGTTACTCCGGCGGCTATTATTACGAGAATAATCCTTACTACGATATTGTCAACGGCAAATATAATAGAGCATCCGATAGTTATCCAGAGCAAGACAATTGTAAAAACCTTTATTTTGAGGGGCATTCCTTTTCCTTCAAGATAGTTCTTAACGTATATCCCGAAGCACTTATTATTTGTAAGCCAGTTGTATAACTTTGGCGAACTGCGTATGTAGCATGCGGCGGCCAGTAGCAGGAATGGAGTTGTCGGCAGAATCGGGACAAATATCCCGACAATTCCAATGGCAGTACAGATAGTTCCGGCAGCTATAAGGAGTATTCTTTTTAGCTTTGCTTGCACCGTTTACTCTTCTCACTAAATTAGTCTAAGTTTTACTTCGCTCTGGTTTCCTTTTGTCCTTGGGGACAGTGGAGAGATGGACTTGACCGGCTCATGTGCGAGCGAGTAACCACGCTTCCATGTCCGCCAATACCTGCTCACGCTCCGGTTCATTGAAAATCTCGTGGTAGCAGCCGTCATACAGCTTCAGCGTCTTATCTCTGGAACTCACCCGGTCATACAGTATCTCACTACCTCTGGGGTCGGACAATCGGTCGGCGGTACCGTGCATAATCAGGATAGGCAGGCGGAGTTGTGACATTTGATGCGGCAGTATCCGCATTGTCTTAATGAGTTCGGTGCCTGACCGGGCACGAATCCTACCTCGATATACCAGCGGGTCGTCCACATAGGCATCTACGACGGCTTGGTCCCGGCTGATAGCCGACGCATCAATCACATAGAGACCCATTTTCGGCAGGAGAAAAGAGAGGGCGCGGGCTACGGTGATTGGTCCCGATGGTACGCTGGCACCTACCTCAAGGGTTGCCCCGGAGAGAATAAGCCCGTTAAAATCATCCTGATGATGTACGGCATAGGCAGTAGCAATCGTTCCGCCTACGCTGTGGCCGACTATGAAAATCTTGGTGTCCTGATGCTTACTGCGTATAACACTTGAAAAGTTGCTCAGGTCGTTAACGAAGTACGAGAACCGCTCGATGTAACCCCGCAGGCCAGGTGACTTGCCGTGGCCTCGTTGGTCAAAGCCATAGACTGCGTAGCCTTTAGGCACGAAGCGATTGACCATATTCATGTAGCGCCCGCTGTGCTCGGCTAAGCCGTGGACAACCAGCAATACGGCTCTGGGTTCATTAGCTGGTAGCCAGCTCTGGTAGTAAAGACTGAGGCCCTGATGTCCCTTGAATTTGCCTTCTATATGTTGCTTCATATCTTTATCGTACTCTTCCGACAAACTCTAGCATCTTCTGCATTGGCTATCAAGCCCGGCAGGTGCCTTGGACAAGACACTAAATTGTTTTCGAAGCCACAATCTACTATAATCTTGGCTTAGTATGTATGTTCTGGCGAACAGGTTTAACCATGGTTGGAACAGGCATACTTTAGCAGCGCCGTGATGAAAGGATTTGATGCTTATGTCGGCTAAAGTCACGTTTTTTGGTGCGTCGCGTAATGTTACCGGTTCCTGTTATTTACTGGAGACTTCCGGTGCCCGTGTGCTGGTGGACTGCGGGATGTATCAGGAACGCAAATATCAGGGCAGGAACTGGCACCCCTTCCCGTTCAGCCCCGAATCCCTTGACGCTGTCTTTTTGACCCATGCCCATCTTGACCACTGCGGCCTATTACCTAAGCTGGTGCGTGACGGCTACAGGGGTAAGATATACTGTACGCAGGCAACGGCTGAGGTTGCCCAGATAATACTACTTGATTCAGCACACCTGCAGGAAGAAGATGCTGTCTATAAGGCGGAGCGTCATCGGCGTGAAGGACGCCGTGGCAGGTATCCTGAGTTGCCGCTTTACACCACGGCGGATGCTAAGGCGGTAGAGCCGCGCTTTGCCGCGGTGGAATATAATAGTTGTGTAAAGGTGGCAGACGGTATCGAGGGCTGCTTCTATGAGGCTGGCCACGTGCTGGGCTCGGCGACTCTGGCTTTCAATTTCGCCCAAAATGGTGAGAGGCGCCGTATTATTTTTTCCGGGGATGTTGGCGAACCGGACCGCCCTATAATCAATGACCCGGCCATTTTTTACGAGGCGGATTATGTTGTTATTGAGTCGACCTACGGCAACCGTACCCACGCCGAACATGGTAACATTGATATCCAGGCGCAACTGCGCGACATTATCAACGAGACGGTAGAAACGGGTGGTAATATCGTGGTGCCCAGCTTCGCCTTGGAGCGCAGCCAGGAGATACTTTACCACTTGAATGAACTCTTACTGCGCGGTGAGATACCGCCGATAGCCATCTTCTTGGACAGCCCGATGGCGATACGTATTACCGAGGTCTTTAAGCGTCACGCTGACCTCTTCGATAAAGAAATGACGCAGCGCCTGCGCCAGGGAAATTCTCCTTTTAACTTTGATAGCTTGAATATGGTGCAGACCACGGAGGAGTCCAAGGCAATCAAATTCATCAAGGGGAGCGCCATAATAATAGCGGGCAGTGGTATGGTTACCGGGGGGCGCATTAAGCATCACCTGATAAATAATATTACCAGCCCGGAGAACACCGTACTGTTCGTAGGGTATCAGGCGAAGGGCACGCCCGGTAGACGGCTGCTGGATGGGGCAAAAGAGGTCCGACTGTTAGGGCAAAACCATCCGGTACGGGCACGTGTTGTTCAGATAGACGGCTTCTCCGCCCATAGTGACCGCGACGGGCTGTTGGCCTGGCTGTCTGACATACGCAAACCGCCTCGTTGTGTCTTTGTCACCCATGGTGAGGAGAAGGCCGCGACCAGTTTTGCCGAATTTTTAAGTGAGCAGACAGGGTGGCCAACACGGGTCCCCAGATACCAGAGTACGGTGAAGCTCACCTGATAAGCCTCAGTCGTCAATACCCGGTATCGGGAAGCGCTGGCATATCTCGCCGACCTCCCCTTTTATCTGTTGCTGGATTTCCGTGTTATCAATATTGTCAATTACCCTGACAATTAATGAGGCAATTTGTTTCATCTCCTCCTCGCCAAAGCCGCGCGAGGTTACTGCTGGCGTGCCCAGTCTAATGCCACTGGTTACCGCGGGTGATTGACTGTCAAAAGGAATGACATTTCGATTAACGATTATGCCTGTTGCCCCCAAAACCTCCTGGGCTTTCAAGCCGGTGACATTCTTACCAGTAAGGTCTATCAGGACCATGTGGTTATCGGTGCCGCCTGATACCAGGCGTAGTCCCAGACGGCTGAGCTCATTGGCCAGGGCAAGAGCATTGTTTATTACGGCCCGCTGGTAATCGACAAAGCTGGGCTGTAAAGCCTCATGGAAACCCACCGCTTTGGCAGCGATGGCGTGCATTAGAGGTCCGCCCTGCATTATCGGGAAGACGGCGGCATCTATTGCCTGGGCTAGCTCTTGCTTGCACAAAATGAAAGCACCCCGTGTGCCGCGTAGAGTCTTGTGGGTGGTTGAGGTCACCACGTCGGCATAGGGTACCGGACTGGGATGCAGACCGGCTGCCACCAGACCGGCGATGTGGGCCATGTCAGCCATGTGCCGGGCGCCTGCTATGTCGGCAATATAACGAAAACGCTCAAAGTCGATGACCCTGGGATAAGAACTGGCGCCGCTCACAATTAACTTTGGCTTATACTCCTTGGCCAGTCTCTCTAACTCTTGGTAATCAATCCTCTCCGTCTCACTATTGACACCATAAGATATGAAATTATATGACTTACCTGAGAAATTCGCCTTGTGGCCGTGGGTAAGATGGCCTCCGTGGGCTAAGCCCATACCCATAGCTGTATCACCGTGGTTAAGCAAGGCAAGATATACTGCCATATTGGCTTGAGTCCCGGCGTGTGGCTGGACGTTAGTATGCTCGGCGTGAAATAATTCCCTGGCTCGCTGGATAGCCAGATTTTCCACTATGTCCACATCTTCGCAGCCACCGTAGTAGCGCTGGCCGGGATAACCTTCGGCATATTTGCTGGTCAGGGATGAACCCTGGGCTTCAAGCACTGCCTTGCTGGCATAGTTCTCCGAGGGTATAAGGTTTATCGTTTCCCGTTGCCGCTTCTCCTCTTTTTCAATGGCATGACTGATTTCGGGGTCAACTTGATTTAGCGAACTCATTTTTTCTCCTTGATGAAGTTGTAACGGCGTCTCAAACTAGCACCGGCGGCTATATTTTTCCAATATTTTACAGTTCGAAAACCCTCTCTCAAACAGGACAGGGGATATCAGCATTAAGCCGATCCCCCCTGTAGTTTTGCCGGAGAGATTGTCTGCAACCACAGACCTGACTATTCGGCGACCTCGTACATATGGGTCATTCCGGGGATTTTAGTTACGACAGTCCTTTTTTCTGAGAGGTTCGAGACTTCACGCTTATGCTCTGTCTCTGGCGCCTTCGGCTATCTATACAGGGTATCTCCTGCCGTGGATAACTCACTATGAAAAACTATATTGTATATGCTCATTATTGTCAATACCCTGCTCCCGCTGGTGAGCGTGGTAAAGCGCTGCCAGCGGTCGGGAGGTCGGCAGTAAATGATGGCCTTATATGAGTGGATTCATTCGCTGGAGGCGTAATGTACTTCTGAGCTATGACCAAAGCGCTATTGTAAATAGAACAAAAGTCACCTAAGATGAGCCTTGTTAGGCAGGTACGCACTGCTAAAGGGAGTGAAGCTAAAATGACAGGCCTGATTCCGGAAGAGACTCGGACGAGGTTACAAATACACTTACCTCAGCCCGAGGCATTGGAGTTAATTACTGAGGCGATGGCGAGGAAATACACCGCTATCCCCTTGGCGATAAAGGATAACGCCTTGAGGGTGGCGATGGCAAATCCTGCGGATATACTGGCATTAGAGGCATTGTCGACACAGAGCCAAATGCGTATAGAGGCTGAGGCAGCCAGTACTGAGGATATTCTGGAGGCAATAGATGCTAACTATAAAGCCTACGACGAGATAGAAAAACAGATATCCAATATCTCATTGCCGAGCGATACAGTTAGTGAGCAAGTCGGACTTAATAACGTTAATGATGCTCCTGTAGTCCAGGCGCTCAGTCTTATTATCGATGAAGCCGTGAAGTCCCGGGCCTCTGACATTCATCTGCAACCGCAGAAGGATAAACTGCGGGTACGCTATCGTATTGACGGCACTCTTCACGATATGCTCTCTTTACCTCTGGGGACAGCTACGCCGATTATATCTCGAATTAAAATCCTGGCTAACATGAACATTGCTGACCACCGCCGCCCTCAGGATGGTCAATTCTCGATTGAGACAAAAGGGCGGTTAATAGATATTCGAACAGGAATTATACCTACCGTCTGCGGGGAGATAGCGGTATTGCGACTTCTGGATAAATCCAGGGCTGTGCTGGCTCTGTCTGAGCTGGGATTTCTTACAGATAGCCTGGAGAAGTATGAGAAGATGCTTAAAGCTCCTTACGGAATGATTCTGGTCAGCGGTCCTACCGGTGCCGGTAAAACCACCACTCTTTATGCGTCTATCAATTGCCTTGATCTCACCAAACAGAATGTTATTACTATTGAAGACCCCGTGGAGTATCGATTCCAGAACATCAATCAGATTCAGGTTAATACCCGGGCAGGCATTGCTTTTTCCAGTGGACTCAGGTCAATACTGCGTCTTGACCCCGATGTGATACTGGTTGGTGAGATACGTGATGCCGAGACAGCCAATATTGCTGTCCAGTCAGCTCTTACGGGACATCTGGTGCTATCTTCAATCCATGCCAATGATGCGATAGGAGTTATCTTCCGTCTCCTTGATTTAGGCGTTGAACCATTCTTATTATGCTCGGCGCTTATTGGCGTTGTCGCTCAACGGATGGTACGTCGGGTCTGTCCTGATTGCGTTCGTATGGTTGAAGCCCCCCTGGTAGAGCAAATCGGCTATAACCAGGAAACCGGTGAGGAGCAAAGCAGCTTCCCGTATGGTAGCGGTTGCCAGGCATGTGCCCACACCGGCTACCGGGGGCGAATCGGCATTTTTGAGGTGCTGTGTATGAATGACGCGGTAAGAACAATGCTGCTCAGTGGTACTACGGCTGCCAGACTACGGGCTCAGGCAGTTAAAGGAGGAATGATACCGCTGGTGAAGGACGGCATGCTTAAAGTAAAAGCAGGTATTACCACACCTTCTGAGGTCTTGCGTAATGCCTACACCGTAGAATAGGGGCGGGACGTTGGTGAAGGTCAAATGGTTTATCAATATGTGGCTCATAACATTAATGGCGATGTAGTAAAAGGCAGGTTGTCGGTTACAAGTGAGGAGGCAGCACTTGACCTTTTAAGTTGTAGCGGCTACCAGGTAGTTAGTCTTAAACCACTTAACCAATTTCTTAAAATGGACAACCTGCTTACACGCCTGCTGCCGGTAAAACCTACCGAGATAATACTCTTTTATCGCCAGTTAGCCTTGCTCCTTGAGTCCGGCATAGATATCGTATCTGCTCTGGAGTTGCTGCAGGTTCAGATGTTAAATCGTAATTTCAGAAATGTCCTGGGTAAAATAATCTCTGACCTCCGCAGCGGTAATCAACTCTCGGTATCGCTGAGCAATCATCCTAAAATCTTTGCTCCGCTTTACTACCGACTGGTCAGCGTGGGAGAACAATCTGGAAATCTGGAGATAATACTGAGGCAGATGGCCGATTATATGGAGAAGGAGATGGTGGCGGCCAAGAATATTAAGAACGCCCTCCGGTATCCAATCGTCGTATCTATTGTGGCTTTCCTGGTAATAGGCGTATTGGTCACCTTCGTTTTACCGTCTTTTGCCAGCCTGTACAGTTCGCTCGGTGGAGAATTACCGCTGCTCACCCAGATACTTATCGGCTCTGGAGAGAAGCTCCAGAGTTACGGGATTCATATTCTACTGGCAATGTTTATTGCTTTTGGCCTGGTTTTTACCTACATCAAGACCCCGGACGGAAGGTACAAATGGGATAAATTAGCTCTTCGTGTACCACTGTTGGGACGTGTCAATCACCTGAAAGAGCTTATTATGTGCTGCCAGAGTCTCTCCCTGTTGTACCGTGCCGGTTTGCCCTTGACCGAAATTATGCCCCTGGTTACTCAAAGTAGTGGCAATAAGGTTATGGCTAAGGCACTTATGAGTGTTCAGCAGGACATGCTTAAAGGTGAAGGCCTGTCCCGGCCAATGGCGAGGCACCAGATCTTCCTGCCGATGATGGTACAGATGGTTAAGGTCGGCGAGGAAACCGGTAACCTTGATACTACCCTGACCGCCGTAGCCCAAAGCTATGAAACCGAGGCCGAGGACAGGACTCGTTCTCTTATCGGCTTCATCCAACCGGCCTTGACGATAATAATAGCTCTGGTGGTCGGCTTTATTGCATTATCAATGGTTTCCGCAATGTACTCTATCTATGGGCAAATGGCCTAGTTCAGAGGTGTGAAATGGCTAACTATCGGGAGAATAAAATGAAACTGTTTCAGGTAGTCAGGAAATTTAACATATTTGGGGCTAATGAGAGCGGAGTAACCCTTATTGAAACTACAGTGGCTCTGGCTGTGCTGGGCATAATCGCTGTTAGCATCTTTACCGGCCTGTCCACCGCCTCCAAGTCTACTTTCACGGCTGACCAGCGGAACACGGCTCAGAGCCTGGCTCAAAGTCAGACGGAATTTGTAAAGCACAGCGATTATATAAACTTTAGTGACTTTGGGCATGAAGATTATGGATTGATAGCAGCTTCTGATGGATACGGTGTGGAGTCTCTCACGATACCTATCAACCCGGATACCGGGGAGGCTCTACCTTCCGGACAGGACCTGGGGCTTCAGAAGATAATAGTTACGGTTGGGCACTACGGAGATTCAGTTTGTACGCTGGAATCTTATAAGGGGGAAAGGTGAATCAGGATCAGCGTGGTTTCACTTTAATTGAAGTAGTAGCAGTTACTGCCATTACCGCTATTATAGCTGTTGCTACGTCTATGGGCATATTTCAGGTGGTAAAAGACACCGAGCGTAATAATGAGCATATAACTGCTGTTAACCAGGTGCGAAGTGCCAGCCAATGGATAAGCCAAGATGTCCAAAGAGGCCAGCAGTTGATTTTAGATGATCTGGTATCTCCTGATTTCTTAATTGTTAAGTGGACCGACTGGGACAGTGATGATAAGCATGAGATAACCTATACATTAGAAGATATGCCTGGCGCAGAGTCCAAGCAGCTGTGCCGAAGTGAGATTATTAATGAAGATGAGCCTGTTACTTCGTTTGTTGCTCAGTATATTGACTCTGACCCCGCCAAGACCTGCTGTGAACTTGATAGTGGCAAGCTTATTCTGACAATAACCGCGACTGTAAGCCTGGGCTTGCAGACTAAAAGTGAAACCAGGGTATTCGAGATTCTCCCCAGGCCGGATTAATAATAGCTAACATTATGATAGCAGGAAAGATTGATGAAAAAGACTTTAGCCAGATTTATAAGAGACGAGAGTGGAATAGCTCTACCTGCAGTCTTGATTCTACTGCTTTTTAGCGGGCTTCTCGTTGTTCCAGTCCTATCCCATGCCGGCACAGGGCTTAAGGCCGGTCAACTTCATGAAAATAAGCTGGCACTGAGCTACGCGGCTGATGCCGGACTGGAACAGGCCCTCTGGAAGACGATGAACGAGGAGATTATTCTTGAGCAGTATGATTATGAGACAGAGTATACCTATTCCTTGCCCCAGGATATAAATGGAATGTCAATAGATATTAGCGCCCAGCAAATCTGGCCTCTGGGAGGTCTGGAAAGTGATGAGAACGGCACGGCTCATCCCAGCTGCCTGTTGGCCACCAGCGGTATAACTGGTTTACAGGAGGGGGAATACGAGGTTCACATCAGCTATGACGACACTCAGGGAGATTTGTATGTAGATAGGGTAGGGGTATGGCTGCCGGTTGGCTTTGATTATGTGAATGGTTCAAGTTCAGGTATTACCACTGATAATCCGTCGGAATCCGACTGGCATGGCGGTAAGGCCCTAATCTGGGAATTTCAACCTGCGGTTAACTTTACTGATTTGCCAGCTCCGGAGCCGCCGGGTGGAGGTTTCACCCCGGGCACCGAGTTCCCCATAACCAGAATCCTCTATTTTAACGTATCCCCGGCAGGCGAAAAAGTTAGAGGTAGCTACTCCTGGGTGAGAACGACCAACAGTGATGTTTACCTGTCCTGGGAGACCGGGTGTACTATTTACCGGGTAAACTCAACGGCTACTGACAATGATACGGAAGAAAGCCTCACCGTGGAAGCCTATACTTACATCGGAATGGGGCCTGAACAGATGCTGGGTGGTGGTGGATGCCAGTTACGTGGAGATTATAGAGCTACAGGTAATACTTTGATGCTTGATTTGAATAGTGATAAAAAGCGTGAGACATTACTTGGTGAAAGTAGTGCCGCTATGTCTGATATTCCAGATGATGCCGAGGTTATTATAGCTTATCTTTACTGGTCAGGCTGGTATGAATTGGAAGGCGAGATGGTGGCTGATAAGACCTGTGGTCTTAAGATAGACGGTCGTTCCGTTTATTTCGATGAGGAGGGTGAGGCTGTTGAGGGTGAAATAACTCCCGACCCCGCTACCGAGATGCTGAGGCCGAATGCAAGTGGTAGCTATACGCAATGTTATCGCTATGGTGAATCCAGTAACTACAGGTGTGTTTATGAAGAAGTGGCTGACGACAGCTCAAGCTACGTTTATTCAACGTACGGTCAGACGAGAGTGGATAGTTATAATATACAGAATCATGTTGAAGGCAGTGGCAGTATCAGTAGCGTGACTGTGCGTGCCAGGGCCAGGGCATATTACTCGGGAACGTGTGCCGACATGAGAATGGAGATAGTTGCCCGGACGCATTCTTCATCATACTATGGCAGTGAGATTACCCTTATCGGTAACGCTGGCTGGGGTAACTACTCCAAAACCTGGACTACGAATCCTTATACGGGTGAAGACTGGACCTGGTCTGAGATAGACAGTCTGCAAATCGGCGTGAGGCTGTATGACGACGGCACTGGCTATCCCCAGTGTACTCAGGTATACGCTGAGGTTAATTATCAGCCGGTTTTCCAGGGTATAACTGCCTCCAGATGGTGGCTCCTGGAAAATGACCCGCCTGACTATTCCTACTCCTGCTTCAGGGATGTAACCGAACTGGTTAAGCTGATTACGCCCGATGGCAACGGGACATATACTGTTATCGATGTTGGTGGCTCAACCGGGGATGAATGGTCTTACGCTGCCTGGTCTATAGTCATAATCTATGGTAGTCCCCAGGAAAAAGCCCATCAGCTCTTTCTCTATGACCATTACCTTTATTCTGACATGTATAGTTCCCATACCTTTAGTATCGAAGGCTTCCTGACGCCTGAAGATGCCGAAGCCGCCTTGACGTGCTTCGTCGGTGAAGGGGATGAATTCTATGCCGGTGATTACCTACAGTTCAATGATAATTACCTGAGTGATGAGATTAATCCTCAGGATAATGTTTGGAACGGAATGAGTACTGGCCTCGGTGGAGAGTTCATAGATGGTGTTGATATTGATACTTTTAACGTTTCAAGTCCCATTATGAACCAGGGTGATACCTCGGCTGAGGTAAAGTTAACCACCGGCATTGACTCCTGGAACCTGGTCTATATAATCCTGTCCTTTCGCAGTGAGCTTGGCGGGTTAGCACCCAACAGCCTCGGCATCATTACTTACGATTACAGCAGAGGGACATAGGTGAGGTGATAATCTATGAAATTAAGTAAGACAAGCTGGTTACTACTGGCAGTCGGCATTGTGGTGATTCTGCTGGCCAGCTTGGGTATGGCCTACAGAGGACAAATAGATGCGCAAAAACAACTGGACCAGGATTTATCCCTGGCTAAAATGAAATTGTCTCTGTTTTCATTTGAGGGGCTCTATGCCCAGCAGGAGGAACTGGAAAGCCGTCTGTCCGAAGCTAAGAAAAACCTTAAAACTGCCAAGACTAAGCTTTACAGACCAACCACCAGCATTGCCGCCAGCTCCGTATTGTTTGACGTTGCCAGGAATTGTAAAGTGGAAGTAATTGAGGTCAGCTCACCGGGCCAGAGCGGGGGGAATATGGAGGGGGTTACCTGTTCCCTCCTGACGTTTGTGGTAAAGGTCGAAGGGGACCTGCCCAATTTAGCCAATTTTGCCTCCGAGCTGACCAATAAGTTCCCCCTGGGCCTGGTTCAATCGGTGCAGATAGAGATTCCCAGAGTGATTGGGGAGGAGGAGGCGGAGGAAGAGGAAGAGGAAGAGGAAGATGAAGATGAGACCAAGAAGCCGGTGGCTAAGGTTCAGGTGAATATCTATTCCTATGTAGGTGACTGATTATGGCCAAGAAGATTAGTTTATATATTGATGATACTAAACTCCAGGTACTGGTATCCGCCGGTAAGGAGGTAAAGAAGTGGGCTGAGTTACCGCTGGAGCCGGGCTTGGTCAGGGGTAATGTTATCATCAAAGAGGCAGAGGTTGCCGCCAGGCTCAAACTGCTTCTTAAATCCCAGAAGGTGAGTCCTAAAAAGGCTATCGTTGGCTTAAGTGGACTCCGTTGCCTATCCCGTCCGCTTATATTACCCCAGTTACCCAAAGCCATGCTGGATGAAGCGGTAATAAGTGCCGCGAAAACGGCTCTACCGGTTGAACTTGAGGAGCTTTATCTTTCGTGGCAGACAATTCCGGCTCCAGAGGGTAAAACACAGGTGTTCCTGGTAGCCGTACCTCGTAGAACCGTTGATGCTCTGCTCAGGGTGCTGCGTCAGGTAGGGATTACGCCGTCGTTTCTGGACATAAAACCCATGGCTTTGGCCAGGGCGGTAAAGGAACCGACAGCTATAATCGTAGATGCTCATCCCGCCGAATTTGACATCGTAATCATGGCCGGCGGAGTTCCTCAGCCTATCCGCACCGTCTCCTTCCCCGGCGAAGCTTTGACCTGGCCGGCAAAGCTGCCCATGATAAGAGACGAACTTGATAGAACTATCAAGTTCTACAATGCCAATAACCCGGAAAATCCTCTTGACTCCAGCGTGCCTATATATGTCTCCGGCGAACTTGCTGAAGAATCGGAGCTGTGGCAATCCTTATCGGACGACCTTGGTCACCCTGCTTCGCCTTTACCTTCGCCGCTGACGTATCCTGAGCAGTTCAGTGCCGGTCGTTATATGGTCAACATCGGTCTGGCTCTCAAAGAGCTGTCGGCAGGGAAAGAAACGGGACTTGCCGTGGCAGATTTAGACTCCCTGCCGGCTGCCTACCACCCTCGGCCTATTTCCGTAGGCAGGGTTGTTGTTCTACCCGGTATCGTCGTGGTGGCCTGTGTGCTTGTTTTCCTGTTTATGCTCTTCCAGGATACCTCGGCTAATACCGAGTCAATGCGTAGCCAGCTGGATATGACCAATCAGGTCCTCATACAAAAGCAATTACAGAAACAGGAGTTGACTGATGATGTCGCCAGGTTGGAGGAGACCGTCGTCGGGGTAGAGGCATCTGAAGCTACCTTTGTTTTGGCCGCCGAAAGTCTAGACATGCGGCGTCGTGTAGTTAACGGTGACCTGGATGCTACTACATCCAGCCTGCCGGTCACGGTAAACCTGACCAGCATTAGCCATGCCGGCAATACCTTGACTATAAAAGGCAACGCACCAGATGAAGCCAAGGTCTTGCACTACGCGGAAAGACTAAGCGCTACTCTCAGGTTTTCTGAGGTTGTTATCGCTGGTATAAAGAAAATTGGCGACGAGGAAATGGAGTTTACCCTGATTCTCAAGAAATGATTCTTAAAAAGAAGGAATAAGGCCAATGGATGTTTTTTCACTAATCAATCTGGCCAAAGCCAGGGAAGCCTCTGACTTGCATCTGGTTGCTGCCAGCCCACCGCTACTCCGTATCAACGGCTTTCTGGAGCCGCTGGCGGATAGCCCGCCGCTGACGCCCGATGATGTGGAGCAGGCTTTCGCTCAGCTAACTTCAGATAAGGAGAGGGAAGACTTTCAGAGGCGTCTGGAGCTGGACTTTGGTTATACTATCCCCGACGTCGGACGGCTTCGCTGTAACGCCGCCAGACAGCGTGGAACGACCAGCTTGGCCATCCGTCTGCTGCCGCTGGATATTCCTACCGTAGACGAGATGAAACTGCCCCAGATATGTAAAGAGCTGGTTCTTAAACCCCGGGGACTGGTGGTGGTTAGCGGACCTACCGGCAGTGGCAAATCGACCACCCTGGCCGCGATGATTGGCTACCTGAACAAAATCAAACGTCGCCGCGTGGTCACAGTTGAAGACCCTATTGAGTATAGCTATACGAGTCTTAAGTGCGTTATAACCCAGCGTGAGCTTGGCAGTGACACTCTGTCCTTTGCCGATGCGCTAAGGCATGTGTTGAGGCAGGACCCGGATGTGATTCTGGTGGGTGAGATGAGGGACCTGGAAACAGCTTCGGCAGTGCTTACCGTGGCTGAGACAGGACACCTGATATTAACCACCGGTCACGCCCCGAGCGCACCACAGGCTATTGAACGAATAATAGACCTGTTCCCTCCCCACGAGCGCCACCTGGCCCAAACACGGTTGGCATCTTTGCTTATCGGCGTTCTGTGTCAAACTCTCGCTCCTAAAGCCGATGACTCGGGAAGAGCAGTCGCAGTTGAGATTATGCTGGCTAACGCGCCGATAAGGAATCTCATCAGAGAGGGCAAGATATATCAACTCCACAATGTAATCCGCACTCATGCTCATCTGGGTATGGAGTTGCTTGACCAGGCGCTCGTAAACCTGTACAAAGAGGGAACAATCAGCAGCAACAGCCTGTTTGCCTTATGTAATGACCATAATGAAGTAGAAAAGCTTATCGGTAAGGTCGATACGACTTCTGACATGGCTCAAGTACCTTTTTAGGCTTGACCTGAGGCATCAACACTATCAAGCCCTGCATTTTTCTTAATCTGCGAATAAGTGACAACAGAAAGCCTACCAGCAAAACTACTTTTAGAACTTCGCTGGTAGGCCTTTTATTAAGAGGGTTTCCTTAAGCTTCAAATTGCTTATGCTCAGACTCACGGTGCCGGTGGAGTTGCTTTCAAACCCTGGGTCACCGTGCCGTCCGATTCGCAGGTGTAATTCCATGCGGTGAGTCCATCTTTCACACTCAGGTAGCGGGCTCCGACTGCCCCGTAAAGGGGTACAGGTCCAGCGGGAAACGTGGCCATATCGTTGGTTTCCGCGACTACCGCGGTGACGGTGGTTGCACCCTGGTCAGCCATCATCGCCATCATAGCTGTCTGAACGTTGTGCATCTCGGTAGCGGCTGCCTCGGTTTCACCCTTCTGCATGAACTTGCCGACATTGGGGACGGCTACCGCGGCCAGTACACCGAGGATAGCGACCACCACCAGCAACTCAATCAAGGTAAAACCTTTCTCTCCATAGCGAAACTGCTTGACGAACCTCTTCATCTCTTAACCTCCTTTCACCCGTATTGTGGGCAGTTCTGTTGCTCTAATTGTAGCGCAATCTGGCTCAGCGTCAATGAGTTATTAGTAATGTTTCACGCTGAGAATAAAGTACTGTAGTACTGAGGAGATTGGAGCCGTATAATACTTTAGTGGTTAAATGAAGACCCAGATGTTGATATTACCGGGAAAAACTGGCAGTATACTGTTGACTGGATGTAGCAAAACATTCAAAATGTAGCGAAATGAATATCATACTAACCGTTGTATTTGGTCTGTTCGGTACTGCCATCGGCAGTTTTCTGAATGTCTGTATTGACCGCTTGCCGGCTGGAAAATCGCTGGTGTATCCTCCGTCCCATTGTGACGTCTGCCGGCATCGCCTGATGCCGAAAGACCTGGTGCCGTTATTCAGCTACCTGCTACTGCGCGGTCGTTGTCGCTATTGCCGGGTGCCTATTCCTCGTCGCGTGTTCTGGATAGAGTTGGTCAGCGGGCTCCTGTTTGCTTTTACCTACTGGCAATATGGTTTGAGCGTTGACTTTGCGGTTACCGTCTTTTACTGCTGTGTATTTATCGTGATTGGCGTTATCGACCTGGAGCACAAGCTGATACTTAATAGAATAGTCTATCCGGTGACGGCGGTGGCTCTGCTTATCAGTATCTTCCTGCTTCCGTCGGGAATTGCTGGCATCTCATTACCCTGGTCCGAAGTCGTCAACGGCATTATGGGTGGGACTATTGGTTTTGTTTTATTTCTAATCCCGGTTCTTATTTATCCGGTAGGAATGGGGTGGGGAGATGTTAAAGCGGCGGCATTGATAGGTGTGGTTACCGGTTTCCCCCTGGTATTCGTGGCTATACTAATAGGGGTAATTCTGGGTGGCCTGGTAGCCGGACTTCTTCTCTTGCTCAAAGTAAAGAAACGGAGAGAAGCCATCCCGTTTGGCCCTTTTCTGTCGCTGGCAACCATTATCACACTCTTCTGGGGCAGTGGCATTCTTAATTGGTATCTGGGTTTCTTTTAGCCCTTTTAATTGCCTGTTTCTGTGCCTGGCAGTCCACCGGGTGCTTAAAATATGTTATGCTTATATTAAGTATAAAGGCCGGTTCGTGACCGGGATGCCAGGCAGCCTGCCGTAGACGGTGAGTTTTGCAGAGTGTCCGGGAGGTAGTGAGATGTCGTTTGTAGTTACAGTCTATGTCCCCGAAGCGATTATTATGGCTTCTGACAGCCGCCAATCGATTACCATTCAGCGGCAAGCACCAGACGGGACTAAAACACAACCTGTGGAGACAGTAGGTTCCGACTTCGTTTATAAGACCTTTAGCCTATCGAAGCAGGGGGTGGGCATAAGTACGTTTGGCGAGTTTGTACTGGGCAGGATAACCATCGAAAGCTATGTAAAAAGGTTCCAGGAGGAAATTCTTGGGGATGGAGATGATGTGCTCAGCGTTTCCCAGAAGCTGCTGGAATTTTTCCATAAAAAGTTCCCTGACGCCAATACCGCCTTCCATATAGCCGGCTTTAAGAAGGAGGCAAAAATAAGTGTGCCTCACGTCTATCACTGCCAGGTAGCCAAAAATGAGATGAAAAGATTGAATACCAAGTCAGGAACAAACGAAGTAGCCTATGGTACTTCCTGGGGCGGGCAGTGCGATGTTATGGCCGGGATACTAAGTCCCTCTCATCTGGTAAGCCCTGATGGTAAGGCGCAGCCGGTGGTTAAGGCGCCGGTAGTATGGGATGCTATGCCAATTCAAGATGCCATTGATTTTGCTATCTATGCGGTCAGGACCACAATTGATACCATCCGGTTTCAGGCAAGGCCCAAGAATGTAGGTGGTCCCATTGATGTACTGTTACTCACGCCGGAAAAGACAAGCTGGATACAAAGAAAAGAATATAGGGGAGAGACATAATAGTAATCATCTCCTATCTGCCCGACCTCCCCGCGGCTATATAGTGAAGCGTGCCCCATTATAACTACCCGTATCAGACTCTGTCTCCGATGTCCCATCAGGAACCCCTTTTGACAAATCCTTTCCCCTCCAAAGTCCAATTATGGCATCAATCATAGTTAGTAGCGCTTCCTTTTAAGGGATGTTTGTCAAAAATAGCGGACAACCTATTCACAAAAGTAGAAAATTGTGCTATACTAAGATTACGCAAAGGAACGTAAAACGCTCGTTAGAGAACATTAAGAGTAACAGGGAGAATCAGGTTGCGGAGAAAGGGGAGGAGCAATGCTAAACATATCTTGATTAACAGATTGAAAACATAGATGGTGTGAGGAGGTGTACCAATGACTACTACCAATATTGATTTAGGCAGAATCATTAAGCAGCGGAGGCTGATGGCAGAGCTGACATTATCTCAGCTTAGTGCCAAGTCAGGAGTATCAATATCGCATTTAGGCCGCATCGAGAGGGGAGAGCGTTTGCCGTCAGCCTCAGTTCTACGAAGGCTCGCCAAACCCCTGGGCTTAAGTGAAGTTGAGCTATTTTCCTTTGTTGGCTACCTGTCCCCTCAGACTTCTGATACCGCTGGGGGTGGGGGGCAGTATGATATGCAGAATGTGGGGAGGCTGGACCCCTATGTAGCCACGATGCTGGCGTCAGAGCCGCCTGCTATGCAGCGTACTCTCATCGGAATTTTGGCTATCATGAGGGAAATCGCCGAGGCCAAAAAGGGTGAGTTCAGGCAAGGTATTGAAACGGGCAGTTGAGCGATTATAACGGCTGATTAAGATAGACCGACTGTGTAAAAAACGGGAAACATTGTTTCTAAAATGTAATACGGGGCAAGTAAGAAACTTGCCCCGTAGTTTTTGTGGACAGGAATAAGTATTTAGTTTCAGTGTGCTCTTCGGCGTATTACAAAGAAGTAAACAAGCAACCCTGCCGCCACGGCAGCCCCTATTATCACCCACCCCCACCACGGAAAACCGGTCGGAGTTGGTGCTGGTGCTGGTGCTGGCGCGGGTGCTGGTGCTGGCGCGGGTGCTGGTGCTACCTCTGCCTTAACTGTGAATGAACCCGTAAGGCCATTAACATCTATTGAGTAGTTAGCTGCTTTATCCTTGGTTACGGTGAAACTAACCGACTTACTCTCGGCATCTGTCAAAAATACCGACTTGGTACTTTCCACCTCACCATTTATTTTTAGGACAACTTCATAGTTGCCAGCAGCATCACCGGTGTTGGTAACTTGTACACTTATAGCTACGCTTTTGCCAATGGCTACCTCACCTGGAGATATGGCGAGATCACTGCTGGTGAAAGCAGCGGCTGGTGCTGTCCCCAGGGTGGTAAAGGTAAACTCGGCGGATACTGCCAGGTTACCGGCCCTGTCCTCGGACATGGTTTTGTAGGTATATGTGGTACCCTGGGTTAAGCCGGTTAGCTGGGTATAATGGTTGGTGACCAGTGTCTCATCAAGTTCTGATAACTTGCCCGGGCTGCCCCAGTACTCCACTTGGCTGGTGCTTAGCTCGCTTGTCCTCCAGCAGATATCGGCACTAGTCTCCGTAACGCCCTCATGACAGGTAGTCAGGACATCCATAATGAGGGGGGGCGTAGTATCAGCTACTCCTCCTCCTCCACCTCCACCACCGCCGCCGCCACCACCGTTACCACCTCCATTAGCTGGTGTGGTTACTGTCAGGTCCAGCCTTGTCGCGGGGTGAGTCCCGCTTATAAACGTTGCAGTCTGGTCCGCCAGCTGCCCATCCACTAAGAATTCTATGGTATCCCCGTTGGCCAGGTCACCCTGGACAACCAGCTTTACCCCTAATGGGTCCTCGATACCATAAAAGCCCACTTGGGTGGTTATGAGGGGATTGCCCTCGCCGGTAGCGACTCCGTCACCTCCTCCAGCTTCTCTGGCTTCCACCGTGATACCGGCTGGTGCCGCGCTACCGTCTATCTCCAGGCTACCGTAGAAAGCATGGGGCAGCACGGGTCCCTGGGCATAGGCAGGAGTAGCACATAGACCCAGCAGCACTGCTGTAGCTATAAAAAGAAATTTCTTCACTTGCATCGTCATCCTCCTCCCTTCCTTAGTTTAGGGAGGCCCCGATTATTTTATTTTATGGAGCCTCCCTTTCGTATCTGGTCAGGTAATCATGGTAGTAGCGGCGTTTCGGTGAAACCGTACAAGCCGCCTGGATTTATCATGATTACCCAGTAACTGTAGCCTACCTCCATCGTAGGCACATAAGCGTCGTCCCTGTCAAAGTTGTTGTCCACAGGCCAGTCGCCGGTGCCGTTGATTGGCGGATTCATCACCCTCGAATATCCTCGAAGACCTCCGGTGACCTCATATACGTCAGTTAGAGTAGAAACAACATCCTTGTCCGTCAGTGATGCCAGGCCTATCAGGTTCAAACCGGCCGCCAGTTCCTTGTATGGCGGGGGTGTAGGCTCAGGATTAGGCACTATCAGTGCCGTGCCGGCGGTACCCAGGCTCACGTAGTATCCCTCCAGGGGGGTTACCGTTCGGTCGCCGGTTATTAATCCCCAGTACTTGGTACTGACATTGTAGTAGTAGCCTATCTCCCAGTCTAACCCGCAGTAGTCAACAAAGTCTTCCCATGTAGCGATGCAGGAGTCTAGGGCTATGGGTGTGGAAAAGGTATTCCAGCCTGCATCGAGATCAATTCCCATCAGGAGCCCTGAGGCAAAGTTCGCGGTGACTTCGTAGTTGCCGTTCATGGTTATTGTGGTAGAGGGGTCGTTAACATCGGCCACTGTACCTATATCACCGCTCCAGTTGAGGAACACGAAGCCACACTCACGTTCTGCCACCAGGTCAACCACATCTCCCGTAGTGTAGGGGAACGTGTCCTCACCGGGGTCAGTTACCGAGCCGCCTTCAGTACTATTGACTGTCAGGTTTACCTCGCCCTCCTCAGCGAAATGAGCGGTTACTGTCTTGTCACCGTCGATGTGGACTGTTGTTGCGGGCGAGCCCGAATCGTCGATATCATCACCAGTCCAGTTGTTGAAGTACCAGCCAGTTGCCGCGACGGCCATAATCGAGGCGTCTGTACAGCAGTCGTATTCGTCGCCGCCGGTGACATCACCACCCTCAGGCGGGTCGTCAATAACCGTTAGCGTATACCGTAGCCTGTTGAAATTAGCGGTTACCGTCTTATCAGCGTCAAGAAGTACTGTGGTCGACTCGGCATTGGGGTCGGCGATACCTTCACAACCGGTCCAGTTGACGAAGTCACAGCATACGTCCGGGTCGGCAGTAATCGCCACCCATGTATCTGCCGGATGTGGCCCCGTACCGGTGACTATGCCGCAGTCATCCGGGTCGGCCAGCACCGTCAGCTCGTAGGTATCACCATCTGGTATGATGCTGAAGTTAGCGGTTACCGTTTTGTTTCCATCGATAAGGACGGTAGTTACTTCTGCTTCGGAATCGGTGATGCCGGTACCAGTCCAGTCGTCGAACTCCCAGCCAGCTTCTGCCGTGGCCGTGATTGGTGTGTCTATGCCGCAAGCAAAGGTGCCGCCACCGGTAACCACGCCACCCGCGGGGGGATTGGCAGTAACCGTCAGTTCGCCTTCAGGTACTACTAAGTCAAGTTCGGTAGTCCCACCGGATTGAAAAACAAACGTATCGCGCCATTCCCCATCGAAAAATTCGGCCAATTTACCATCGATGTAGAATTGTATCAAATCACCATTTTCCCCTGGAAATTTGAATTCCGTCTCGTGGCCGTAATGGCCATCTAGGTCTACCGTTGTAGTGGCGACTACCGTACTATCTATCTCGGCTGAAAATACGGCTCCTACAGCTGGTGTCGAACATACACTGGCACTGCCCCAGAACGTATGAGGTCTCTGAGGGGGACCAGCGGCGAATGCCGGCAAACTCAGCGTAACGACTAAGGCCAGGGCTAGCAGGAGGCCGAGGCCCCCTGCTAGTTTCCCTCTCTTTGTTAATCTGGTCTTCATATTGTCCACCGTCCTTTCAGCTTAAGCTAGAATTTTTATGGATATATAGTTCCTGTCTCTCCCAGCTCAAGCACGACGGCCAGCCAGTAGCCGAAGCCAGGCTCGAAGGATTCATGTCCTGGCGAGCCAACAACGAAGTAGCTGGTGCCGTCAAAGCCGTAAATCATTACGTATTTACCGGCTATACCGGCCAGGTACTCTGCTGCTGCCTTGGGTGCAGTGGACTTGAAGCCGATTAAGTTCCATCCATTGTATACATCGTATGATGGTGGCGGGATTAACGGGTCTGACTCATCGGCAAATTCCCAGCCTCCAAAGTTGAAAGCCATGGGACTGCCTGAGTAGTCAACCCAGTAGCCCCAGCCGTCTTCCATGGTGAAAAGGCTATCTGGCGGTAGAGTACCCGTGTACCAGGTGTTCCACGTCCCTACACCCGTCTCGTCCGCCTCGTACATGTCTACGCGATCCACATTGCTGATTACGTCTGACAGGACGTCTTCCAGGTCTTCGTCATACGGTATCAGCGGCAGTGAGATAAGGTTGTAGCCGTTAACGAGGTCGACGTTAGCATCCTCTACCGGTGGCAATGCCAGCCCGGTAATACTCACCATGGCCATGTTGTTGTTGGTAGCCGGGTCGGGTTGGGCAGCACCGATGATGATTGCCTGATTCGTGATGACGCCGACCTTGGTAACGGTGGCATCAATCTGTAACCAGGCGCTGTCACCATCAGCTATGTCGCCAACATCCCAGATGCCGCTGCCAACATCGTACCAGCCCTGTAAGCCGGAGCTGCCGGTGTAGTTCAGACCACTCGGTATGATGTCTCTGACCATTACGTCGGTAGCATCTGAGGGACCGAGGTTCTCCACGGTGACCATGAAGGTTACCGGTTCGCCGACATCATAGTCGTAATCCATGATGGGTACAATCTTGGTGATTTCGAGGTCGGTCGATGCCGGTAGCTGTTTAACGGTGACGCTGGCATCCTCGATGAACTTGTCGGGAATCTCAAGGAGCGGTGTTGATGCCATGGTGCTGCAGTAGGTACCGTTGTTGAACAGTATCGTGATTGGTATACCATCACCGCCTCTTATTGGCATAGACTCTAAGTTGCCCTTAAGTTTACCGTAAAACGCACCATTAATGACGGTGAGCTCCCCATGCCTAAGGTATATAGTACCTTCCCAGGCGTATGGCGTATTCGGGTCTCCGCAAATGTGCTGTTCCTTGACGATTGCTTCGCCCTCGAAGCTACCATTTGGATTGATATTGCCGTAGAGGCTCAAGAGACCGGTACCGCAGGTATACTCTGGCGGTGGTATGTTGTTGTCTACCCTGAATTCAACCTCGCTCTCAATGATACACGGTCCTATCAAGCCGGTGGCCTCGCCTTCCCACTCAAAGCGTATACCCTCGTAGCCTGAAGCACCGTTTCTGTCGCCGCCTTCGCACCACTCAAATTTGCGGATTTCACCATCGGTTATGTCGAAGTAACCGGTGCTCTGGCACTGTTGCTTCTGATGCCAGCCGTACTCGTCAAAGCCTGCCGCGGTGATATTGAGGGTGCTCTCGCAGGCTTCCTTGCAGTGCATGTTCCATGAGCCGTAGTAATCGCCGTCCTGCTCATGTCCTGCAAGGGTGCCGATATCCACGCTGTAGCCGCTGCCAATACCCGCAATCGGGCGGGCGCTCCCTTCCGGAACGACTGACAGGAAAGCCTCAACCTCGGTGGCGTCGGCTTCTCCGGTGTTGGTCACCTTGTAGTTGACGGTGAACTCATCGCAGACGTTAATACTGGTTGATGGGGTTACGCTGAGTATTTCCACATCAAGGTGCGCCGCCGGGTACTGCCAGAGTATTATCGGTTGTGATTCCTCCGTAATTACGTGGCAGACAGCTTCGGTTTCGGCGGTGACGATTACTTCAGCCGCCATCATGCCGCTCTTGTCGCAGACCAGCGTCCAGGTAAGTACCTGAGAGCCGCCCGCCGCGATTTGAATCGGCTCACTGAACGGGTCCTCTAAAATGGAGGCGTTAGCCGGGTCCATGACCAGCTCCACGTCAGTGATGGTGACCGGAAATTCCATAAGGTCACTATCGCAACCCCAGGAGGTCTCATTGAAGATTTCCGCGGTCACGGCAAACTCCTGCGAGGTGCCGATGAAGGTGAAGTCGTCAGCCGGTGAGAGGATTTCCACGGTCACATCGGGCGGCATCTTCTGGTGTACGGTAGCCGGTCCCTCGTTACCGGGAATATCTTCCGTGATGTCTAGGACCTGCAGGTGCTTGCGCACGTCTTGCGGGTCAAGTCCGGTCCAGTTCGCCGCCGTCTCCACGCAGACGTGGAAGGTTACGTCACCCGGCTTGATGCACCTGACGTTCCAGGTCAGCTCAGGTGTGGTGCAGGGAGGCATGGTGCAGTCGCCCTCCAGGCAGGGGTTATGCATGATATCGCCCATTCGGTACGGATTGGGCATACCGGTTGTCAGTAGCTCGACATCGCCCGGGCCGTCCCACATCAGTTCGACCTTTTGTGGCGCCTCAAAGTCGCAACTGCCGCAGTTCCTTATCTGTGCCTTCACGCTAAAGACATCGCCGTAGCACCAGTCTTCGCACCACTTGGGGTTGATGATTTCCACCTCAAAGTCGCACTGGCTGATTTCCAGCGGGCACGGTATGTCAATGTTTTCCGCCAGGACCGGCTCGCAGGTGTTATCGTCCTCGCCCCATATGTCGTTGATAATGACCATGGTGGTGCCCTCGCCGTTGCACTCCGGCTGGCACTGGATAAGCTCGCTCAGCCACTTGCACACCGTGTCGTTGCCGGGTACATTGCCGATAGACAGGTCGGTGTAGGGTGTCTGCTTGTGGCAGGTGGTCGGACCGTTGACGGTCAGGTTAATATATACGTCCTTCGCCAGCGCGTCTCCCGTGTTCTCTATGCAGACCATGACGTCGTACTCCTGGCCCACCGCCACCGTGTTCACCTGCTCCGCTTCGCAGGGGTCGCAGTCGTCCACGTAGGCCTTCAGGCAGCCGATGAGGTGCGCCTTGTCCACCTGGGTGATGTACGCCAGGTTGCAGTCGCAGTTCGTGTTGGACCAGAGCGGGTCAATAGAATAGTCGCCCCACAGGCAGTTGCTGGTCCCTTGGTCAGTGACCTCGACGACTATATCATCCTTTGTTGGATCCCCATCGGCCTTCAGGCACTCCAGATACCAGGTAATCTCGGCGGAGCAGCAGTTGCACAGGTCATCCAGCAGCACCTCCACGTAGGTAGGCATGCTGGCACTGCAGATATTGGGGTCAACCCAGAATTCCTGGTCCGTTGTCGGGCAGTAGATTTGTACCTTGGAGTCGGTTATCAGGTTCCAGTAGGTTATGTCCGGTATTACCAGCCGCGCCCACATGTCTTTCTGGAACGGGGTGCAGTTCATCACCTCTGCTCTTACCATGAACATCTGCTCCGTGGAGACCACGTCGTACATCGCGCCGCTGCCATCCATCAGGCAGTTATCATTGCAGGCGGGCATGTACTTGCTCTGTCCTTTCAAGGGGTCTGTTCTTAGGTCGGTGGTCAGTCCCTTCACGCACAGTATGTCCACCAGGGTGTCCCACTGGCATACCGTCCAGGTATCCTCAGTCGGTGCGGAGACTGGCGTGTAGTCACACACGCTGAAGCCCGAGGTGATGGTTTCAAAGCCTACATCACCTTGGCTGTCGCAGACGAATACCCACTGGACTGTCGCGGAATTCCCGCTGACGCCGGTCGGTTCAAGGTACGGCAAATCCTGGCTCAGGCTCTGCCCCATCCCCGTCTTCAGGGAGGCACTGCCCGTGCCGCCGGCGATAAAAATTTCTACCTCGCCGTCCACTACGCCGCAGTCGCCGTTGTTGGTGACGGTGGCGGTCAGGACGAACTCATCCATTTGATAGTCCTCGCAGTTGGTGCAGACCTCGCATGGTCCTTCAAGCACGACAGTGAGACAGGGGTCGGTGTACTGGTCCACTAGGCAGATATCGTAGGTCGGATTATACTTGCGCATAACCTCTTGATTCGTCTTGTCCGTTTTAATCTTGATTTCCGCTACGCCTGCCATTTCGCAGTGTACCGTCCAGGCGGCTATGTTCACCTCGCCCGGGTCCATCCAGCCCAGGTTCACGCTAGGAGTCGTTACCGGCCTGGCGTACGTATTGGCGTAGTTGTCAATGATTAACTCCGCCGTCACGCACTGGACTTCCCCGGTGTCATTGGTAATCTTCGCCTTCACCCCGAAGTCGGTGCATGGTGCCACGATGCGGGGTTCTTCACCGCATTTGGATAGCGGACACCCGGGGCACTCGATGATGTCTACCAGCACACAGCCCACCACGGTTACGGTACCCGTCGCCATATCCACGCAATCCCCATCGGTACAGGTAACCGTGTAGGTGTATGTCCCCACCGCATCGCCGTCTACCCCTGAGTGGTCAATGACCATCGTGCAGGTGTCACAGCATGTGACGCCGTGGTCGGTAAACAGAGTGTTATCTATTGTGGTGTCCTTGCAGATGGTGAAATTATCGGCAGTGGCTGTACAATCACCGCCCATTCCGCCGCCGGCGTTAGCCACCGCGCTGGGCATCGCGCTCGGTATCAGCATCATCCCCAGCACCACCACCAGCACCACTGCTACCAGAGCGCGTGCCACTCGCCATCTGCTGAATTTTTGGAATATATTGGGTTTCATTTAATTTTACCCTCCTAAATGAAGACTAACTTGTCGGTTTGTTTACTGGCCTTTTCCATCTCCAATAATCATCACCCCCTTTCTATTCGGCCGTTGTTCCTTTTCCAAAGGCAACGGCGTACGCGTTATTTTTTTAGCCACCACCGCATCATCCCCCCCCGCTACTTCCTCCCCCCTGTTCTTTTGCGGACTTCTTACGTCCCTAGGCGGACAATTCTAGCAATACTCTTCCCGTTTGTCAATAGCTTTTGGGACTAAATTCCGTCCACGGACAAGTTTTGTACTTGTGCGGACAATTCTATCACTGCCTTGAAGTTTTGTCAATAGGTTTAAAAAAAAATTTTAAAAAAATTTTTTAACGCACTGTCCGCAGAAGCAAAAAAAGGGGAAAATGACCTCAAAAAAAAGTTTTTCGGGGTATTGACAAGCTATGTTACGGTGTGTAGAATGAACCTATGAGTACACAAGAGGTTCCTATGGTAACATTCCTCAGGGAACTTATGCATCGTCGGAGCCGGTTACCGAGCCAGATGGCAGCTGACCTGGGAGTAAGCCATGCGACAGTAAGCCGCTGGCTTTCCAACAAAGACATCCCCAGCACCAAGTCCTGCCGTAGGCTGTCCGACTACAGCCATGTGCCGCTGGAGAAGATACTTTCTCTGGCGGGGCACCTGCCGCGCACCTCCGACGAGGGGCCTTCTGAATGGCCTGAATTCCGTGAGTATGCCCGAAGGAAGTACCCCAGCGAGTTGGATGAGGACATGATCACCATGATTGAGGACCTAATCGAAAGGCGGAGAGTGAGGAGAAATGGGAGGAGGAAAAGCCCGGGTTCCTAAATGGGAATCTGAGCTTTGGGGCTATATAAGCCGCGGCGATGGGGTTGAATGCCCCATTTTTAATTCTTGCCGGGTGAGAGAGGAATGCAACTGGTGCCTTGCCGAGAATCGGGAGCACCTGGAGCATCTCCTGGACCTTAATGAGCACGAATTCGACCCCCGCAATTATAGTTCTATAGAGAAGATGACGCCCGGCCGGATTTTTGAACTGGTAGAAATGCTGTCACAGAGCATCCTCAAGGGGTCAGGAGTTGACGGCCCGCCGGTGCCGGAAGAAATTGTTTCCCTGGTTGACAAGGAGCGTGAGGTAGAAGTCCGTTTAGTGCCGTTAACAGCCCATCACGGGGCTATCTGGAATCTGGGAGACGATTGGGTAATACAGCTTAATGAAAATGACACGCCGGACAGAAGGCGATTTACCCTGTTCCACGAGGCGTTCCATATCCTGGCCCATTCCCGGGCTACTCCGGTATTCCGGAAAAACGGACTTGAAACGGGTTGTTTTAACGAGCTGGTGGCTGATTACTTCGCTGTCTGTATCCTGATGCCCAGGAAGTGGGTAGAGGAAAAGTGGGCGGAAATAAAAAATCTGAGCAAAATGGCGGAAATCTTTGGTGTCACCGAGCCGCAAATGTGGTTGAGACTAAAGGTTCTGAACTTGAATAATAAATGATTTAACCGTTCCCCCCGCCGCTCACGCTACCACCAACCATCTGTTTATTCCACTCTATACGTTGCCTCACCGGTTTCGGGGCAAACTGACACCGGGCTATACGCAAAGCCCACTTTCCCTTTCTCAGCCCCAATCCAGTTCTGGGTGCTTTGTGGCTCCAGGTAGATGCACTTATCGCCTACCCAGGTTGAGCAAATGGCATGGCCTGTCTTGCCTCCCTCATCAATCAGGTTCTCAATTGACATCTGGTAGCCCTCAAGCCACGCTCTCCGCTGTGTCTCCAGGGCATAATCCACGCAGATCCAGTTATTCTGTTTCCCTAGCTCCTGAATCTCAGGATAGTTTTGGGCCTGCCATTGGCCTACTGCCTTCTGGGACTCGAACTGGCGAAACTCGGTGGGGTAAACCTTCTGGGTAACCTCGACTTCCCGGACGACCTCTACCTCTTCGACGATGTATTCGTATTTGGGGACATATTCAGTCTGAGTTAAAGTTACTATATCGGGCTCAGCGGTGGTTTGCCCATAGGCAACACCGAAACAAAAAGTCATAACGGAAACTGAAAAAATAATTAGCCACTTTATCGCTGGCATTTTATAATACTATGCTTGGATAACTACCTGCACGCGATTTGTCAAATATTATATCAAATATAGCCTATTGTCAATGAAAAATGGCAAAACCAGTACTAACGTACCATAGTGTGAGCAGGGTACCAGGAGGATTAGCCAGTTGGCAAACAGGAGATACTATATGGGCATAAAAATTGAATTTACTCTTAAACAGGTTGACTTATTTCAAAATAGGGATATTATATAAGCGGTTTCGAGGCTTTTCTCGGCTGACACTGGTTGAAAGGGATGAGAATCGATTTGGGGAGGTATGCCAGATGAAAGATGGGGATGAGATAGAAAAGCGGCTTATAAATGAACTGGAGGGAATACACCGGCGAATTTCCGAACTGCAGGCATTGGAAGCTAATCACAAGCGGGCGGAGAAGACGCTGCAGAAAGCTCAAACCAGATTGAAAAACCAGTTTCAGAAACAAACTGCGGAGCTTGCCAGTGCCAGGGGGGATTTGCAGACCGAGAAATCCGACCGCGAGCAGGCAGAAGAACTGGCGAGCCTGCTGGTTGCCGCGGGGAGAACAAGCATCGTAGCTGTGAAAACAAGTATTGATGCCATATGTGCCTGGTCTCCTGATGACGGTAAACTCCTGTTCTGTAACCGCGCCTTTCTGGAGCGATGGGGGATTGAGGGTGGCTATCATGATATGTACAATAGTGACTGTTTCGATGACGACCCGAAAAGCAGTATTCTCCAGAAAGTTACTCAAGCTACGATATCAGGTGGCTGGTCCGGTGAACTGATGGGTAGGGCAATGGATGGCCGGACCTTTCCTGTTCTGGTAAATACATCTCCCATTCTTAATAAGGAAGGTACCGTCGTTGGGTTGCTGGGCATCTTCAAAGACATTACCGAACTGAAGCAGGTGGCAGAAGAGAAAAAGCTGTTAATCTCTGCCGTTGAGCAGTCAATTGACGGTGTGGCCATGGCGGACCTGGAGCTGAGGCTGACATACGTGAACGCCGCCTATGCCCGTATGCACGGCTATTCCCCTGAAGAAATGATTGGGATGAAGGTCACGGATTTGCGCAGTGGGGAGCATTTAGATAAATTTGAGAGGGTTGTGGAAAAACTGAGAATCAAGGGGTTTTGGCAGGGTGAAGGTGAGCGCATCAGAAAAGATGGAACGCCCTTTCCCACCTACCTGACCGTTACTTTGTTAAAAGATAAGGAGGGCAATCCTGACCGTTTTGTGGCGGTTACCAGGGACATCACCGAGCGCAAACAGGCGGAGAAGCAGTTGCGGGAGAGCGAGGAATTTAGCTCTGAACTACTTGCCGATTCCCCCAATCCTATATTGGTGGTCAATCCTGACACCTCAATTGAATACGTTAACCCTGCTTTTGGAAAGCTAACCGGGTTTTCTTCAAAGGAGGTTGTTGGCATAAAGCCCCCTTATCCCTGGTGGTGTAAAGAAACGTTGAAAAAGAATACCAGTGTTTTCAAAAAAGCTATGCGTCAGGGGTACGACAAGCTGGAATTGCCCTTTCAGAAGAAGAACGGAGAGCCATTCTGGGTTGAGATACACTCTCTCCCGGTAGTTAGCGAAGGGGAGTTTAAATATTACCTGTCAAACTGGACTGACATCACCGAGCGCAAGCAGGC
>CAZLFC010000001.1:29632-31678 GCA_964558705.1 uncultured Dehalococcoidales bacterium
TAACACGCAGTTATGGGATGAGATTGCTGAGCGCAAGTTTGCGGAGGAGGCACTTGAGGAAGCAGAAAGAGAATTTAGAAACATACTATCGTCATTGTTTCATTTGGTTTTTGTGTTAGATACGGAAGGCAGATTAACCTATTGTTATCCTGCCAAGCCGGAACTGCTGTATTTACCTCCTGAAAAATTCATCGGGAAGAAAACCTCAGAAGTAATGCCCCCCCATGTTTCTGAGCTTGTTGCCGATGCCTTCAGCCAGAACAGGCGCGGAGAAATAGCTGAATATGAATATCAACTTGAGATTAACGGTGAGACCAGGACGTTCTCAGCAAAGCTCTCCCCGATGTTTCTGGATGGTAAGTTCGCCGGTTCGGTAGCAGTAGTCAGGGATATTAACCTTTGACAGGAAATTGAACACCCTGGCGACTCGTCCCACTGATAGCGGCGCGCCGGTTTAATTCCATCTCCATCTCAACAGCCCAAAGTTAACTCTATACGTGCTTTGAGTATGCCCCATTTGGCTGGCTCTGTGACTTGGGACGCAACTCTCCCACCACGATTTTTTTCTGAAAAAGGGTCGGCTCTGGCAGGAAGTCTATTGACAAAAATAGGCGATGGTGCTATTTTATGTTCGTAAGAGTACATACTATGTCCGTATAGGAAACACAGTAAATTATTGAGAGTTAACTACCAGGGCTAATGGTTGATTCCTTCGGTTTTCCTTGGGGGGGGGTGAGTGGCAATGGAACTATTGAAAAATGAAAAACTCGCGATGAACCTGAAAGGTTGGAAATACATTCTAACCTATGGTTCATCCCTTGATGTGTATGGGAAGGGGAACCAGAGGGTCGCTGTTGAGCGGAATTCCGGTAGAGTCGTAGCCCGGTATTTCGTTGATAAGAAGTCGAACTTCAGGCTCCACACTCAGCCACCGGCAACTAAGTAAATAGTGCTTCAGCAGCTTCGCTGCCCGGCATAAATACGGGCTTATCGCTATTACCTGACGAGGGGGTCCCACCTCGTGACCAGCTTTTCAAAAGAGTCCTCGGGGAACTTTTCCTTGAATACCTGGTAGTAGTAGGCTTCTGCTTCAGATTTCAGTTTCATACCGGACTTGGTTTGTTCGGGGGCATTTTTGACTGCGGAGCCAGCTCTTTGCCCGACCAATTGGGTAAGTTGGGCCGACCCGGCTCCTGAGGCGAAGGGTTGTTTCACCCTGTTTATTATATCGTCGGGTATCATCCCGGCGAAGGCTTTCCGCAAAATCCATTTCTCAATTTTTTCTTGGCCATAGATCTTCCAGGCCGGGGGGATCTTAGAACAGAACGCTGTTACTTTGCCATCTAAAAAGGGAGGACGGTATTCCAGCGAGTGGGCAGCCATCATCCGGTCCAGCCTCTGGAGCCCGGTATGGTAAGCGTTGCCGATTAAGTCCTCGGAAAACCGAAGAAACTCGGTTTCATTTCGGGCTTCTTTTAGTTCGTGGTAACCGCCCAGGAATTCATCGGCTCCCTCGCCGCATAGCACACAGTCGGCGTGTTGGGCAGCCAGCCTGGCGGCGAAGTAATTGGCTACCGCTCCGTATACACAGTCCTCGTCAAATGACTCCAGCTGGTAGATAGCCTGGGGTAAGACCTGCTCAATTTCTTTCTCCCCGTAGATATAGTCGTAATGCTCGGTGCCCAGGTACCGTGCCATCTCTCGTGCCTGCCCCAGGTCTGCAGATTCGTTTGTGCCGGTACCTATGGTGAATGTCTTCAGGTCAGGCTGAAATTCCTTGGCCAGATAGGCAATAATACTTGAGTCCAGGCCGCCGCTGAGCAGGGCGCCGCCAACTTTACCATCCTTTAGTCGCGTTTCCACGGAAGAGCGCAGCAGGTCGGCCAGGATGTAAGCCGCTTCCTCGGGGCTGCCAAATTCGGGGACGGAATATTGCAGGCTCTTGAATGGTTGAAGACCCTCTCGTTGAGTGTAAATATGTCCCGGCGGTAGTTCCTTAACCTCGGTACACAGACCTATGAGGGCTTTCATCTCGGAGGCGAAATA
>CAZLFC010000001.1:31778-32913 GCA_964558705.1 uncultured Dehalococcoidales bacterium
TAAGTCCTTTTACTGAATAATGGTAGAGGTTTCTATTTCTTTACTACCTCAAAAACAGCGGCCAGCCCGTGTCCGCATCCCCACCCCTGCTGGAGCCTCATTTCAAGCTCCCGGAGGCAGTATCCCAGTTGCGGCTCGACCAGGCTAGCCCGGGCGTTGCCTGTTTTCACCTTGGCTGCTGCTTTCACTACTCCCTTCATGGCGCTTACTGTTCTTCTGAGAGGCAGGGGCATCTCGGCTAACGCTGCCGGTGGTTTGCTCCCCTCAAGTAGTGCCTTGGTGTAGGCGGTCAGGTAGTTCCAGCAATCAGCCAATCTATGGTAGTAGGCATTCACCTCGGTAAAACCGTCTCTGGGGATGTAGATAACCAGTACCTCATCCAGGTTGGTGCACACGTTAGGTTCAAAAAGAGAATTGACCAGTCGGCGCATAGGTTGGCAGTAGGGGTTATATTGAGCGGTATCCATATGGCGTCCTACCAGTGAGGAGCGGTCAGCCAGCTTACGCAAGGTGATAGCTCCTTTGGTTTTCCTCTTTACCTGCCGGTAGATATGGAGAACCTCCTTGTAGCCCATAATCCTTAGCGGGAAATAGGTCAGGTCCTGCTGTCTTGTCTTGCCTCCTGAATGTATGTAGGAGATAACGTAATTCATACACTGGTTATGCTCAAGGTCTTGTGTCCACAGTGTCTGCCACTCATATGAGTAGCGTCCCAGCCAGTCAATGACGATAAGAGCACCGTCCTGACTTTGTTTAACGATTTTACTCAGGAAGTCCACGGTCTGCTCATCGGTGTTGTGGGATAGCGTTCCATAGTTGGCTAGATACAGGTTATAGGGCTCGTCAGCGTTAAAATCGAAGTCGTTGAAGTTCGCATGGACAAAGCACATATTCTGCCTGCTGCCGTAGATAGCCTGGCCTTGGTTCAGCAGCCCCTCGTTTATATCAACTCCTTTGTATAGTTCAATGACATCGGGTTCTATAACTTTTATATCGCGTTCTAAAGTCGACGACTTTCTGCCGATGTGGGTGAGGAACTCAAAACCATCCCCACTGCCACAGCCTATGTCCAGCAGGCGAAGCCCTTCGCTGTGTTCTCTCTTTTTAGCTACCAACCGCTCCAGGTAGGGTTGCA
>CAZLFC010000001.1:33013-49423 GCA_964558705.1 uncultured Dehalococcoidales bacterium
GAGACAGCCGCCCCACCGATGATAACCTTCACCTTGTCCCTGAGCCCGGCTTCAGTAAGTGCCTGGATGGTATCCTTCATGTGTACCATGGTACTCGTCAGCAGGGCAGACATTCCTAGAATCTGAGGATTTTCTGCCCGCACTGTATCTACGATGGTCTGGGGAGCAATATCATTCCCCAAATCCTTGACTGTATAGCCGGCGCCTCTAAGCAGTATTGAGACTATGTTCTTGCCGATATCATGGAGGTCTCCTTTTACGGTAACCACAACTATCCTGCCCTTGGGCTCAATACCGCTCTGGATGAGAGTAGGTTCCAGTATCTCCATAGCTACCCCCACCGTTTCCGCTGCGGCCAGCATATCCGGAATATAATACTCTCCAGACTCAAATTTCTGCCCTACGATGTTCATGCCTGCGGTTAGTCCCTTGTTTATTATATCCTTGGGGCCAACGCCGTCGATGAGGGCTTTCTCAATAAGCTCGGAGACAGCGGGTTGTCCTACCAGTCCCTCGTCAAAGCCTTCATCATCTGCGGTTATCCTTCCCTGAATAACATTTTCCTTGATAAGTTCCAGAATATCTTCCGTCATAATCTACCTCCAGTTCTATGAACCTCTCAATCTTGTCAGCAAGCCAGGCACTTCCCGAAACACTTTATCCATGGTCTTCTCGGGTATATGAGATGGAGGCAGTGCCATAATTTCCTCCATTCTCTCGCGCGCTCGGAAGAGCGTCCTGTCTATCATATCATCTCCCTCGAAGGGATATGTGGGTGCAATCTCCCCGGAGCGAAGCGCGCTCCGCACAAACCGGATGTATAGCTTATGGGAGGTGCCCATGACCTTTCTTACTTGGTTTAGAGATTCTGTAAGCCTATCAGCAGTTACCTCCGGCTGTTTGAGAAACCTCTTTACCATACTGATATGGACATCATCCAGTACTGCCTGAACGGGGCAGAAAGTGTTGGTTCGCTCAAGAAGGCCAAAGGCATAGTGAATATATTGAGCGCCAGAGAGCGCCACCAGGATGTGCGAAAATAGCCTCTCCACTGATGCTTGTATCCCCGGTATCCACATATCGGAGATACCCCCGGTGGAATAGCAGGGTAGGCCGTAATACCGTGCCATTTGCACGCAATCAATGTTATATTGGTTGAACTCGGGGACTCCGTAAGAGTCGTACAGGTTGTCCATTCGTGTTCTTACCGGGACACTGCCGTATAATACGGGCGTCCCCTTATTTATCAGCTGGGTTAGCGTAACACCGACCAGAATCTCGGCGTTGATTTGGGCTACCATGCC
The DNA here is from genome assembly GCA_964558705.1 of uncultured Dehalococcoidales bacterium. Classification (GTDB taxonomy): domain Bacteria; phylum Chloroflexota; class Dehalococcoidia; order Dehalococcoidales. Next base: position 34,318 of record CAZLFC010000001.1, read on the forward strand.
TGCTTCTATGATAGGAGCAGTGGAACCGCCCTGAGGGGAACTGGAGATAACCAGGGGAAGGCCTCTCCTGGCTACCTCTATCGCCGTCTGCGTGGTGTCGTCTACCAGTTGCAGCGGACTCTTTATGACGCAGGTAATGAAGGAAATGAGCTGGTTTTCCCGGAACTTGTCCTCCCCGCCGGCTATGATTTGAGCCATCCTGACCACATTGTTCAGCTGGCTGACGCTGGTTAACCCGGACATTACATGCTTGGTCGTATTGTTCAGGGCGACGAAGAATTTGTTGACATCTTTATTATCGTCGTTGATGTCCTCGTCCTGAATGTTAACGGTGCGCAGGAAGCTATCCCAGGAATCCAGGTGTTCGCAGAGGTGCGCCGCCCTGGCCAGCTTGTCCGCAGTGCCCTTGGCTATATTGAATACGGGAAACTCGGCTTCAATATCCGGGTTGCGTTTGCTGACGAAAGCTTCTATATCTACATTCAGCCAGTTGTTAGCCTCGGAGCCTGAGGCAAAGCGTACTCTGGGCTCATTTCCGTCAAGGATAAGGCAGTTGTTCTCGTCCCGTGCTCCCAGCTTTACCACCTTTGGTGCTGACTGTACTGCCTGGGTAATTATCTTTTCAGGTATCTTGAGGAGCCAGCAGGGGGCACCATCCTGTTGAACCGGCGAAACCTCGGCACCTTGGTCGCCGAAGACTTCAACGGCGCTGCGATTAAAGCAAAGCACACCGGGGTCGGTCAGTATGGCCATAGAAGCCTGGTGTATCTGCTCCACCTGCTCTGGTTTAAGTCTCTGGTATGGTTGTACTATTACTCCTTGTCGTGCCATTATATTCCTCTTTATCTACTAAAAAGTCCCTTAGGTGAGCTCTCATATGTCTCTTACACTAGGGTTGTTGTCCCTACTGTCACTGTTCCACGATGTCCGTTATTGCTGAGAGCACCCGCTGTCTTGTGGCGGCGGGCAGACTGTAGCCGTGGCTGGCTATAATTTTCCTCACCTCTTCCGCGGCCCTTTCCCAGGTGTCCTTGCCTTTTCCAGCTGCCCAATCTTCCCGCCAGTTCCTATCGCTCAGGGTGGGCTGGTAGTGCTCGCTGCGCATGAAGCGCCTGGTGTGCTTGGTGGTGATGAAATTACCTCCCGGTCCTACCTCTTTAATAAGGTCGAAGGCCAGGGTATCGTCGTTCACCTTTATGCCGTCAACAGCTCTCATCACCATGCCCAGTATCTCATTATCAATAACATACTTCTCATAACATACGGTTAGCGCGAACTCCATCAAGCCGGCGGCATCATGGATGAAATTGGCACCCGCTAAAGCACAGAGTAGACTGGTAATAGCGGATTCGTAGCCACTCTGGGCATCCAGCGTCTTGGAATCGGTCATGCCGCCCGTGGCATAGAATGGCAGCCGGTAGAACTGTGCCATTTGGGCGCCGGCCGCGTTAATAAGCCCCATCTCTACAGACCCCGCCAGGTATTTGAGGTCTCTGAGGTCGCAAGTGGAGGCGACCGACCCCAAAATAACCGGTGTGCCCGGGTTGACAACCTGGGCGAGCAGTACCCCCATCAGGGAGTCTACCGTCTGGATGACTAGGTTCCCGGCGAGTGTTACCGGTGAAGTGGCGCCGCACAGCGGCTCGGCCGGGCATACCAGCGGGATGCCGGCCCGGGTGATGGTCACCACCAGGTCGCCGTACTGCTTGTCCAGCTTCAGCGGACTGATGCTGCAGGTTATCATGGAAACAAGAGGACGCTGGTGAAGTTTTTCACTGGAGCCGGCGACGGTCTCTGCCATCCGTATTACCTGTTTTACTCCATCAAGGGTATAGACGCCGCCCATAACATGTTTGGTGGTATTATCCAGTCCGGCAAAGAAGCGGTTTACATCCACCTGCTCTACGGGTAGCTCGCTGGGGTAGGTAGGCAGCATGAATAGGTGGATGTTGTCCAGTTTATCAACCAGTCTGGCGATGCGTCTCAGGTCGTCTAAAGTGGCGAGTCGCTTTTCTCCGGTGTCGGGGTGATAGATATAAAGTGCCGTGCCGCCGGTGCCAACATGGACTCGTTGCCCCCCCAGCAGGATGTCGTGCTTCTCATCTTGACCGCACAGCTTTATCTCGGAGGGGGCCATATCGATGAGTTCCATGACTCTTTGCTGGGGTAGGCGCACCAGATTATTGTCCTGGTCTACCCACGCTCCGGCTTTTTTAAAGAGGTCCAGCGCTGATTCCGAATTGACTTCGAAACCAACCTCTTCGATGACTCGCATTGCTGTCTGGTGAATTCTATCTATCGACTCTTCGGAGAGGGGCTTGAAGTTACCTCCAGCCAATCCCTTTCGGGTCATGTATCTCTCCTGCCCTGACAGTCATGCTTGCCACACTTTATACAGGGGTTATAGTGCTTGACGTTATTACTGCATTGCCCGATGCCGATAATTCCCGATATTGACTTGCGGGGAATCATTAAGCACTCTTCAGTCAACCGAACTCCGGTGGAATCATTGTTCGTAGCCTTGAAGATTATCTTCTGCTGGCTTATATTCCAGTCGCAGTAACCCGGGCTGAAGCGTGGGCTGGTGCAATATCCCTGAGCGGTAGCTAAATCGTCGATTCTAGCCTGGACAGAATCAACCACTCGTTCCGCCGCCTCCGACCCTATTGTATCCAGCACGGCGGATTGAAGTATGAGCCCATTCTCGGCCAGATGACGGCTCATTTCCTCTAACCGCTTGCCGGCGGTGGCTACGAATAAAGCAACCTGGCGGCACTCTTCCAGTAACCGGGCGATAACATTACTTCTGAGGACAATTGCACCGTCGATAAAAACACTGGCACCCTTAACTTGCTCAATGTTTTTAATGGCATATGAATACGCCGGGTCAATCAGGTGACAAACATTCTCTGAATACTCGTCTATCAGGGATGAGACCCGTGACGGTGGTTTACAGTCGTCACAGTATCCCAGGTAGTGGAATATTTGTTTTTTGTCAATCTCACGTTTATCAATCTCAGCATCTATGTCGTTGCTGGTAATTAGCATGTTGCTTTCACCTCCCTTTCTTATGACACAACTAGACCGAGTGAAGCCTTGCGCTTTTTACTGTGTCAACAACGACGGGATAAATTCTCTACACCAAGGTAATTTAGCGGGGTGGTGGGCAAAAAAAGAGGGAAGATATTTGTAAGCAAGTAGAATCTCATGAGAAGGGAAAAATGCGGTTTCAGTTGATAAGCATTCACGAGGGAAAAGACCAAGAAGGTATATATAAGTGAGGTTAATTGTGGATGGAGAACATCCCGCTCACATATCATATTTTCGCTTCAGGTCACTTTCCAGCCTCCTACCAATATGCGTTATTCGCTTCTAAGTCTTTATTCGAACGCTGTAGTTTATTATACAATCCACCTGTCTGTCAAGTTGACCTTGTGCTCCATAGCGTCTAAAAAAAGGTAAAAAAATGACAAAGAATAGGGAATAAATAAGTGCCACCAGGATTCATTTGGGGTTAATTGGTTATTTTGGGTATATATCTAGCTCTTGACCAAAAGTAAGATTTATTTTATGCTATACCTCGTATTACTAGGTATATTCTTAGTTTTAGGAGTATAGTCATCGCTGAAGTATTTAATGCTATATTACTGGCGGCAGGCGCTTTCTGGCTGGGGGCCTGTCCTTTTTCGGTATGGATTGGACGATGGTTCTTAGGTAAAGATATAAGAGATTACGGAGACAGTAACCCCGGGGCAGCCAATGTTTTTCGTGCCGGGGGTCGTAAGTCAGGTCTTCTAGCCGTAATCCTGGACATGGCGAAAGGTGTACCTTTTGTAGTCCTGGCGTATTCATTCTTTGGATTACCCGATGTGGCAGTTATGGCCGTGGCGCTGAGTGCCATATTAGGGCATGTCTTCTCACCGTTTCTGCGGTGGCGAGGCGGTAAGGCAATAGCGGTCACTTTTGGGGCTCTTATATTCCTGCCGCAACACGATATACCGATTGTATTTACCAGCTTTGTGGTCCTGGGCTTTCTCTTCATAGAAAGCGATGCCTGGAGAACGATGCTCGGACCGGTAGGCTCGCTGGCTTACCTGATAATTACCCTGGGGAATTCCTGGGAGTCACTGTTTATGCTCTGTGTACTGGTGATATTTATCAGCAAGAACTATAGCGGATTACAGACTGTTCCCAAGCCTAAATGGATACTCATCAACTGGCTCCAATCAAGAAGGCGGGAGACTTAAATTGACAATAATAGGATTGAGGGTATGCTGTATAACTTAATAATAGCGGCTGGCCTGATTAGCTTTCTGCTCAATCTTATCCTCAATTTGCGGAGTATCAGAATGCCGCAAAATAATGGTAAATTGCCCGAGCCGCCACCTTTAATCTCGGTTCTTATTCCGGCCCGAGATGAAGAGAAAAACATAGCCAACTGCCTGGCATCTCTGCGGCAGCAGGATTACCCCAGTTTCGAGGTTATGGTGCTGGATGATAACTCCTCTGATAAGACGGCTGACATTGTCAATCAAATAGCTGCCGAGGACAAACGGATTCGGCTGGTCGAAGGTGAGCCTCTTCCCGAAGGCTGGGCCGGTAAGCCGTTTGCCTGCCATCAACTGGCCAGGCTGGCCAAAGGCTCCTGGTTTCTTTTTGTTGATGCTGATACCACACATGCTCCTCATATGTTGCGCAGTTTGCTGGCTCTGGCTCTCCGCTTAAGACCTTCCCTGCTATCGGGATTTCCCCGGCAGCTGGCCAATTCTTTACCGCAGAAGATAGCCATTCCAGTATTGTACTTTGTTATTCTCAGCTGGTTCCCGATATGGTGGTTGCAGCGCTCCAAAAAACCGAGGCCTTCACTGGCTATTGGCCAGTTACTCCTCTTTCCTGCCGAGGAGTACTGGCGGATTGGCGGACATGAGGCGGTAAAATCAAGAATACTGGAGGATGTCTGGCTGGGCGTTGAGGTAAACCGGCATGGTGGTCGGCAGATAGCGATTGATTTGTCACCGGTGGTTTCATGTCATATGTACCAGAGTGTAGGGGCAATGTGGGAAGGTTTTATTAAATGGATATATTCGGTAGCGTCATTATCTCCGATAGCACTGGTTGGGCTATTGGTAGCCGGTTATCTTTTCTTTTTAGCCCCCTTCTACTGGCTCTGGAAGGATTTATTCGTGGCGGCTACTCCTTCGGATTGGGTACACATTCTTGTTTTTCAGGTGGCTTTGATAATAATTATGCGTTGGGTGGTCGATAATTATTTCAAGGAGCCGGCTGTTTCAGCGCCTTTACACCCGGTCGGGTTCTCTTTCCTCATCTTAACCGTTATCTGTGCCGGGTTGCGACGAACAGCCGGTGCCGGGGTTCACTGGAAGAAACGACTGTACAGCCGGGAATCATCTGTAGACTAGAAATACTATTTCATTAACCTCGGCAGGAAATCCATCATTAACATGACGTGCTCCAACATTACATGTCTTGAGGGAATACTTACCTCATTTTATATGTATGACCTTTTTATTAATCCCTTATGTGACAACTGCTGAAGGCGCCTCCTGGAAGGGGTGTGTCCGTGCTACCAGCGAGAAAAGGAACGGGTAGGTTGCTTTCAGGTGTTCTACATAAGATACCCACTCGGCGGCGAGCTGGCGGTACACCCGCTGGATGTCAATGGAGATATGCTGCAGGTCGGTTTCGGGCAGGTTGTCCAGCGATTCTCTGGCTTCAAGCTCCTCGGTAAGATGAAAGGTTGCCCAGAGCAAATTCGTAAAGCGCTCGTGTTCCAGCAGGTTGGGATTTTCCAGCAGTCTCAGTAGAAAAGCTCGTTTCTCCACGAGGAATACTCTCAGTTCGGCAAGGTCTATCCTCAGGCAGTCGGGTGTTTCCTCTATGGCGTAAGCGAAGGCGGTTGCTTTGTGGAAATCAGTGGCATTCCAGTCCTGGCCGACAGCTAGGTTCTGGCAGATGTTGTCGCACTGCTCAAAGCAGTGGAGGAGCCGGCGCAGGAGCTCGGTGCCGACCTCGCTGAAGAAGGCGCCCACGACCATGTTCAGCTTTTGCAGGATAGCCTGTTTCTCGCGGCGGGCGAGGACGCGCTCGATTACTATCACCACGAGGAAAACTTCGAGAGGCAGGAACGCAAGGTCACCAACCATATAGATAAAGATGTGGTGGATATCCCTGAAGATATAGTAGTGCAATAAGTAAAGCAGCCCGGAGATTGCCATAAATAGACCGGCCAGCATGAAAAAAGTTTTATAACTTCTCATTGTCTTCCTCCGCTATGACATTATGTGTATCGGTTTCCAGACGGAATAGATTATACCAACAAAAAAAAGTTAATCAAGAGTGGAACCGGATTTTTCCTGCGTGCGGTTATATTTGTAACTTTCGGCAGGTGAATAGCATTCCCTTCTCGTTAGCAGTATGGCTGGGGATATGTTAAAATATGTCCTCTGGAGGAGGCGGTATATGGCAAGCGAATATGAAATAAATGATTTAGCCAAAGAAGAATCCTGGCGTATGTTCCGTATAATGGGGGAGCTGGTCGAGGGGTTTGATAAGCTTTCCGGTATTGAGCCGGCCGTAACCATATATGGTTCCGCTCAACTGAAAGCGGATGAAGAGTTGTACGCTCAGACAGAGGAAATAGCCTTTCGACTCGGTGAGCTGGGTTTTTCCATTATAACGGGTGGAGGACCGGGGGTAATGGAGGCAGCCAACAAAGGCGCCCTCAAGGCCGGGGCTTCATCGGTGGGGCTGAACATTGAATTGCCCGAGCAGCAAGTGTGTAATGTTTATACCACCAAGACAATAACATTTCATCACTTTTTTGCGCGTAAGGTAATGCTGGTGAAATATGCTAACGCCTTTGTCATAATTCCCGGCGGGTTGGGCACGCTCGATGAGTTGACCGAGGTATTAACCCTGATGCAAACCCACAAGATAAGGCCTTTCCCGGTGGTATTGTTCAGTAGCAAATACTGGACAGGATTTCTGGACTGGCTGCGGGGTTCTGTTCTGACCAGAGAATTTATCTCTGAAGAAGACCTCAACCTGCTTAGAGTTTGCGATGAGCCTGATGAGGTGGTTGAGATTGTGCAAAGATGGCATGTAAAACAGGAGATTATCGGTAAGAAGGCGCTGGTTCAATAGCTGTCAGTCCGGATAAATAACTACTCACAGCCGCCGAGAACGGGAATGAGCAAAAGTCTAATGAGCACCGCAGTTGCCAGCCCGATGACTACCCATTTGACGTCTTTCCATTTCATCTGAGACGCTCATTGTAATCTTACCTGCTTTACCGGATGGATACAATACTTCATCAGTTATCTCTATTGGGGTTAAGCTCCGAGAATATACGCTGGTTCTGGAGAGCAATGGTTGGGCAACCCGATAACCTTTGACACTGTATTCCGGCTGAGATAAGATAGGATATACATGACCCAGTCCTACCTACAGATTACACCACAGCTGGCACGGCAGATAAGACTCGTGATGGCCGATGTCGATGGCACCCTGACTCATAGCAGTTCCCTTAGCCCGCTAGTTGCGGAATCGATTTGTCGCCTTGAGGAGTGCGGCATCATGGTAGGTCTCGTCTCAGGCCGAACGCTTCCTGGCCTGGAGGCTCTGGCTCGGGATTTGGGTATTAGCGGCCCGGTCATTGCCGAAAATGGGGCTGTTGCCAGGATAAAGGCAGATGGTGAGATGGTGGATTTGGGCTACTCACGCCAGCCTGCCCTCAGAGACCTGGCCAAGCTCAAGAGACTGTTCCCCGACGCTATCGCAGAGAGGGAAGATAATCAAGTCCGCTTGATTGATGTAGTTTTCCGGGCACACGGCGTAGACACGGAAGAATTAAGAAAACATCTGGAGGACACCCAGCTGCTCGATTCCGGTTATATATTGCACCTTGTGCAGCAGGGGGTCAGCAAGGGCAGGACGCTCATGACAATACTGGCGAAGATAGGGAATGGAGACTTATCTCCCGAGGAGGTGCTGGTTTTTGGTGATTCCCTGACCGATATGTCTCTATTTGAGCTGTTCCCGTATAGCGTGTTGATAACTAATGCCAGTCTCCCGGTTGAACAGAGGCAGGTCTTACAGGGTGCTGCCGGGTATAAGAGTAAACTTACCGCCGGGGATGGCTTTGCCGAGGTAGTGTCTCACATTTTGGAGATAAGAGCAATTTGATTGAAAAAAAGTCGGTTTTGGTACCTTTAACCTATTGACATTCCACGAGTGGATAGTTTATCATTCATAGCCAAACCATATCTAAAAAGGAGGCGAACAGAATGCAAGCATACTGTGTGAAGTGTCGTGCCAAAAAAGAAATGAAAGACCCTAAAAGTATAACTATGAAGAATGGCAAACCGGCAACTCAGGGTGTGTGTCCCACTTGCGGGACCAAGATGTTCAGAATCGGCAAGAGCTAAAGCTGATTTTGTGACTTTTAGGATAGACAAGGGCTGGGTATCTTTCCACGGATATCCAGCCCCTTTGTTTGCGGTTGCACCTGAATTGTAATTTAAGATTGGTGTCCGGTAACTGTCTTTAATTACGCACAATTGAGGTGTTTATCAATCAACTTCTTAATTTCATCTTCTTTGCCGTATAGTCTCTCACTCAGGTCCTTATCTTCGTAACTCTTAAGCTGTTTCGCTATCCCGTCAATTGCTACGGGAGAAAAGACATTGTCTTTCTGGTATATTTCGCGGTCTTTTAGCAGGCTTTCGGCTGATTTCCAGCATGAGGTTGGTAGCTGGGGCAGCTTGTCCTGAACCTCTTTATGCTCATCGGCGAATATGTTTACATCCACGTAGAGTTTATTAGCCAATTCCAGTGCACCTTCCATCTCCAATCCATGTCGGGTAGCCACGGCCAGTCCGGCCAGCAAGAGATAAATATTGGCTGAGCCATCGGGGCAGCGAAATTCTACCGTCTGGCTATCCATAAACTCTGTAACTTCTCCCGTATCGAGTGGATTGGCATCCCTGGCCATGTTCTTGACATTCAACCAGCCCAGAGGGACTCTGACCAGCACCGAACGATTCCTGTCGCCCCAGCATATGTTGGTGGGCGCTTCCTGGTGAGGCACCAATCTCAGATAAGAAAGAGGAATGGTATTGCCGAAGGCGGTTAGTGAGGGAGCCAGATTCAGGTAGCCCGCAATAGCCTTTTTGGCTATGTCGCTCAACCGGCCGTCTTCAACCATCATATTCTTGCCATCTTTGACCAGCGTGTTATGAATATGAAGGCCGCTACCGGCATGTCCCACCAGAATCTTGGGGGCATAGCTGATAGTTACTCCATACTTGTAACCAATCATTCTCAGCATCCATTTGGCAATGGCGATTTGGTCGGCAGCGTCTTCTACAGGTACAGGGAGAAATTCAATCTCATGCTGCTCCATCTCATAGTCTTCGCCGGGAATACTGCCCACCTCGGAGTGGCCATACTTAATCTTGCCCCCTGCCTGGGCGATAGCTTGCATAGCCTCACATCTCAAATCCTCCCATTTTGAAAATGGGGAAGATTCCTGGTAACCCTTCTGAGCCGTAGTTTGATAGAAAGGCTCGCTCTCGTAGCAAACATAGTATTCCAACTCTCCCATAGCTTCCAGAGTTAACCCGGTGCTGCTCTTCAGTACTTCATGCGCCTTTCTAACGATGTTCTCCGGAGAGCTTGGTAAAGGGGTACCTTCATTGGTGTAGTAAGAGCAGAGTATATCTATGGTTGGAATGGGTGAGAACGGATTCACATAGGCGGTTTTATATCGGGGAACAATATACATGTCACTTGACGCCGCATCGATGTAAGGAAGCAGACTGGAACCGTCTACCCTCTCGCCTACCGATAGTATGCGGTCCAACCGGGCTTTGCCGGTAATAACAAAATTGAGGGTCTTTAACCGGCCATCTCCGCCTACGTGGCGGAAGTTCACCATCTCGATGCCAGTTTCCCCGATAAACCGGATAAGGTCCTGTTTGGTGAATTCCTCCGCAGGCTTACCTAAAAATTGAACTATTTTGTTGGGGTTCATCTCTATAGTATCTCTCATAGCTTGTTTGGCTCTCCTTCCAAGTATATGCGGATTATCCAGATTTACTTTGCTCCTCTAATTATAATAGAAATTACCCGAGAAACAAAGGTGCCGTACAGGTTAGGTGATTCAATAGTGTTGAGAAAAAAAGTGTTATCAACTTTCTCAAAGCTCTGGTCGGCGTAATAAAGTTTCTGCCTGATTCAGGGGAGTGACCTTCGGTCTTGACGCTTCGTATATTGTTGTTACCCCCCTGAGCTTAGAGAATTCCCCTCGTATGGTGCTAATATCGGCTGGGGTTAGAGGTTGAACGCCGCAAGGGCGTAATGGTGTATTTATCTGGACTTCGTCAGGTGACAGGCGTTTAGCTATTTTGGCCATCTCCGGTGCGTAGTCCTTGTTGGCTTTAAAAAACATTAGCTGAAGGGCTAGCTTTCCCTGAAATTCCTGTCTGAAAAGCAAAACAGACCGGATAATGCCATCAAGCGTGCATTCTAGAATCGGCCGATTGATTTGGCGAAACAATTCTTCATCCGGGGCATCAACCTTGGCCACTACTACATCAGCCGAGGCAAGGTCGTGGCGTACATCCTCTCTGGTCATTAAGGAAGAGTTAGTGAGCACCGCCACCGGTAATGCTAAAACTGATTTCACTAAACTTATTGCCTTACCCAAATTAGCCGCCAGGGTCGGTTCACCTACCCCGGAGAAGGTAGCATAGTCGGCGGCTGTACCCTTTACGGCTGTCAACTCCTCGTTAAGCTTATCCAGGCTGACAAACTCCTTTCTATCTGTTAGTGGACGTACGGTTCTGCCCAGTTGACAGTAGATACAATCGAATGAGCATGTCTTACCTTTGGTGGATAAGAGGTCTATACCCAGTGACTTGCCCAGCCGCCATGATGATACCGGACCATAAATAATAGCATTTGCCACTATTTTACTTCCATTATCTTATTCACGAGGTTAGCATTGATGGTATCAACGGGCTCTAGTTTTAATGTTGGCGGTAAGTCCTTTTCCAGCTGTCCTTCTTGACCGTCAGGTAGTCTCTGATTGTCTTGTTTAGGGTACGGGCTGCCAGGAGGGCACAGTGTTCGCTTTCCTCGGGCAGTCCGCCTAAAGCGCCCAGTACATCCTGCCGGCTAATCCTCTGAGCTTCGGTGATATTCTTGCCCTTGGCCAGTTCAGTAACCATACTGCCCGCGGCAATACTGGTACCGCAGCCGTCGGTCAGGAAGGCGACATCGGTAATGATATCATTATTTACCCGGATTTGTATCTCCATGGTATCACCGCAGGGGCCGGTTAGCCTGGCAAAGCCGTCGGCATCATCCATATCGCCTATGTTCCTGGGGTTCATGGCGTGGTCAATAGTTGTTTCGGAATAGACCTTCCTCATTTCAGCTTTGGCGAGTTCCTCAAGTGCCTCCCAGTCTGAAGCCATTGTGCTGTCTCCTGTCTTATCTTATCTGTGCCGGCATTACTTTAGGAAGAGACTGGCCGAGACTGTTTATAATCTCGGCGTCATAACGCTCTATGTTCCCCTCGTCACAGAGCTTGGCCAGTGCTGGGTCTATGGGCAACTGCCCTAAAAGCGGGGCTTTAGCTGCCTGTGCCATTTCTTCTCCCCGGCTCTTCCCGAAGAGTTCAATCTTTTTATTTATCTCAGCCACATATAAGTAGGCCATATTCTCTACTACGCCCAGGATGGGCTTATCCATTTTTTGGGCCATATTTATTGCTTTTCTGACAATCATTGCGGTCAGGTCCTGAGGAGTGAAGACGATGATTATTCCCGATACGGGCATAGTTTGCATCACGGTAAGCGAGGCGTCAGCCGTACCCGGCGGCAGGTCTATAATTAGATAATTGAGGTTGCCCCAAAGCACCCCATCCCAGAATTGCTTAATTGTGTTTGAGATAAGAGGGCCGCGCCATATGACGGCATCATCCTCATTGGGGACGAGAAGGTTAATTGACATTGCTTCAATCCCCGACTTTGACAGCACGGGCAGGATTCCGGTATCGCTGCCGCTGGGTTTGGCGGTGATACCAAACATCTTGGGGATGCTGGGACCGGTAATATCGGCATCCAGAATACCTACCTCGTAACCCTGACGCTTGAGGGAGACTGCGACGAGACTGGCTACCAGTGACTTGCCCACACCTCCCTTGCCGCTCATTACGGCAACGATATGGTCGATCTTATTCAACTCTACTGGATTAGACTTGGTAAACTCTACCTCTATATCATTGACATCGGGTAGCTTCCCTAAGACCTCTTTTGCCTTGCTCTCGAGCCATTCCTGGGTCCCGCTACTTAGCGCTGTCGAAGCTAGGGTGATCTTAACTTTCCGGTCAGATATGGCAACCTCGCGGACTAGGTTGAGACCAGCTAGACTTCGCTTAACGTCAGGAACCAGCACTTCCTCCAGGCTTTTCCTTACCTGCTCCTCAGCTACCATAGTTTATCCTCCGTTAAGTTTTTCATCCTTTTAATGGTCGCATATGTTGTCCCCGCTAGCCAATGTGCCGTTTAGATGGCTCAGGACCGCCTTCTCCGGGTCGCTCTCTGCGGTACCGATGACAACGGTGATGTTATTTTGCTGGAAAAGATTCTGAGCTCGGGAGCCCATGCCACCGGCGATAACCACTGACACTCCCTCGTTGGCTAACCAGGCGGGCAGAAGACCGGGTTCATGCCCCGGTGAGGCGGCAAGCTCTTTCTTGATAACCTCTTTTTTCTGTGTATCAACATCAATTAGGGCGAAGCTTTCGCAGTGGCCGAAGTGTGGGGATACTATGCCACCGCTTACCGGTATTGCATATCTCACTTGTAAACCTCCTGAATCAAAGTATACATGATTATGAACATCTCATTACCTCTATTTGTCCAGCGCATCGACAATACGCTGCCATAGTGATTTTATCTCATCAGTAACCTTGCCCCGGGAATATTCTACTATCGGCAGCCCTTTTACCAGTGCCTCGGTGACGATGTTATCAAAGGGTACCTTAGCGGCTACTTCTGTTCCCTGATTAAGACAATAATTTTCAATCTGACGGGTGTTGTCCGCGTTAATATCATGTTTATTTATACAAACTAATGCGGGAACACCGAAGTGGTGACAAACACCAGCGACTCTTTTCAGGTCATGTATACCGGATAGAGTAGGTTCAGTGACCAGTAGAGCCAGGTCTACTCCCGATAGAGATGAAATAACCGGGCAGCCAATACCCGGTGGCCCGTCACTTATAATATAACCTAAATCTTGTTTCTCTGCAATTAATTTGGCTTGTTGTCTGACCAGTGCCACCAGCTTACCCGAGTTTTCCTGGGCGATGCCCAGTCTGGCATGAACCAGGGCGCCATATTTGGTATCGGAGGTATACCAGTGTCCTGACAGGCATTCCTTCATAGTAATAGCTTCATCCGGGCATATATTATAGCAAAAGCCACAGCCCTCACAGGATGCCGGTTTAACCTTGAAGTCGTCAATGGCTTCAAAGCGGCAAACATCCTGGCACAAGCCGCATTGGGTGCACTTATCTTCGTCAATGACGGCAACCTGCCCACTCCAGAACTCGTGCTTTTGCCTGGCGGTTGGCTCGAGGAGAAGATGAAGGTCAGCCGCATCGACATCACAGTCGGCCAGCACTTTGCTTTGAGCCAGGGCCGCGAAAGAACCCACGATGCTGGTTTTGCCGGTGCCCCCTTTACCGCTCAGTACCACTATTTCTTTCATCTACACTATCTCCTCGGTCTTGTTAAAAAGCTCAAGAAAAGTCCTCTTCCACTCCGGCATGCCATCAACCAGAGTTATTCCTCTGGAATAGAGTCGAGCAATATCGGTGTCCAGAGGTATGGTGAGCAGGATGGGTATATTCTCTCTGCTGCAGTATTCCTCTGTTTTGCCATCGCCTACCCCGGCACGATTGAGAATGACCCCGCAGGGTATATTAAGCTCCCTGACCGTTGCCACCGCCAGAATAAGGTCATTAAGCCCAAAGGGAGTCGGCTCGGTTACCAGAATACAGAAATCACTATCCTTGACGGCTTCTACTACCGGACAGGATGTTCCCGGCGGCACGTCAATGATAACGGTTCCCTCATTGTTGGCATGTTCTTTTACCTTTCTGATAATGGGTGGTGCCATGGCTTCGCCTACATTCAGCTTGCCGTGAACAAATCCCAGTCCATCCGAGGTACCCATCTCCACGACGCCGATTTCTCTGCCTTCCTCGGAGATTGCCTGTTCGGGGCAGAGATAGCTGCAGGCGCCGCAGCCATGACAGAGCTCGGGAAAGGTGAGCACATTGTCCTTAATTACCGCAATAGCATTATAGGCGCAGATATCAGCACACTTGCCGCAATATGTGCACCTGTCCTTATCTACTTCAGGCACCGGTATGGCCACTGCTTCGCTATGAGTAAAAGTCGGCTGTAAGAAGACATGGTCGTTCGGTTCTTCCACGTCGCAATCAAGAAGTTGCACCTTGCCGGTGTCTTTCAGGGTAAGGGCAAGACTGGTAGCGACCAGGGTCTTGCCCGTGCCTCCTTTACCACTGGCCACGGATATAATCATTTTAGACTCTTGCCATCTTTGCCCCGCATTTGGGACAACTTATATTGTAGCAAGGGGTACTGACCTGATGAGGTGCTTTGGCACCACAATTGGGGCAGACACATTCCCCACCCGGACCGGCGCCGGGGCGGGAACCTCCCATTCTACCTTGGCCACCTCCGCCTCTGCCAATACCTCTGCCGGTACCTCGCCCACTGCCTCCCGGAGGTCCGGTTCCATCTCCTCTAGGCATAGTTGCACCTCCTGTTGATGATTAGTAAATTTATTTCGTTTTCTCTTCCAGCTCTTCAATGCGGCGTTCAATTTCAGCGAGCTGCCTGGTCAGTGTCTGTGACTGGGCGCTGAGCGCTTGTAGCTCCTGTTCCAGATTGGCTGGGGGTGTCATCCCGGCTCCCATACCCATGCCCATTCCAATACCCATGCCTCGTCCTCCGCCTCGGCCCATGCCTCCACCCATACCTCG
>CAZLFC010000001.1:49523-63469 GCA_964558705.1 uncultured Dehalococcoidales bacterium
CCACCCATACCTCGGCCCATACCTCCACCCATACCTCCGCCTATGCCAAAGCCGGTGCCGGTTCCCGTGTCTGCGCCGCCACCGGCTCCCATGCCAAAGTGGTCGCCTACATTAGGCTGCGAACTGGACTGAAATCCTCCCGATTTATAGGCTTGGATGGCGTCTTTTACCTTGCCGGAAACTCCGGTAATTACCTGAATTCCGGCTGCAGATAGGACCTGGAAGGCATTGGGTCCGCAGTTGCCGGTCAGCACTGTCTGGGCTCCCTTGCCGGCAATCGTCTGGGCGGTGGAAATGCCGGCACCGCCGCCTGCCATGGCACTAGTGTTCTCCAGCGACTCAAACTCCATCGTGTCCGGGTCGGCAATGATGAAATACTGGCATCGTCCGAAGCGGGGGTCGACCTCAGCATCCAGAGTTGGGCCGGTAGCTGAAATAGCTATCTTCATTTGCTCTCTCCTTCTAGCTCTTGGATTCTGGCTTCCATCTGCTTAAGCTGTTCCTTTATCGTTTCTGCCTGACCGCTCAAGAAACCAATCTCCTGCTCCCTGGTTGTTTGCGGGGCTCCGGTATAAAAGGGGTATGGGTTCTGCCCGGCACCAAAACCCGGGCCTGCGGTATAGGGAGACCACTGATATGTCCCTGTCGCGGGTGTACCGGCGGCTCCACTGAGAAAGTAAGCGCATCTGGGCAGTCCTCCCCTCCCTCGGCCGACATAAGGCCAGGGGGGTGAGCTTCCCCGAAATCCAAATCCCATTCCTCCACCACTACCGAATCCTCTGGCGAGACCTCTACCGTATCCGTAAGACATGTTATTCACCTCCTTAAATGATTCTGGCTTATTATCCTATTACTAGGGATGTGGATAGCGGTTAAACCGACGCCAGCCGAAACCACGTCCCAAACCAAAGTAAGGGGTGCTGGCTCCATAATAGCCGGGGTATGGATAACCTTGTTGCCTTCCCAAATTTAAGCCAAACCATCCCCTTCTGGTTATGGGGTTAGCGAAACCGGGCTGACTAAAACCGGTACAATAACCAGCTCTTCTCCCTGTCATTGGCCCCAGTCCTCTGGGTCCAGTTCCGTCTCCGAATGGCATACTATTTACCTCCTGTTTTCAGTTTTTTTACCAGTTCTGTTCTCTTCCGCGATGGCCACCCCGTCTGCCTATGCCGAAACCCAAACCGAAAGGTTGCAGGGGCATAATGTTTGGTGTTTTACAGGTAGGGCAGGACTGGGGGGGCTCGTTTATCATAGTCTCGAAGGGTACATCCCATTCGTGACCGTTAAGGCACCTGAAGCGGCGTTTCGCCATCTCAAAGTTGCCTCCATCTATCCTTATCGCCTTGTCGTTAAGCAGGGCATCGGCAATCTTCTGTCGAGCCGAGCCCAGCACGCGAGCAAAGGTAGTCCGGGAGATTTTCATTTTCTGGGCGCATTCCTCCTGCTCCAGTGTTTCTATGTCCTTAAGGCGAATCGCCTCCGCCTCCTCGATAGAAAGGCATACTTCCTGCAAACCGGCCAGAGGTAGCCCCGCGGGCTTGAAATAGGTTATCTTGGGTATAAAGTTCACCCGTCGCCATAGCGGTTGTCTGCCCATAATGTTTTAGTCTCCCGGTTTGTTATGGACTTATGTCCGTAAATAGTGGATTATGCCCATATGTTCATTATATATCAGGCACGGAAAGTTGTCAAGTTTTGGTTGTCTATTGCCGGTTATTGTGGGGGGAAATAATGGCGTGTTAAAATGGGAGTCCTCGGGGCGGGCTATTGAGAAGTCCCTTCTTGACAGTTTTAGCAATAACAGCTAGAATTAAATTGTGAGAATGAGAAGCATTCGCATTAATAATGACAACCAGATAGTCGGTCATGCGGTAACTACTCAGCGAAAGTTGCTGCTTGATATTATTCGTAAAGCTGGCAGGTATATAGATGCCAAGGAAATATACCATCGTGCCAGCCGCCGGGACGAGTCTATTAGCCTGGCGACGGTTTACCGTAATTTGAGATTGTTTAAGGAGTTGGGCCTGGTTGATGAGATACGACTGGGGGAGTCGGGTTGCTACTATGAGATAAAGAAATCCGTAGCGCATCAGCATCTGGTATGCAAGTGTTGTGGGAAGGTAGTGGAGTTTAAGAGTCCGATAACGGATAAGCTGTTGGGTGAGGTTCAGCAGAGTTATTGTTTTAATGTAACCAAGGCTGAATTATATCTGGAGGGGTATTGTCGGGATTGTGAAAGGAAGGAAAACCGGGTGTGAGATGGATACCGATATCAAAGAGATAGAGGCGAGGATAGCGGAACTAAAAGCTCGCTGGCCGGCTCATACCGTGCCGGCAACTATGGAGCGGGAGCTGGAAGAGCTTGAGGAGAAATTAGAGGCAGCCAGGCAGGCAAGGGGAGAGTCTGATGTCGGGTAAGATGGCTTTGGTTAATTTTGATAAGTGCCACCCGGAAAAATGTGACAGCGGGCGCTGTGTCGCGGTGCTGGCATGCCCTCATAAGCTGCTTAAACAGGAGGCTCCTTATGAGAGCCCTATGACCGACCCGGCTATTTGTCAGGGTTGCGGAGATTGTGCTCGGGCCTGTCCCCTGAAGGCAATCCAGATATGGAGAGTGTAGCAGACCATATGCTTAGTCAGGAATATATAGTTTCAAAATCGGCAGTTAATCCAGAAGCGTCTCCCTTTGATGGATTGGCTGCGGACTACGATGCCTGGTTCGACGGTGAAGGAAAACTTATCTTTGCTATTGAGACGCAGGCCTTTCAGAAGATATTGCCTTCTCTGCCCAAACCCTGGCTTGAGGTAGGGGTGGGGAGCGGTCGTTTTGCCCGCGCCCTGGAGATAGAAGTCGGCATTGACCCCTCCGTCAAACTATTAAATATAGCCCGGGAGAGGGGAGTAAAAGGATTTTTGGGTAGGGGGGAGCGGGAACCTTTTGCGGCGGGGTCTTTTGGTGCCGTATTCATTATAGTGACACTTTGCTTTGTTGATTCGCCTCTGGATGTTTTGCGGGAGGCTTACCGTATTTTGCGACCCGAGGGTAAGATAGTGTTGGGTCTGGTGTTAAGGGAGAGCCCCTGGGGTAAACTGTTTGCCAGCAAAAAGAAAAAAGGGCATCGTTTTTATAAAAATGCTACCTTTTACCATTATAATGAGGTGGTGGAACTGCTGGAACAGGCAGGTTTCAGCGTCGAAAGGGTTGTCGCCACGCTCTTTCAGAAGCCAGACAAAGTGGCGCAGATGGAATTACCACGGGAGGGTTTTTCTCCCGATGCCGGCTTCACCGTAATCATGGCCGGGAAGGGTTAATATGACCGAGGAGCAGGCTAACAATATAAGGGAGACCGGGGGAATCCTCAAGAAGTTCGGCAGAAAGAGGGGGAACCTTATCCCCATTCTGCAGAAGGTTCAGGGTAAGGTTGGCTATTTGCCCCGGGAAGCTATGCTGGAGATTGCCGAATTTCTTAAAATACCGGCGATAGATGTTTACGGTGTGGTTACCTTTTACAATCAGTTTCGACTTAATCCTCCGGGCAAGCACTCGGTAAGGGTGTGTCTGGGTACCGCCTGTCATATGAAGGGTGGTTACATTACGCTGGATGCCTGGAAAAGAAGGCTATGTATTGACTCGGGGGAAACCACGCCTGACCGTGAGTTCGACCTGGACACCGTTGCCTGTGTGGGTTGCTGTACTATGGCACCGGTGACAGTTGTTGATGATGAGCCGCATGCTCAGGTTGAACCCACCAAGGTAGATGGAATCCTGCTTTCGTTTAAACTGGAAAGAGAGAGAGAAGAGAAAAGGAAAGCCAGTGAAAGTGAATGAGCTGTCAACTGTAGACTTGAATTTCCAGGAGATAAAAGACCGGGCTGAGTCCCGCTGGCGGGAGCTTATGAGTAGTGGCAAGCCGGTCATTATGGTAGGTGCTGCCACCTGTGGGCGGGCAGCTGGCGCTCTGGATGTGCTGCGGACGATAAAAGATGAGCTTGACCGGCATAAACTTGACTGCCATGTGGTTGAGGTTGGCTGTATGGGGCACTGTTATGCCGAACCGATAGTTATTGTAGCTAAGCCGGGGTATTCGCCTATCGCCTACGGACATGTCAATCCGGTGATAGCGGAGATGCTAATCAGGGAATTTATCCTGGGTGATAATCCCTGTCTTGAATTTGTTATTGCGGCTCTGGAAGAAAACGACCTCGTTCCCAGCTTTGCTGATTTTCCCCGGGCTAAATATGAGCAGAAGGTTATACTTAAGAACTGCGGTTATATTAACCCGGAGAAGATAGACCACTACATTGCCAACGGCGGCTATCGGTCCCTGACCAGGGTGTTTGAGACGCCGCCGGCGGACATAGTAACCGAGATTAAGAAGTCGGGGCTGAGGGGTATGGGTGGCGCTGGCTTTCCCACCGGCAAAAAGTGGGAAATCTGCCGTCGTACTCACGGGCGGTCCAAATACGTGATCTGTAACGGTGACGAGGGCGACCCGGGTGCCTTTATGGACCGCACCATTCTGGAGAGCGACCCCCACTCGGTGCTGGAGGGAATGATTATTGCCGCCTATGCGGTTGGCGCCCATCACGGCTATATATATGTTCGTGCCGAATATCCCCTGGCGGTGGAACGGGTTAAAGTCGCGCTGCGCCAGGCTCGTGAATTGAATCTCCTGGGTAAGAATATACTGGGCAGCGATTTCAGTTTTGATATCGAGTTGTTTCAGGGTTCGGGTGCCTTTGTCTGTGGTGAAGAAACGGCACTTATCACTTCACTGGAAGGTAATCCCGGAATTCCACATCACCGCCCGCCTTACCCCGCGGTCAGTGGCCTGTATGGAAAGCCTACCCTTATCAATAATGTCAAGACACTGGCATCTATACGCCACATTATTGAGAACGGGGCTAAGTGGTTTTCCAGCATCGGCACTAAAGGCAGCAAGGGGACGGCCGTTTTTGCTCTGGCAGGTAAAATAGTCAATACCGGACTGGCTGAGGTGCCGATGGGTACCACCCTGCGCCAGCTCATCTTCGATGTCGGTAGCGGTGTCCCTGGCGATAAGCGACTGGGTAAGCCGAAGCGTTTCAAGGCGGTACAGATTGGCGGGCCCTCCGGTGGCTGTCTGCCGGAGTCGGCTCTGGACATACCTATTGACTTTGATTCCCTCAGGGATGCCGGGGCGATGATGGGGTCGGGGGGGATGGTAGTGCTTGACGAGGACGATTGTATGGTGGAGATAGCGCGCTACTTTCTGGAATTCACCCAGCGGGAATCCTGCGGCCTGTGTACCTTCTGCCGTCTGGGGACGAAACAAATGCTGGAAGCCCTGAATGACATTACCAGGGGCAAAGGGAAAATTGAAGATATTGATATGCTTATCGAGCTGGCAGAAGATATTAAGGCTGGCTCTCTCTGTGGATTGGGTAAGACATCTCCCAACCCGGTGCTGAGCACCCTGCGCTACTTCAAGGATGAGTATGAAGCGCACATTAAGGAAGGGCGGTGCCCGGCGCTGATGTGTACGGAGCTGATTACTTTCTACATTCTTCCCGACCAGTGCGAACGTTCCTGTGATGCCTGTGTGGGCACATGCACGGTGGAAGCCATCAGCCCCAATAAGAAACGAATCAAGGTTATCGACCAGGAAAAGTGCGTTAATTGTGGTACCTGTCTTGATGCCTGTCCTCCGCAGTATGATGCGGTGGTGAAACTATCGCCTCCCAGCGAAGTGCCTTCTTAGGAGTAGAGATTAGGAGTAGAGAATTGAAGACGGTTGTATTGACTATTGATGGCCAGAAAATAGAAGCCCCAGAGGGAGAAAAGCTCCTGTGGGTGGCACTGGACAATGGTATTTATATTCCTAACCTGTGCGCCATTCGGGAGGCTTCACACCCCGCTGCTGCCTGCCGACTCTGCTTTGTTGAGGTGGAGGGGAAGGATAATCCGGTTACCGCCTGCACCGAGCCGGTAAAAGCAGGTATGGTGGTAAATACACAGGGTCCCAAAGCCCTGAGGTTGGCGCGCACTGCTGCCGAATTGATTATAGCCAGCCATCCGGTAGACTGCGCCAACTGTCCGACCAGGGGCTCTTGTGAACTGGTGAAGATTGCTTCTCACCTGAAGGTTAAATTAAAAACAAAGCGCCTGCGCAAGCTGGTACGGGATTTGCCGGTAGATTCCAGCAGCCCGGTGTTCAACTATGACCCCAACAAGTGCGTGCTGTGCGGACGGTGCGTCTGGGTATGCCGGGAGCGCTTCGGTATCGGCGATATCAGCTTTGCTCACCGTGGCTTTCAGCGGGTAGTCAGCACCTTTAACGATGAACCGATGGTTCAGGCGAGGTGCGCCGTGTGCTGCGAGTGTGTTACCGTCTGTCCGGTCGGCGCTTTCTATTTCAAGGATACCGAAGAGGCCCGGAAGATTTGTGAGCAGAAATGAAGTGCAGCCGGTGCGGTTCTGACATCCGCGAAGGCGAAGGGCGCACCCATCAGGGTCAGACCCTCTGCGACGATTGTTATCTGGATGCTACCACTACCGTCAAGGCGTGTGACCCCTGGGCGGTGTATACGGCTACCGGCTCCCGGGAGCTGTCGGGGCTCAAGGGAGCGGAAGGCTTGACCGCCCTGCAAAAGTCTATCTATGACTTTGTCCGGGAGCGGGGTAAGGCCACCGGGGAAGAAATTTCAGCAAATTTAAATATATCCGAGCGTGACTTGGCAACGCAATTTGCTATACTTAGACATTGTGAGCTGCTTAAAGGTCGTAAGGAAGGGGATAAGGTATACCTTGTTCCCTTCGAGTCGTGATATGATTAACCGAAACCGACGATAATGAAAGGGAGGTTTTGCTTTGTCTGAACTGTCTCGTTTGATTGCGGTGGCTAAGGGTGAGGCACCCGCCGACCTTGTTTTAGCCAATGCTAGGGTGGTGAATGTCTTCACCGGCGAGGTTGAGTCGGGTAATGTGGCTGTCTGCCAGGGCAGTGTTGCCGGGGTCGGCAATTACCGGCAAGCCCGGCAGGTGCTGGATATGGGAGGCAGATACCTGGCTCCCGGTTTTATTAACGGTCACACTCATATTGAAAGCTCCATGCTTGATACCGGTCAGTATGCCCAGGCGGTGGTACCGCATGGCACCTCGGCCATAGTGACCGACCTCCATGAAATAGCCAATGTCTGCGGACTGGAGGGCATAAGGTATGTATTACACTGTGCCCGCCGTTTGCCTCTTGAGCTTTTGCTGATGGCGCCTTCCTGCGTGCCCGCCACTCACTTGGAAACTTCCGGAGCCACTCTGGGGCCGGAGGCTATCAGGCAGGTTTTGAGATTGAAAGAGTGTATCGGGCTGGGAG
Organism: uncultured Dehalococcoidales bacterium; assembly: GCA_964558705.1. GTDB lineage: Bacteria > Chloroflexota > Dehalococcoidia > Dehalococcoidales. The sequence continues at coordinate 56,879 of CAZLFC010000001.1, forward strand.
AGGTAATGAATTTCCCCGGTGTGCTCGGCGGCGACGCAGGTGTGCTGAGTAAAATCGGTCTTGCCCGGGGCAAGGTTATTGATGGTCATGCCCCCGGTGTCAGCGGGGATAATCTCAGCGCCTATATTGCGGCGGGCATCTATTCCGACCACGAGTCGGTTTCTCTGGCGGAGGCTGGGGAGAAATTAAGTAAGGGTATGTATGTCATGATTAGGGAGGGTTCCTCGGAGAAGAACCTGGATGCCCTGCTGCCTTTGGTCACGGATAAAACCTATAAGAGGTGTATGTTTGTGGTTGACGACCGCAGCTGTGTCGACCTGCTGGCGGATGGTGATATTGATGCCGTGGTGCGGAAGGCGATAAGCAGGGGTCTCGACCCGGTGCGGGCGATTCAGTTGGCGACGATTAACCCGGCGGAGTATTTTAAGCTGGAGAGGTTAGGGGCAATAGCCCCCGGGTATATGGCTAATCTGCTGGTGGTCAGTGACCTGTCCCGCCTCAAGATAGATATGGTCTTTTATCGTGGGAGGCTGGTTGCTAAAGACGGGGAACCGTTGTTTTCTATCGCTCAGTCCGAAAGCAAAGCACTTACCGACACGGTAAAGGTTAAGCCTTTCGGGATAGAGGCATTGAAGTTGAAGGCTTCAGGGGAAACCCGGCCGGTTATTGAGCTTGTGCCCGGGCAGATAATTACCCGGAAAAGATTGGAGAAGGTCAGGGTCGTTGACGGTTTAGTCGTGCCTGATACCGATAGAGATATTCTGAAGCTGGTGGTCGTGGAAAGGCACAAAGCTAGCGGCAATATCGGTCTGGGGCTGGTCAGTGGCTTCGGCTTGAAACGCGGGGCGCTGGCTTCGTCTATTGCCCACGATTCCCATAATATCGTGGTGGTCGGCACCAGTGATGAGGACATTTTTACGGCAGTTAAAGAGGTTGAGAAGCAGCACGGTGGCTTGGTGGTGGTCGCCGATGGCAGAGTTCTGGCTAGTTTAGCTTTACCCGTGGCTGGTCTGCTGTCGGATGAGCCTCTGGAGGTAGTGGTTGATAAATTAAGGGAGGCGGAACAGGCAGCCAGGAATTTGGGCACAAATTTAGTTTCACCCTTTGCCCCCCTCGCCTTTCTGGCACTGCCTGTAATCCCCGAACTCAGGCTGACCGACCTGGGGCTGGTGGATGTAAACAAATTTGAGTTGATAAGTTAGGGGGTAGCATTACTTACCGTTCGCCGCAGGTTATCTTTGAAAACCGGTATGATGCCGGCCGGCAGTTAGCCGAGAAGCTGAGTAAGTATAGTGACCGGTCGACTGTAGTGCTGGCTATCCCCAACGGCGGTGTGCCGGTGGCGCTGGAGGTAGCCGATGCGCTCAAGATTAAATTTGGTCTGGTTATTTCCCGTAAGATTCCCTCGCCGCTTAACCCGGAGTCGGGCTTCGGTGCTATTACCGATGATGGAATGGTTATTCTTAATGAGGAAACCACCAAGAAAATGGGCTTACTCCGACCGCAGATAGAGTATGAGGCTAACAAGGTAAGGGCTGAGATTAAAAAACGGAGTATGCTTTACCGGGGGGAACGACTGCTGGTTAGCGTCGGCGGTAAGACAACGATAGTTATAGATGACGGGTTGGCTTCAGGTATTACCATGATGGCGGCGGTGGAGTCGGTGCGTCATCGTCGTCCGCGCGAAATAGTAGTGGCGGCGCCCTGTGCCTCGGCGATGGCGGTGAAGCAGCTGGAGAAAGTTGCCGATAAAGTGGTAACCTGCGTGACGGGGTTTATGCCTAAATTCTATGTGTCCGATTTTTACCGCAGCTGGTATGACCTGAGTGACGACGATGTAGTTCGGATTCTTAACGAGTGGTATACTAGACATATCCGCCCGAGCTGAGCTGTTTTAGAATACGGGGGTTACAAGAAAGAATTATGACTAATGTTCTGGCAATATCTATCTGTTCCTGGGCAATAGCCCAGTTATTGAAAGTTTTAATTGTGCTGGTGCGGGAAAAAAGGCTGGACTTACGTTTTTTTGTCAGCAGTGGCGGTATGCCCAGCGCCCATTCGGCGTTGGTGGCGGCGCTGGCCACATCCATTGCCTTTACTGAGGGGGTAGAGTCGGTAGCTTTCGGTATCGCGGTGGTCCTGGCTCTGGTGGTTACTTATGATGCGGCGGATGTGCGGCAGTCAGTAGGTCAGCAATCGGTGGTGTTAAATCGGATTGTCAGGGAGCTCAGGTTCAGGCGTCCCGTAGCCGAACTGGAGCGTGACCTGCGGGAGTTCATCGGACATACCCCGTTTCAGGTCGTTATCGGTATTGCCCTGGGTGTGGTGGTGGCATGGCTCTGGCTTTTTATAGTTGCCACGTACATGTAAGCTAAATCGGCTGCTGCAAAACCAACTCAGGTTGTAATCAGGGCACTATTTCTTCCCCACTACATACCGGATAATGGTCTTGGGGACTTTGGCGTCGGGCGTGGTCAGGTATTCTTCTTCGTGGGCGCCGGCTATCTCGTAGCCGTTAGCTTCAATGAACTGGTACAGGCGCTCAATGGTGGGCCCTTCCTGGTCGTAGGGTCCCAGGTGCAGTATCTGGGCGACGGTGCCGTATTCCCAGGTCTCCATCTTGACTTCAATGTTGGGTACTTTCTGGGGTAGAGAAGCAGTGTCTTCCGGGACAGGCAGGGCGACGATATGAGTCCATTCCTCTTTGGGGACGAGGTGGGCATCGGGATAGCGGGCACGGAGTCCGCTTACTTTAAAATCGCTTAGCCCCTTCTTCTTGCGGTCGAACTTCAGGGTGTAAGCCGAACCGTAGAGGGCAGGCATAAGCTCCATGAAGACCTTAGCGGGGGTTCCTTTGCCCTGGACTACCGCCATCTTTTGCGGCGGCATCTCCAGTATTTGTGGCTCCAGCCTGGTCGATTTTCTTGGTGTCATAATACTGCTGTACTGACTCCCGAAGGGCTTTGGCAGGGTCGCTGTCTTTGCTTTAAACGGCTGTCTACTCCGAAGCTAATATCTGGTGGGTACTGACCTTGGGTTCTTCGCGCAGAAGCGACTCAATCCGTTTTTCCACCTTCATCCGCTGCTCGGATTTCTCCCATGCCTGCCAGTCCTCCACGCTTCGCCACGTGCATACCACCGTGACAATAAAGGGGTCGTTGGTGCTCTTCAGGGTCTCGCCAGTTACGAAGCCGGGCTGGTGCAAAGCCAGGCATCTGATTTCCTTGAGCAGTGCAATAAGTTCGCCCGTCTTGCCTTCCTTCAGGTGCCGCTCTATCATTGCTCTTATCATTGCCGCCTCCTTTTACCCCCGTTGCTTTACCCCCTTACTTCCTTTATAGTCCTAACTGGTTACTCTGTCAAGCCCCTTATTTCTGTCCGGTCCCTCTTTCCTGGATAAGCTTGGCACCGTATTCCAGCAGGACTCTGGCACGTTCCGGGGGTGTCTTCTTCGCTTCCAGGTAGGCTTTCAGGGCGTCAATGGGAGTTATCTCTTCGGCAGACCACTTGCCCAGTCTGAGGCGACTCTCTCGTTTAATATCGCGGGCGATGTTAAAGTAGTGGGCTTCTGTCAGGGCGCTCCTGAGGTCGTTGTCCCTGATCTGGCCTTCCAGCTCGGCGGGCAGGCTAATCTGGAGTCGGACTATGCCGTCTTTTACCCTTGCCTCTTGCTCGGCAATAGCCTTGAGTACGGTGGAGGTGGGGTCGGTGTCCTGCGACTCGATATCGACGTTAATGGTGAGAAAGCGGCGTCCTTCTACTTTATGAAAGTCGAAAGAGGCTTTTCTCCGGCCGGTATCTCCGTCAGATTCGATTTCCACTAGGTAGAAGCCTTTGTCGTCATCCTCCTCGCCAAAATCTACTCGCTCCAGGCTGCCGGCGTAGACTACCGGTGGCTCGGTGTTCAGCACTTGATGCCGGTGAATATGCCCCAGAGCGATGTAGTCAAAGGCGGGATTGGCAACATTGCTTAGCAGCAGGGCGTGTTCCTGTCCGATGGTCATCGACTTCTCTGAGCCGATCGTTGCTCCGGAGACCCAGACATGAGCCGCCAGTATCGACGGCAGCGTCGGGTCGAGGTTGGCGGTATGGGTGGCGATGATATCGGTCAGTATCTGCTGTGCCCTCTGGTTAATCTGGTCGAAGCTCAGGTTCTTGGTGTCTTCTTTGCTTAGCTGGCTGAGAACGGCACTGCGCCTCAGCCAGGGCAGGGAGACTACCTGCACGGTGCCGTTGTTGGTCGGGATGCGGTAGATATCGGGCTTATTTGATATGTAGACATTCTCCACGGCCAGGGTATCGAAGATTTCAACGGAGGTCGCCCGTCCTATCGCGTTGGGCAGGTCGTGGTTGCCGACGAGGAGGAAGATGGGAATGCCGTTGGTGGCCAGGCGGTTGATGCGCCGGGCAAACTCGCGCTGCTGGGTCTGGCTGGGCTCGCGGCTCTTGTAGGCGTCGCCGCAGAACAGGACGAGGTCAACCTTATTTTCCAGGGCATAGTCTACCAGCCGGTCGAGCGCGGCTAAGAAATCGAGCAGGCGTGTGGATAACCCGGTGGCCGGGTCGATATGCCCGTAGTTTTCCACCCCCAGGTGCAGGTCAGCAAAGTGAAGGATTTTCAATCTATTACCTCTTCCCCTGCGTCCCCCTTCCCCTGGGGAAGGGGAGATGATATTAAGAAAAGGGGCGAAGCCCCTCTTAAACGCTTCTTACTAGCTAAGGACTGCTTGCCCTTCACACATACGTCTGTCTATTGCGGTTCTGGCTTATCGCTTCCGTTCTGCTCTTCCAACAGCTCACGCCCTGCTTCTAAGAGCGATTGCCTAAGGTCGATTGTTGCTTTCCGTGCCAACTCCCATGATCCATAGTCGATTACAGCTTTAATGTAATTCCTAGCATTGTTGTATAGCCCCACCACAAGTCTTTGGAATAGTAATGTGACTTCAGAGTTGGGGATAAAGCTAAGTCGTTCTGCGAATGCAGAAGACAATTTCTGAGGTATCATAATTCCATCTCGCCAGGACTGGACGCTTGCAAGCCTATTTGAGAGGCGTAGGGCGCATTCCTTGTCATTAACCTTGTCTTTAAGGAATTTGTCAAAATGCTCAAGATAGGTCTGAGCGCTGAGCTTAATAAACTTCTCAGGGGTTGATGAGCGGACGGCTCTCTCATAATATGCTGGCATGTCTCGAAATGTTGACCAGTTTACTGAATTACTTTGAGCAATAGCTGCCTCCAATATAGTACGGTTATGAGACCCCGCTGCACTCCAGGTGTCACTTCTCTTAGTCTTCTCTAGGTAAGATTTCTCGAACATTATCTCGGTGCACAATGCAGCATCACACCTGTTTGAATCTTGTTTTCCTTCCTCAAAAAGTTTGTAATTATAGTCGAGCCATGCCAATCCGAAAAGCTCGATGTTGAGCGCCGTTAACTCCCGGTCAAGAATGTCCATGTCTAGCGTTATCGCAGAGGGGTTGATTTTCAGGATTTCGGAATAAACCGTGAGTTCTAATTCCGAGTTAATGTTAAAGATTTCATGTTGATAATAGTCTTCATACAGTTGAAACAGTTGCTTAGCGATAGTTTCCAGTGTGGGCTTCTTCTTCAATGTTTACTCCCCGTCATGTTAAGGGGAACTTTGTCCCCCTTAACTCCCTGCTCTTCCTCCCTTAGGTTGACATAACACTAGAAACAATTCAGGCGTGGTCAGGCCTGAATTGTTTCCCCAGATTTTTATCGCTTTTTGCCTTTAGGCTTTTTTCTCTTCCAGCCATATCTGCCCGCCGTCGGGCAGCACAAACAGGTCTTCGCCGGCCAGCTTGGCAGCCAGCGTTGTTTTAAGCGTGCTGATGGGGATGCGTATCTGGTTCATTGAGTCGCGCTCGCGGATGGTAACCTGCTCATCTTCCAGCGACTGAAAGTCGACGGTGATGCCGAAGGGCGTACCGATTTCATCCTGGCGGCGGTAACGGCGCCCGATACTCTGGGTATCGTCATAGGTTACCATCCAGCACTGGCGCAGGTTATCATATATCTTGCGGGCGGCTGCCACCAGGTTCTCCTTTCGGCTTAAAGGTAATACCGCTGCCTTGAACGGGGCGATGGTGGGGTGGAAGCGGAGGACTACCCTTAGCTCGTCTTTGTCCAGCTCTTCATCGTAGGCATCGCACAGGAAAGCCAGCGTGGAACGGTCTACACCTGCCGACGGCTCGATGATATAGGGGACGAAGCGCTCTTTGGTCTCTTCGTCAAAATAGTCCAGTCTTTTACCGCTGTATTTGGCATGCTGGGTGAGGTCGTAGTCGCCGCGGTTGGCAATTCCTTCCAGCTCGGACCATCCCATGGGGAAAAGATAGTCGATGTCATAGCAGTCCAGGGCATAGTGAGCCAGTTCGTGTTTCATATGCTGGCGGAGTCGGAGGCTTTCTTGCCTGATGCCCAGGTTTACATACCAGTTGAAGCGTGCCTTGAGCCAGTAGTTAAACCATTCTTTGTCGGTGCCCGGTTTGACGAAGAATTCAATCTCCATCTGCTCGAATTCCCGACTGCGGAAGATGAAGTTGCCGGTGGTAATCTCGTTGCGGAAGG
>CAZLFC010000002.1:0-42524 GCA_964558705.1 uncultured Dehalococcoidales bacterium
CCGGCCCGTGGTAAGGGACTAATAAAAGAGGGAGGGCGTCAAAATGGCTGGTGCAATAGCAACTTTATCGGTACTCAACTGGTTTCACTTGACGGCTACAGTGTTGTGGATTGGCGGTGTGCTGTTGAACATCTTTGTCATCTCGCCGGCGGCGAGAGACAGCCTGGAACCGCCGATGGTGGGGCGGTTTATAGGCTCATATATGAAAAGGTTCCGCATCCTAGTTTACTTCTGCGTGGGTGTGCTTATCGTAACCGGCGCCATTATGACCGTCTTTAGCCCCCAGTTCACCGGGGCACTGAACTTCAATACGGCCTGGACACAAATTGTGCTGGTGAAGCATATCCTTACCATAATTCTCATCGTGATAGGCGTCTACATGATGGAGGTCATACTGCCTAAAATGGGCCGTCTAATGGCCAAGGGACCTTCTCCGGAAGCGGGCCAACTGCAGAAGCGTCAAATCGGCATGGCGATAGCGGCGTCAATAATAGCCATATTAATACTAATCTTCACGTCGATAAGCCAGGCCATATCCGCCCTGGCATAAGGCCTGCGGGAAGCCTGATAGCACCTCAAGCTGTCATTAAAAATGACGGGGGAAGCGTATGGCTACGTCATCGCTCAGCGCTTCCCCCGGCTCATTCAATCAATGGTCGCCGTTCCGCTTTGACAAAGTCCTCAGTATCACCCCGGTGAATATGCTGAAAATACCGGAGCCGAGCAGCAGGGCTGATATCAGGGCGGTACCGACCAGCAGTATCTCTTTCGCCGCCAGATAGTTAATCACCCTGACACCGAAAATAATACCAAGCACTATCGCCACGATTCCGCAAATCCCGAAGAACAGGAGTGGTCTTCTATCCAGAACGCTAGTGACCATAATAGAAAATTGACTACCCGGTTGTTTCATAGGGTTGGCTGCTCCTTTCCATAATAATACTCTATAAAAACAAGCTGTCAATAGACCAACGATACATCACAGTGAATTACATAATTCCGTTGACTTCACAAGGAGACACTGATAACATTGAGGGGATGACAAACAGACTTTCTCTATTTCCTTTAGATACCAACGTAAGCAAGCAGGGACACCTCATCATTGGCGGCTGTGACACCGTAGAGTTAGCCGACGAGTTCGGCACACCCCTGTATCTCTTTGACGAACTAAGTCTGCGCCGCAAGTGCACCGAGTTCAAAACCGAATTCAGCCAGCGCTACGCCGATACTACCGTTATCTATGCCGGCAAGGCTTTTCTCAATCGGGCTCTGGCGCTTATTCTAATGGAGGAGGGGCTGGGGCTGGATGCAGTCTCTGCCGGTGAACTCAGCATCGCTCAATCAGTCGGCTTTCCTCCGGACGGAGTCTATTTCCACGGCAATAACAAATCAGCCGGGGAAATTGAGCTGGCTCTGCAGTGGAATATCGGTCACATAGTGGTAGACAATTTCCACGAGCTTAAAATGCTGGGTGAAATAGCCAAAGAGCGCGGCTGTACACCCAATATATTGCTGCGACTTAATCCCGGGATAGACCCCCACACTCACAAGTATATTGCTACCGGCATCATTGACAGCAAGTTCGGGTTCTCTTTATCCAGCAGCGAAGAAGCCGTAGCTACCGCTATGGCGGCACCTGAACTGAACCTCATCGGACTGCACTGTCATATTGGTTCCCTAATCCCTGAGACTAAGCCATACGAGCAGGCTATCGAGGTCATGCTCAACTTCGCCGCCGAAATGAAGCAGCAGCATAATTTTAAACTCCAGGAACTGAATATCGGCGGTGGTTTTGCCATCCGGTATACCGTAGATTCTCCGGTACCACCTGTTGCCGCCTATGCCGAGGCGATAACATCCCAGCTGACCAGCAGATGCCGGGAGCAAAAACTGGAACCGCCCCGACTTGTCATTGAGCCGGGAAGGGCGATAGTGGGACAGGCGGGAGTAGCCCTGTACAAGGTGGGGGTAAGTAAGGATATTCCCAGTGTCAGGCGCTATGTTTCAGTAGACGGCGGAATGGCAGACAATATCCGCCCCGCTCTTTATGATGCTAAGTATGAGGCAACAGTAGCCAACAAGATGCAGGAGGAGAACACCGAAAAGGTGACCATTGCCGGTCGATTCTGTGAGTCCGGTGATATACTGATTCAGGATATTGACTTACCCCCGGTTTCAGCCGGTGATATCATCGCCATACCCGACTGCGGAGCCTACTGCCTGACTATGGCCAGCAACTATAACGCCTCACTCAAGCCAGCCATTATTCTGGTTAAGGAGGGCAAGGCACGTCTCATTCGCCGACGGGAAACCTTTGACGACCTGACCAGGTATGATTTAATTTAGGTATTAAGACAGGGAATTTTAGCGTGTGGCAAGTAATCGGACAGGATAAAATCGTGTCCCTGCTCCGGCGCAGTCTGGAGAAAGGGACTTTAGCTCATGCCTATCTGCTGGTTGGCCCCCCTCATGTGGGCAAGATGACTCTGGCTTTAAATCTGGCTCAAGTGCTGAACTGTGAAGCAAATGAGCCACCCTGTGGAGAGTGTGCCTCTTGCCAGAAAATAGCTTCAAACAAGCATGCCGATGTCCAGATTGTGAGCTTAACCTCGAACGGGAACTCAGAAAGGACCAAACCCCAGACGGAAATCAGTACCGAACAGGTTAAAGACGTCCAGCACGCCGCTAATCTGCCGCCTTTCGAGGGTAAGTACAAGGTATTTATCATCGACGGGGCTGAATTTATGTCAAATGAAGCCGCCAACCGCCTGCTGAAGACGCTGGAAGAACCGGTGGACAACGTAGTATTTGTCCTGCTAACCACCAATGAGGAGCTGCTACCCCCTACTGTTATCTCCCGTTGCCAACGATTGGAGCTGCCTCCCCTGACCACCACTGAAATAGAGACCGCTCTTAACAGTCGCGGGGTTATTGAACCACAAAAAAAGGCGCTTCTGGCCAGGCTTTCCCACGGCTGCCCCGGTTGGGCGTTCTCAGCAGCCTTTGATGATGGCTTGCTTAATCAGCGCTCCGAACAGATAGACAGGTCACTGGACATTATCAATGCCGACAATGAAGAGCGCTTTCAATATGCCGCCCAGGTGGCAACCCAGTTCAGTAAGAGTCGGGAAACAGTTCAGCAAATACTGGATTTATGGCTTGATTACTGGCGCGACCTTATGTTAATTAAAGCAGGCTGTAAAGATGGCATTACTAACATTGACTTTGAAGCCACGCTGGTTAAAATGGCTGGAGATTATAGTTTAGCTCAAATAAAGAGTCTTATTAACAGCCTTCAGGCGGCTAAGGAACAGCTCAGGCAGAATGCTAATCCACAACTGGTACTGGAGGTGTTAATGCTGAGTATACCCAGAAAGGAGGGGCGGCGTGGTCAAAATACAACCGCCCAATTTTCGGTGAAGTATGGCTGATATTGTTGGGATACGTTTCAAAAGGGCTGGCAAAGTGTACTACTTTGACCCGGCGGATATTGAGCTTGATACAGGCGATTATGTCGTGGTCAAAACAAGCCGCGGTTTAGAGTTGGGGCAAGTAATTATCTCGCCTAAACAGGTTCTGGCCAGTGAGGTGAACAAGCCGTTGAAGTCGGTAGTGCGCAAGGCAGAACCCGAGGATATCGAATGCGCCCGGGAACTCGATATAAAAGAGCAAGAGGCTATGGCCGAATGCGGCAAGTTGATTACCAAACTACGGCTACCGATGAAGTTGATATCATCTGAATACAATCTTGATGGCAGCCATCTTACCATTTTCTTTAGTGCCGCGGAGAGAGTAGATTTCCGCGAGTTGGTCCGCGAATTAGCCAACACACTTAAAACACGGGTAGAATTAAGGCAGGTAGGGCCAAGAGATGAAGCCAAGCTGATAGGCGGCTTTGGCCGGTGCGGGCGCCCGCTATGCTGCATGAACTTCCTGAGTGAGTTTGCGCCGGTGGCTATTAAGATGGCCAAGGACCAGGATTTACCTCTTAACCCGATGAAGATTTCCGGCATTTGCGGTCGTTTGTTGTGCTGCCTTGTCTACGAGGATGAGTTATACCGCGATATAAAAGCAAAAATGCCCAAGGTTGGACAGCAGGTATCCACACCCATGGGAACAGCTAAAGTAGTCGGCATCAATACGCTAAAGGAAAAGATATCGGTGGAACTGGAGAGTGAAGCAATAGTGGAATTACCTCTTAACGAGATTAACCTTACTGAGGGAAGAGCTTCACCAAAGCCAAAGAAAACGGATTAAGACAGTTTCAACTGAGGCAGATATTTCTGCCAGCCGTTATTGGTTTTCAGGTACTGATAAGGGATTTGAAACGGCAGGTTGTCGCGCGGGGGAGCGGGGGGATGAGTTAACTCCATTCCAGCCTCGCTGGGAGTTCTACCCGCCTTGCGGCGGTTACAGGCTATACAGGCGCTGACCACATTTTCCCAGGTGTGTTGACCTCCCCGGTATCTCGGGATTATATGGTCTATAGTAAGTGGCCGACTCTCCCGCCCGCAATACTGACAGGTATAGTTGTCACGATGAAAAACCTCAAGGCGAGTTAGCTTTCTGCGGAGCCGGGGACGCTTAATCATACAGGCCAAGCGGATTACCGAGGGTATCGGGAAACTGTAATTGGATGATTGTATAAAGCCCGTGCCATCTTCCAGCATCTCCGCTCTACCCAGATAAACTAATACTACGGCTCGGCGAACGCGGCATACATTAAGCGGCTCATAGTTCTGGTTTAGCACCAGGACAGGCAGATTTACCATCTCTGAGGCTTCTCTCTACACACAGACTGCCTAGATTTTACTAGATGGCAACTAAATATGCAAACTAAAGTCAGGTATCAGTTACTCCTGCCCGACTTTGCAGCCATAACACTATTTTCTGCCGCCGCGAGAGGTTCTCCTATGACTAGGCCTTAAACTACCACGATAGTCGGGGGCAGTGACATTAAACGGTATACTGATTTTGGGGTCGACCAGCCGGGAACTTATGGAACTCTCAATCCCATCCAAGATTTCCTGTAACGAGTAGCGAGTAGTAACCACTGTCGCCAATCGGGCATTATAGCGGTAGTTAACCACCTGGTACAGCTTTTCCCGCGCCCACGGGGTAGTCGACTGCTCGCCAAAGTCATCCAGTACCAGCAGAGGGGCTGCCTTGACACTCTCAAAAAGCTGGTCATAGGAAACCTTGCTCTCCGGGCTGAAAGTGGAGCGCAGATGGTCCAGAAACTCGGGCACCACCACAAACAGAGCCGTCTTTTTAGCTTGATAACGATAGTTCACGATAGCTGCCGCCAGGTGAGTCTTGCCACAGCCCGTCTCGCCCATAAATACCAGCCAGCCCTCGGGCGACTTGGCAAAGTCAAAGGCTAAACGGAATGCCTCCGCCAGGTTCTCACGCTGCTCCGGCAGCAGGTTGACCCGCTTCCGGTCAAAATTATCAAAGGTCATCGTTTTTTGCAGTTCAAATTCCGGACCCCAGTCATATTTCAATGATGCCTGTTTCTCCTCTACCACACAGGTGCGACACAAATCAGGGTCGGTCAGACGGGTGCGCATCCTGTCTTCAAGCTTGTCAACAGGGGTTATAGTCACAATCACGGTGGGCAGTTCGCCATTAAAGCGATGTGTCAGCAACTGGTCCAGCTTTTCCTTAGCCCATGCGGTGCTAGCCTGAGCGCCCAAATCGTCCAGAATCAGCAGGGGGGCATTGCGCACCCGCTCAAAGAACTCATCATAAGGCACCTCGCTATCAGGGTTAAAGGCGGCACGCAAGTGGCTCAGGAGGTCAGGAACGGTAATATAAAATGCCGGGTAGCCACGAGCAATGCGCTCACTAGCAATAGCCGCCGCCAGGTGAGTCTTCCCACAACCACTGGGACCAAACAGGATTAACCACCCCCTGGGTTCCATAGCAAATGCCCGGACTGCCTCATAAGCCTGCCTGAATTGCTCCTGGCTGGCCGGGGCACCACTTCTTCCCTCCGGAAGCAGGTCATCAAAGGTAAAACGAGCCAGTGAGCCCAGATTACTGTATCGCTGTAGGCGTTCCTGCTGCTCTTTATTCGATTCTTCCCGGGTACAGCGACACGGTAACGCCTTCCCAAAGTCAGGATGACCTACCGGAACGTCAGCGTAGACAAACCCTGCCCCTTTGCAGATAGAACAGGACGGAACTGACGACTCCGGTTCCTCAGCGTCTGACCATGTGTCCATATTTGCCCTTGATGTATTTATCCGGGTCTGTCTTCTTCGTAGAATCTCGCTTATATGTTCCACTACCCCTGCCTTCCAATGACCAATTCTCCAGGATTTTAGCAATGTATCTCCAGTTTCTCTTGTTAAGAGATACCGCTTCTCTAACGGCGTCTCTAATCCAATCTGGAGGGTAAAGCTTTTCTGCCTCACTCAATTCTTCAGCAATCATCGGGGTTAACATACCGATATTCTGTTCATACAGGGTAAAGATGTCGGGCAACTCTTCAAGCTCAGTATAATCCCGTCCCCCGGCCTGCAAGCCGGGAAGTTGCAGTTCCCCGCTTTGAATTCTAGCTATAACCTGCCTGTTATCCTTGGTATTGAGAAAATAAATATCCTCGGTTGCCCCGTCTCTATCCATGGCGATATGGAGGATAGTCCCCCGCCTGGTAGCCATCGCCAGCGCCTCACGCAACACCTCATCCGGCGATTTGGCTACTTCCTTCAGACCCACCATCAGGCTCTTACTACCCAGAAGCTCGCCATAGGTGATGAAACGAGGATAGCTTCGTTTACGATAAAGTTGCTCAAAAATATGAAGGGTTGTCTTTAACTCAGCCATATCACTGATTTGCGGCAGCAATGTGCTGAAGAAAAGATTGGGTATGGGAGTAAACTGCATCTTGGCCAGAAAACCAGCAAACTGCTTCATAATAAACTCGGCTCTTGGCTGGTAACCATATTTTCAAATTTAGCTGTTTTGGGTATGAAGCGCAGGTCAATCTCTCCGACAGGTCCATTCCTGTGCTTGGCAATGATAATATTGGCGATACCTTCCGGGTAATCTTTATCCGGATGCTGGCTTTCCCATTCCTCTCTGGAGTAATAGACATCATCCCGGTAGATAAACATAACCAGGTCAGCATCCTGTTCAATACTTCCGCTCTCACGCAGGTCAGAAAGCTGGGGTTTATGTGAAGCCCGCCATTCCACTGCCCGGCTGAGCTGAGATACCGCTATCACCGGAACATTTAGTTCGCGAGCCAGTGCCTTAAGCGAACGGGAAACATAGCTAATCTCCTGAACCCTGTTCTCGCCCCTCCCCTCCCCCTGCATTAATTGCAGGTAGTCGACCACCACGAGGTCGATGCCGCGCTCAAAATGGAGGCGGCGAGCCTTGCCACGCATCTCAACCGCCCTGAGTTGTGGAGAATCGTCAATATATATCAGGGCTTCAGAAAGGATACCGGTGGCATCCATAATTCGCTTTTCTTCATCCTCGTCCTGAAGGCCGAGGCGAACGCGTCTCAGGTTGACCCCGGATTCAGCAGAAAGAAAGCGCAGTATCAATGACTCTCGTGACATCTCCATGCTGAACAAAGCGACACACGCTTTCTGCTCAACAGCAGCGTTTCGGGCAATGCTAAGAGCCAGGCTGGTTTTACCCAGGCTGGGTCTGCCAGCCACAATAACCAGGTCGGAGCGCTGAAATCCACCCAGAAACTCATCAAGTTTACCGAAACCCGAGAGTGCATAAGGAACCACCCCCTTGTAACCTTCGGCTTCGGCGGTCGTGGCAGGCGTAACCTCAAAGTATTTGTCCAGTACCTGGCGGATATGTACGAAATCCTGAGAGCCCTGCCCATGGCGCAGTTTAAACAGTATCTCCTCCGCCCGACTAAGGCTGGCGGCAACATCAGGGTCAGCTTCATGACCAATAGCCGCAATCTGCCCGCCCGCGCTGATGAGACCACGCATTAACGATAAACGGTAGACAATCTGGGCATAGTGCTCAATATCAAGCGAGGTAGGTACGATTGATATTAGATGTGATAAATAGGCAGCTCCACCACATGACTCCAGCTTTCCCTCTCTGGCAAGCTCCTGAGCTACCGTAATTTGATTTATCGCTTCGTTGCGCTGATAGAGCGCCAAACATACGCCATATACCAGTTGAGTTGGTTCATTGTAGAAGTCCGACGGCTGGAGAAAGACGGCAATTTCATAAATTGCCGTGCCATCTATCAGGAGAGAGCCGACTACAGCTTCCTCGGCATCAATGTCATGTGGCGGCAATTTATCGCCATACATTCTAACCTGTCTCCTGCTCCGCAACTGTTACCTTTATTTTAGGCACTATATCCTTAGCCAACCTAATGGCTATCTCATAACTGCCGAGCTGGTGAATCGGCTCGTCCAGTTCTATCTTCCTTTTATCAACAGCGATTCCCGTGCTGCTCTCCAGCTCAGTAGCAATATCAGCGCTGGTAATCGAGCCGTGCAGTCGTTCTTTAGCCCCGGCCCGGGCTGTTAACACAATCTCTTTCCCGTCCAACTGATTGGCTAACTCAGCATACTCCTGCTCGCCTTTGGCTTCCTTACGACGTTGTGCCTCCACTATACCGGTAGCTTCCGGACTGACCGGCACAACCAGTTTCCGCGGGATAAGAAAGTTACGACCGTAGCCATCCGCCACCTCCTTCACCTCGCCCGCACTGGCTACCTTCGGTACATCCTTGATAAAGACTACTTTCATAATTTTTCAACCTTTCTAACTAATTATACCGAAAAGTAATAATTTATTCACTGATAAATTGACCGGCGTATATGGCCGCCGTAGCCCCATCTCCCGCCGCCGCTATAACCTGTCGCGGCGAATTATGGCGTATATCGCCGGCGGCAAAAACACCGGGCACCGCCGTCTCCATCTTTTCATTGGTGATAATATAACCGGCTTCATCCAGCGGTAAAACACCCTTTAGATAGTCGGTATCAGGCTTAAGCCCGATAGAGACAAAGACCCCATCTATCTCAATGGCAGAGTCCTGGCCTGTTTTCACATTCTTCAGCCTGACTCTCTCCACGGAGTCGCCGCCTTCAATTTCCTCAATTACGGTATCCCACAGGAACTCTATTTTGGGCTCAGCGAAGGCTTTTCTCTGTACGACAGGAGTAGCCCGAAGCTCCCGGCGACGGTGTATCACGGTGACCTTAGAGGCGAATTTAGCCAGGTGGAGAGCCTCGGTAACGGCGGCATTACCGCCTCCGACGACAGCTATCGACTTACCGCGGAAGAAAAAGGCGTCACAGGTGGCGCAGTAGGACACCCCTCTACCGGTAAACTTCTTCTCCCCGGGTACATTCAGCTTCTGCCGAATGGAGCCACCGGCAATAATCAAGGCCCGGGCAGCGAAATCGCCGCCGGTGGTCTTGACCACTTTTCGCTCCTTTTTAAGCTCAAGACCGGTAACCTCAGCGGTGATGATTTCCAGCCCGTATTTCGTTGCCTGCTGACTCATCAGGTTCCCCAACTCAATACCGCCAACGCCATCAGGGAAACCGGGGTAGTTGTCCACCCACTCGGCATTGGCTATCTGTCCACCCACCAGACCCTTTTCCACCAGCAGGCTCTTTAGCGCCGCCCTGGCTGTGTAAAGTCCAGCCGTAAGCCCCGCAGGACCGCCACCAATGATAACCACCTCATATTCTTCAGCCATAATTCAATTCCTCATACCCTCTTTAATTCGTAATTTAGCTCGTGGGGCTTCCCTCCCACAGGTCGCAGCGTCCTCCCCACCGGGCCAGAACCCGACCATTAATTGCGAGCTGAGCTATTTCACAGCAGTTGGGACAGGCTTTACACTCGAAGGAAGAGGTATGATAATCTATTTCACTTACGCTAAACCCCTTAAACTGACTGCCGTTGGTGCTTCTCTCCATCTCCTCGTGCACCAGCAAGGCAGCGCCTATCGCCCCCATAACCTCGTGGTGGGGCAGGACAATAACTTCGGTATCAAGCTCTTCCTGAATTGCCCTCACTATACCCTGATTAAAGGCAACCCCTCCCTGAAACACTATGGGCGGCTTGATATTCTTGCCCAGACCGACATTATTAAGATAGTTACGCACCAACGCCTGGCAAAGTCCGTAGATAATATCCTCAACACGATGCCCCATCTGCTGCTTATGCACCATATCCGATTCGGCAAAGACGGTGCAGCGTCCCGCGATACGCACCGATGTATTACTATCCAGCGCCCGCTGTGCAAATTCCTCAATACTCATATTGAGGCGCAGCGCCTGATGGTCAAGAAAGCTGCCGGTGCCAGCGGCACATACGGTGTTCATACCGAAGTCAACTACCACTCCGTCCCTGATAATGATAATCTTGCTATCCTGTCCCCCAATTTCAATGATGGTCTGGACTTCAGGCACATATTGCAGGGTAGCCACCGCATGGCTGGTAATCTCATTCTTGACCAGGTCAGCGCCAACGATAACCCCGGTCAGGTAACGAGCGCTTCCCGTAGTCGCCACACCGCGAATGTAAACATCCCGCGGTAATCGCGACTCTATATGCCTCAGTCCCTGCTGCACCATATCAATCGGCTTGCCCTGGGTCGGCAAGTAAACATGGGCAACCAGTTCATCACTGTCATCAAGCACCGCCAGCTTGGTGGTTACCGAGCCAACATCTATACCTAAATAAGCTTCCATCATACGGCTACCCGCTGTCGTTTATTACCCACTCTTCGCTTGCGTTCCAAGAGGTCAACAAAAGCCTCAAGTCTGGTTAACATGCCAGGCTTGGCCAGTTGTTCATCACAGAGCATGGTCAGCACCGGGATATTCTCCCTGGTTGACGGCATGATATTTTGTGCCACTATTTCCGGCATACAGGTAAACGGAGCCAAGTGCACTATACCATCATACTCTTTAGCATGGAGCACCTTTTCTCCCACCGATTCCCAGCCATCACCGCCAACGTCCCGTTTAAGATAAGGTAGCGCTGCTTTATGAATCTTCTTCGTATCATCTATGCCCAGCGGATTGAGGAACAGGCTGTACTTAACCCAATCCGAGATAAAGGTTCTTCGCCTCACCTCCACCCCCAGCTTACCCAGCTCATTCTCTACATCCAGGTTAGAGAAGGGCTCCAGCAAAACATAAAACTCTCCGGTAATACCCACTATCAACGGTTGTGCCGAGGTATCTCTGGGCACCCGGTTAAGCCGGTCAATGTAGTCTGTTTCCACCTTCCTCAAAGCATCATAATCATCAGTCTGCTCAATGTCCTTAATCGCCTGGTTAAGTAATTTGCTGGCTGTCCCCTTTTCCAGCTCTACCGCCCTCACCTTCTGCACCAGTCGCTCTATTTTATCCGCA
This sequence comes from uncultured Dehalococcoidales bacterium, assembly GCA_964558705.1. Classification (GTDB taxonomy): domain Bacteria; phylum Chloroflexota; class Dehalococcoidia; order Dehalococcoidales. Next base: position 11,376 of record CAZLFC010000002.1, read on the forward strand.
GTACCCAGTTTCGCCACACCAAAGCGAAAAGCCGAGATAATCTTGGGCCAGCTTTCCCCATTGGTCAACTGCCTTATCGTCTGCAGAAAGCCAAGAAGCTTGTTTTCGGAAATACCGAATTGAACCAGCTCGACATCATAGCCCAGGTCATGGAGAATCTGTTTCTGTATCTTGGCGTAGTAGCCCAAACGGCAAATACCGGAGCCGCTCACCATCAGCATAGTGTCGGCTCCCATCTCAGCCACCTCGATTAGATTACCCAGCGTCAGCTTGAACGGGATACAAAGCCCTTCCGGAGAATACTTGACACCCAGTGATAGAGCCCGCTGGTTACAGGCCGGTGGTACTATCAACTCACCACCCAGCCTGTCGGCCATGGCCTTAATACCTATATAAAGATTGCCGAGATGAGGCATGCCTACCAGCATACTGCCACCTGCTTCCTTTTTCTTATAGCTACCATATCGAGAAATGCTTCCAGTCGGGTGACTACCCCGGTTTCAGCAGTGTGCTCTTCCACGGTAAGGCTCATAAAAGGTGTGGTCATCAACCGGGCCGACTGCCGCCGCACCATATCCATCATTAAGGAATCGGGGCCGCAACCAAAAGCCATTATGCCGATAACACCGTCAACACCTCTCTCCAGATAATACCCCCCGGCGCCCACTACTTCCTCCTCATAAGTCCAGTGCTCCCGGCTGGTTAAACGAGTGGTGGCTGCTTCCAGCTCACTTTTAACAATCATCTCCGGCGTAAACACTTGATAATGAGCCTTCTCCAGCCAGTGAACCAGACGATGACTGATATGTTCATCATAAAGGAGATACGGATGACCGATGAGAGCAATAGTTCCCTGAGACAGGCCGTTGGCAAATGTTTCCGGTTCTACCTCAGGTGTGCCCGAGAATCGTTCTATTGCCCGCGGGGAGGTTAATTTACAGTCGGACATCAACTGCCGATAATCCAAGTGTGCTTGCCAGGCATTCATGCTGGCTTGCCTGATTTTAAAAGGGTCCTTCGTAAAATGTCGTCCCAAGCTGTAAATGGACTGGTACAGGGAAGGCTTCCCTTTATTTATATCTATATCCACATCCAGGATAGGAGGGGATTCGGGGATAACCGCCTTGGTCATATCGGGTAAGCCGAGAAACTTGGAACAGTTGTAAGCCTTTGTTTTCACGCTGCGGATAGCCGGAACAAAAACATAGTCGCACTGCCCTGTCAGGTGAAGAACATGCCCCAGGAACACCTTTACCGGCAGGCAGGTCTCGGATACCACTCGAGACGAACCTGCGGACAGCATAACCTGCGTGGTTGGCGGTGAGACTACCACCTCTGCCCCCATCTGCTCAAAGAAAGTCTGCCACATCGGGTAATACTGGTAATAAAGCAGGGCTCGTGGAATGCCTATTTTAATCATTTGCCTTGTTGAAACTCCCTTTTAACCCTACCAAGTATTTTCGGTTCAGCCACCAAGTCAACGACAGTCATGGCTAGAGCCTTAGCCGCATCAATTAAACCCTTAATTCCCGCTGCCGAGGCAGCCGCCTGGGCAAACTGAGGAGAATGAACTATAACCTCCTCCGGAGCTATAGCTATGTGAGGATGGATGCTGGGCACTACCTGGCTGACATTACCCATATCAGTACTGCCAAAAGTTTTACTGGGGTCGGAGAGCTTAATCCGGCGTCCCAGGGTCTGCATATTTTCCCGGAACTGTCGAGCTAAGGTCAGGTTATTACGCATCGGAGCATAGCATACCTCTCCCCAGCGATATTCAAGGCGAGCCCCGGTAGCCATAGCCGCGCCTTTGAAGCAATTCAATACCTTTTCTTTAAGCTCATCAAGATAAGTGTAATCCTCAGCACGCACCAGAAAAGTAGCGGCGCTGTGGGCAGGTACCACATTGGCCGCTGCCCCACCATCAGTAATAATACCGTGCAGGCGAGCTTTATCCTTAATGTGCTGTCGTAACGCATTAACACCGGCAAAGGACAGGAGCAATGCCTCCAGAGCATTGATGCCTGCCTCCGGTCGAGCTGCGGAGTGAGCCTCTTTGCCCAAGAACTCGATATACAGGTTCTGGCAGGCAAGAGCGGTGGTGGTAGCCGAATTATGCCCGCCGGGATGCACCATCATTGCCACGTCCAGATTAGCAAAGGCTCCCCGGTCAACCATCGATACCTTACCGCCGTATATCTCCTCAGCCGGCGTGCCGATAACCAGTACCGTACCCCCGAACCGGTCAACAGCCAGCTTGGAGGCTACCCCGGCGCCAACCGCACTGGTAGCTATTAAATTATGACCGCAGGCATGACCGAGCCCGGGCAGGGCATCATACTCAGCCAGAATACCGACGACCGGTTCTCCTTGCCCGTAGCTGGCTCGGAAAGCGGTGGACAACTCACAGATGCCCCGTTCTATAGAGAAACCCTTCTCCTCCAGATATTGGGTCAACCAGGCTGCTGCCTTATCCTCCTGGAAACCCAGCTCAGGGTTGGCATGAATCTTCAGACTCAGCTCACTGAGCTCATGACGGCGAGCTTCTACCTCGTCTATAATCGAAGCCTTTGTTTTTTCTATATCCAAACAGCTCTCCCCCCAAGCTCTGAATTACCACCTATTATAGTTTAAGACAACTGGGATTTCTAGGCTTTATCATAAGAACAACCGCAAGAGTTTTCCTTCATATCTGGGAATCTTGACAAGCCGACTAAAAATATGTTAAGTTTAGTTGAAAATGAGATTGAATGTTAAGTGGGTTTCGAACCCACTTTTTTGTTGTATTTATTTTTTAGAAATAATTATTTGGAGGTCATAGGCGGGGATGAAAAGCGACTTTCTACTCGCTATCACCCAACTCTCGGCTGAGAAGAATCTGCCCAAGGACGTGGTTATTGCCGCTGTAGAGGCAGCTCTCGTATCAGCTTACAGGAAAGATAATTTTGCTTCTAACCAGAATATTTCGGTAAAGATTAGTCCTACCACTGGTAAGGTCCAGGTATGGGCGGAAAAGACTATAGTTGAGAACCCCCTGGATAGTCGCCGCGAGATATCGCTGGATGAGGCACTCCGATTAAACCCAGATGCGCAGATTGATGAGACGATTGAGGTAGAGGCTACCCCGCATAATGCCGGACGTATTGCTGCTCAAACCGCCAAACAGGTCATTCTCCAGCGCCTCCACGAAGCCGAGCATAGCGCCATATTTGAAGAATACTCCGGCAAGGAAGGCGACATTATATCTGGAATAGTACAGCGTATTGAGCCCAAGCAAGTATTTGTTGACCTGGGCAGAACCGAGGCAATCCTGCCGGTCACCGAGCAAATGCAGAATGAGAGGTATCGGGTAGGACAAAGGCTCAAGGTTCACCTAACAGAGATAATACAGGGGCCTAAAGGACCCCGGGTAATAGTATCGCGCTCTCACCCGGATTTACTGCGTCGACTCTTCGAGTTGGAGGTCCCCGAGGTTTACAATGGAATAGTAGAAATAAAATCGGTTGCCCGCGAAGCCGGCAACCGGAGCAAAGTTGGTGTCGCCGCGCGCCAGGAAGGCCTCGACCCCGTTGGCTGCTGTGTTGGACTGCGCGGTATCAGAATACAGAATATCGTTAGTGAGCTAAACGGTGAAAAGATAGACGTCGTTGTCTGGGATAAAGACCCCGCGGTATTCATTGCTAAAGCTCTCAGTCCAGCCCAGATATTAAGAGTTATACTGGATGGAAAAGAGGAGGTAGCCACTGTAGTTGTCCCTGATAAACAGCTTTCGTTAGCCATTGGTAAACAGGGACAAAACGTCAGGCTTGCCGCTAAACTCACCGGATGGCGGATAGATATTAAGAGTGCCTCTGAGGCTGAAGCCGAGGCCGAAGCTAAGCCTTTGGTCGCAGCCGAGGAGGAAGCTGAGGTTGGCGAGGAACTTGCCGAGGAAGTAACCCCCGTTCCAGAGCCAGTCCTAGAGTCCAAGCCGGCAGCAGAAGAGGCTAAGGCTGAAGAAGAAATCCCTGTAGAAATACCAACTATTCTGGAGACACTTGAGGAAGCTGAACCGGTAAAGGAGGCAGCGGTAGAGGAAGAAGTCGAGCCCTTACCGGTTGCTTTCGAACCACAGGCAAAACCAGAAGCAACCCAGATTCGTTTTGTGGAGGATATCTGGGTCTCGGCACCAACCAAACCAGATACTAAATCAAAGAAGCGCAAAAAGAAACCCACCAAAGGCAAGGGGAGTACCGAGGACGAGTCCAAGCCTAAGAGGACCCACCGAGCAGAAGGATATTCTCTGGATGAAGAGCTTTGAGCATTAAGAAGCATATACCACAGCGAACCTGTGTAGTCTGTCGTAAGATAAAGGCTAAACGAGAGTTAATTCGTCTGGTGCGCAGCACCGATGGGAGTGTAGAGGTAGATACCAGCGGTAAGAAAGCGGGGCGTGGGGCTTATCTGTGCCGGACACCAGAGTGCTGGGATGCCCTGCTGAAGAGTGGTCGATTAGAGCATGCGCTACGGACAACTCTTACTCAGGAAAATCGAGAGCAGCTTATTGAATGTGGCAAAAATTCTCCATAAGGAGTTAATAATTGGCAAGGGCAAGCAAACCGTCTAAAATTACAAATTCCCCAAATGAAAAACCTGCTGATGACTCTTCGTCACCAAAGGCACAGTCAGTCGAGATTCCTCATACCTTGAGTGTAAGGCAATTGGCCGACCTTCTACAGGTTAGCGCCATAGATATTATTAAGCAACTGATGCGAAATGGCATTATGGCTAATATTAACCAGATTATTGGTTACGAAACCGCCTCCGCCATAGCCACAGTCTTCGATTATGAAGCACGCCCGATACCCAAGTCAGCCCAGAGCTCAACCAGTGCTATCGGTGAGATTAAGAAACCCCGTCCCCAGGACGAGGAATTTGGCAGTGGCCTAAAGCCACGACCTCCCGTAGTTACGATTATGGGACATGTTAATCATGGTAAGACCAGACTGCTGGATGCTATTCGAGAAACTAACGTGATGGATACAGAGGCGGGCAGCATTACTCAGCATATTGGCGCCTATCAGGCAAAGGTTAATGAGCAAAAGATTACCTTTTTAGACACTCCGGGGCATGAAGCCTTCACCGCTATGCGAGCCCGTGGAGCGCAGGTAACCGATATCACGGTACTGGTGGTGGCGGCTGACGACGGAGTAATGCCACAGACCCTGGAAGCGATAGACCATGCCCAGGCAGCAGGAGTGCCGATTGTGGTCGCTATTAACAAAATTGATAAGCTCGAAGCCAACATTGATATGGTCAAGCAACAGCTGGCTGATGCCGGGGTCGTGGTTGAGGAGTGGGGAGGTGACACAGTTTACTCATTAGTTTCGGCTAAAGAGAAAAAAGGTATCCCTGAACTGCTGGAAAGTATTTTGCTCGTGGCCGAAATGGAGAATCTCACGGCAAACCCAAACAAACCGGCAGAGGGGACGGTCATCGAAGCTGAGATGGACAAAACAAAAGGACCCATGGCCACAGTACTAATTCACACCGGAACCCTGAGGGTTGTCGATACCGTTGTAGTTGGCACCACATGGGGCAGGCTAAGAGCAATGTTTAATGACACGGGTAAACGACTCAGGAAGGCGGAGCCGTCTACCCCTGTTGAAATTCTCGGACTGGATAGCGTACCCCGGGTGGGAGATAACTTAACCACCGTGGCCAGCGAGAAGCAAGCTCGAGCTTTGATACAAAAACGGCAAGCGGAAATAAAGCAACAGGCGCTGTCAGTGAACCTCAGTAATTTATATGAACAGATAAGCGCCGGCCAGATAAAAGAGCTTAATGTTATTCTTAAGACCGATGTTCAAGGTAGCATTGAGCCGATAAGAAGCTCTCTGGAACAGCTGGGGACAAAGGAGGTTCAGGTTAGAGTTATCCATAGTGGCAGCGGTAACATTACGGAGAGTGACATTTCACTTGCCATTGCCTCCAAGGGGCTCGTCATCGGTTTTAATACCGGTACTGAGACAGGAGCTCGGCGATTAGCAGATATAGAAGGCGTAAGTATTCGCAATTATGATGTAATCTACACTTTGACAGACGACGTGGACAAAGCACTTAAAGGCCTGCTGGAACCTTCTTATGTCGATGTCATCGAGGGACGCGCTGAGGTACGGGCTATCTTCACCGCTGCGAAAAAGCAAAAGGTAGCCGGCGTCTATGTCACCGAAGGCAAGATAAGCCGAGGCGCCTCGCTCAGGGTGAAACGACAGGAACAAGTAGTGTCTGAACCTACGATTGGTAGCCTGAAACGATTTAAGGATGATGTGAAGGAGGTGAATGCAGACTACGAGTGTGGGATAGGCTTCAAAGATTTCAATGGCTTTGAAGTAGGAGATATCCTGGAATTTTTCAGGAGGGAAAAGAAGTAGCAATACTTAATCGGAGAAATAATTATGGCATACCGTATTGAGCGAGTGAATAATCTCATTCGCCAGGAACTCAGTGAGCTGCTTAAGCGCCAAGTCAAAGACCCGAGACTTGGCTGCTTTGTCACCGTAACCGCGGTATCCACCTCGGTAGACCTGAAATATGCCAAGATATTCGTCAGCCGAATATGTAACGAAGAAGAAAAACAAGAGACATTAACGGCACTAACCGGTGCATCACATTTCTTCCGCAGTGAACTAACCAAACGTTTAAAACTACGACGTATCCCCGAACTGAGCTTCCAGTGGGATGATTCCATTGAGCGTGGAGCCCACCTCTTACAACTAATTGATGAAATCAGGCTGGACAGAGAGCGCTAAGAAACGGTGGACGGTATACTAAATATTAACAAACCCTGGGGTAAGACCTCTTTCAGTGTCGTGGCTACGGTGAGACGACTGAGCGGTGAGCGGCGCGTGGGGCATGCCGGCACTCTCGACCCGACTGCTACCGGCGTCTTACCCGTTTGCCTGGGTCAGGGAACCCGCGTTACTGAGTTCTTAGTAGACACCACCAAGTCTTACCAGGCTCAGATTGAATTGGGGGTGACTACAGATACTTACGATGCCAGCGGTAAGATTATCCAGAAACGAGACCCCTCCCGGATTAGCCAGAGCCAATTAGAGTCAGCGCTTACTTCTTTCTGCGGTTTAATACAGCAGACCCCTCCCATGTATAGCGCGGTCAAGCATCAAGGCAAACGACTTTACGAACTGGCACGGGCAGGAATTCAGGTTGAGCGAGCCAGCAGACCAACCAGAATCTACCATCTGGAGCTTACAGACTGGCAACCGCCTATAGCCACCATAGAAGTGGTATGCGGTAAGGGCACCTACATCCGCTCATTAGCCAATGACCTGGGGGAGGTATTGGGTTGCGGAGCTACCTTGAAGGACTTAACCCGTTTAAGATGCGGCCCTTTCAATATCAAGGATGCGGTTTCGGTACCCCAGCTTGAGGAAGCCTTCCGCCACGGGTACTGGCAACACCTTGTCTATCCCTTAGATACCGTGCTCTTGCACTGGACAGCTGTGGTGGTCAGTGACAGCGAGGAGCAGGTTATAAAGAATGGGGGGCCTCTGGCCCTGGAGAATTACGACAGCCCGGCAAAGCTTCCTTCCGGGAATCGCTGCCGCGCCTATAATCATGACGGTCGCTTCCTGGGTGTGCTGCGCTTCGACTCAAAAAGCGGACAATGGCAACCCCGGAAGGTTTTTGTGTAGCAATAGGAAGCTGAAGCTCCGGCTCTGGTAAATAAAGTGCCAAAAACCTTGACAGTTTACTTATAATAGATATATAGTTCAAACAATGCACTCTCAAGGAGGTAGTAGAAATTGCAGGCTTATTGCTTCAAGTGTAGAAAGAAAGTAGAGATACAAAATCCAGAGCGTGTGACGCTAAAGAATAAGAGGCCGGCTACACGCGGTGTCTGTCCTTCATGCGGAACTAAAGTATTCAGAATCGGCCAAGGTTAACCAGCTGCCAACGATTTCGCCCCTCCGAAGATATGTTGCTCCTAGATGATAATAACCAAATTGAGCAATCGGGCACGGGCGCAATAGACTAATACCGTAGCGTTGTTATAAACTGCAGTTAGTGAATTTTGGTGTAATGGGCATCAGGGTGTAGAGAGAATCGAACTCTGTTGCAGAGAAAAAGAAGTTCTGAATAATTAATTAGATAAAGCCTTTTCTGGTGCCGATTTCCCTGAAGATGAAGTTACAGTTACGAGTTTGCCTGCTTACGGGGATTGCCTTCATAATGAATTGGTTGCATAATCAAATACGGTAGACCAGGATAATTTCTAAAGCCCACTTTTTATAGTGGCTTTCTCGGAAAGGAGAAGTTGAACCTTGGGTAAGATAAATGTAGCTATAATAGGTGCTGGCAACTGTGCCTCGTCACTGGTCCAAGGCATTCAATTCTACAAGCAAGCCAAAGAAACTGAATTCGTGCCTGGACTTATGCATGTTAATCTGGGTGGGTATCATATCAGCGACATCAATTTCGTAGCCGCCTTTGATATTGATAAAAACAAGGTCGGTAAAGACCTGGCCCAGGCAATTTTCACCAAGCCCAATAATACCTTTAAATTTTGCGATGTACCAACCACCGGTGTTAAAGTGCAGCGAGGCATGACCCATGACGGACTCGGCAAGTACCTGTCGCAAATAATAGAGAAAGCACCCGGCCCCACAGCCGACATAGTCAAAATCCTTAAAGAAACCAAAACCGATATAGTAATTAACTACCTGCCCGTGGGCAGCGAAGAGGCAACTAAATGGTATATCGAGCAGGTGCTGGAAGCTCACTGCGGCTTGATAAACTGTATCCCGGTTTTTATTGCCCGCGAGAAGTACTGGCAGGAGCGCTTTGCTGACAAGGGCCTCCCCATTATTGGCGATGATGTAAAATCTCAGGTTGGAGCCACCATAGTTCATCGCGTGCTTACCCGGCTATTTAGAGACCGCGGGGTTAGATTGGAGAGAACCTACCAATTGAATTTCGGCGGTAATACCGACTTCCTGAACATGTTAGAGCGGGAGCGCCTTGAATCCAAGAAGATATCCAAGACTTCCGCCGTTACCTCCCAGTTAGATTATACCTTTGACCCCAATGATATTCATGTAGGTCCCAGTGATTATGTTCCCTGGCTTGACGACCGCAAGTTCTGCCATATCAAAATGGAGGGACGAACCTTCGGCGATGTCCCCCTGAACCTTGAGCTTAAGCTTGAGGTGTGGGACAGTCCTAACTCAGCCGGAGTAGTTATTGATGCTATAAGATGCTGCAAGCTTGGTTTGGACCGGGGATTGAAAGGCTCACTGATAGGCCCTTCTGCCTATTTTATGAAGTCGCCACCCGTCCAATATTCGGATGATGAAGCCCGCCGAATGGTAGAAGAGTTCATTGTCAGTACCCAGCCAACTGCCGGAGAAAATTCAACTGAGTAAATCTGTAAGGAGGTTCCACGAAAACCGCTTATGAAAATAGCACTGGTCTCCCCTTATGACTTTGCCTACCCGGGCGGTGTAACCAACCATATCTCATCGCTTTATTACTACCTTTCCCAAATGGGGCATGACGTCAAGGTAATTGCCCCCGCATCTAAGGTAGTCTCCACTTTTGGTGATAGGTTTATACCACTAGGCAGACCCCGGTCTATTCCTGCCAGTGGCTCCATTGCTCGTGTTACCATATCAATCAGACTGGGGCCCGCCATTAAAGCCGTGCTCGCTAGTGAGAACTTTGATATTGTCCACCTTCATGAACCCTTTATGCCTATGCTATGCACCACCGTACTCCATCTGTCAAAGACCAAAATGGTAGGTACTTTTCACGCCTTTGCCGGTAAGCCCGCCTATAATTTTGGCAAACCCCTTACCATCCGACTTCTGAGGAAGTGGTTCCAGAAGCTTGACGGCAAGATTGCCGTGTCCAAACCCGCCATGGAGTTTGCTAACAAACATCTAACCGGACACTACGATATTATCCCTAACGGAGTTGATTTAAAGCATTTTTCTCCCGATGTGCCCCCAATCGATGAATTCTGTGATGGAAAACTGAATATTCTTTTTACCGGTCGCCTGGAGAAACGAAAAGGGGTGAACTATCTGCTTAAAGCCTACCAGCGAGTCAAGGAGGAAATCCCTGACGCGCGCCTCATCATAGTTGGCCCCGGCACCAGACTGCGCAATAAATATGAGAAACACGTCAGGAAAAATGGTCTAAAGGATGTAGTTTTTACCGGTCATGTATCTTATGAGGACCTGCCCAGATATTATAAGACAGCCGACGTTTTCTGTGCCCCGGCTACCGGAAGCGAAAGCTTCGGCATTATCTTACTGGAAGCGATGGCTATTGGTAAACCAATCGTTGCCTCCAATATAGACGGCTACGCCAGACTAATAACTCCCGGCGCTGAAGGGCTACTGGTGCCGCCAAGAGATGAGAAAATGCTAGCCCAGGCACTGGTATCCCTTTTAACTAACGAATCACTCCGGCAAGAGATGGGAGCTAGAGGAATTCTCAAAGCCAAAGAGTACGACTGGAAACTTCTTGCCCAACGGATAGTAGATTACTATAACAGCATACTGAATGGGACTCCGTGGGAGGAACAACCAGTGGAATCTGAAGCTATGTCAATCTAAGTGAAAACCGATGACAGCTCAGATGGCTTTACTGTAAAAAATAACGTCTAATGACAAAATTATCCGAAATTCGCAAGGCAGCAGGCCATAACTTTGTCCAACCGGCAGTGCGGTTTCTAGCCAGGACACCGATAACACCTACTACCCTAACCTGGACTGGTTTCTTGCTAGCTGTTGTTGCCGCAGTACTTATTGCCCAAGGATACCTTTGGGTCGCCGGGCTAGTGGTGCTTGCTGCCGGTTTCTTCGACCTTCTGGACGGGGCATTAGCCCGATACATCAATCGAACCACCCAGTTTGGTGCCATCCTTGATTCCACGCTTGACCGCCTATCCGAGGGGGCACTGCTAATCGGCATCCTGGTCTTCTATACCAGAGAACCTTCTACTGTCGGCGTCCTACTAACCGGCATTGCCCTGCTCGGTTCACTGCTGGTGAGCTATCTCAGAGCCAGAGGAGAAGCGCTGGGGCTGGAATGCCAGGGAGGATTATTCACCCGGCCGGAGAGGGTCATCGTGCTGGCGCTGGGCCTTTTACTGAGCTACTTCAACTATGCCTTAATTACTGCATTAGGTATCATCGTGATATTTAGTTTTATTACCGTTGGTCAGAGGTTAGTCCATTTGTGGCGAGAAACAAAGGACAGGTAGCTTGGGAAAGTCTTTTTTACACTTTTAATCCACCCTTAAAGATTTTGTGTCCAGTTACTTTTATCCAAGACACTATTATGCTATAAATAAAGAGGATTTTGAGAAGGAGAAGTAATGTCAGTTATTGCTGTCGTTGGAGCCCAATGGGGCGATGAAGGCAAAGGTAAGGTAGTTGACCTGCTTTCCGAAAAGGTCGGGGTAGTAGTCCGTTTTTCCGGCGGTGACAATGCCGGTCATACCGTAATCAACTCATATGGTGAATTTAGACTACACATTATACCATCCGGTATCTTTTATCCGCACACCGTCTGTATTATTGGCAACGGCGTAGTGGTTAACCCCGCTGTCCTGCTTGACGAGATGAACCAGCTTAACCAGTTTGGCATAAATACCGGGAACTTATTTATCAGCGACCGGGCCCACCTGATTATGCCCTATCATCTCCTCCTTGACCAGCTGGAAGAGGAATCACGGGCCGGAAAGGCAATAGGCACCACGCGCAAGGGCATCGGTCCTGCCTTTACCGACAAGGTAGCCAGGTTGGGTATTAGAGCCGGTGACCTGCTGGACAAAGAGGCCTTCCTGGAGCGACTCCGTCCTATACTTGAATACAAGAACACCATTCTGACCAAAGTCTATGGGGCTAGTGCCCTGTCACTGGATAAGATGTATAACCAGTACCGCCAGTATGGGGAACGATTGGCACCTCATATTCGGGAGACAGATATAATGCTGGAGGAAGCCCTGAAAAAAGGCGAGCTGGTCCTCCTGGAAGGAGCCCAAGGAACCTTACTTGATCCTGACTTCGGCACTTATCCTTACACTACCTCTTCTTCACCCCTTGCCAGCGGAGCCTGTCTGGGAGCCGGTATCAGCCCGACCAGTATCAGTCATATTTTAGGCATATTTAAAGCCTATTGCACCAGAGTTGGTAGCGGCCCCATGCCTACTGAACTGATTGATGAAACTGGAGATTTGATACGGGAAATAGCTCACGAATACGGCGCCACCACCGGCCGACCCCGTCGCTGTGGCTGGTTTGACGCTGTGGTCGCCCGCCATAGCACCCGCGTTAATGGCTTTACCAACGCCGCAATTACCCGACTCGACATCCTTGATACTTTACCTCAGATGAAGATATGTGTTAGCTATAAATTGGATGGAGAGATTATCAACCACGTACCCAGCAATATAGCTGCTCTGGAAAGATGTCAGCCTATCTACGAAGAGATGCCGGGGTGGCAAACTCCTACCAGCGATATCCGTAAATATAAGCAATTGCCCCCCCAGGCTCACCGGTATATCACCAGACTGGAAGAACTTATGTGCTGCCCCGTCAGTCTTATCTCGGTAGGAGCCGCGAGAGAGCAAACTATCCTGAAGACGCCTCTCATATAACACACATCATCGCCTAGCGTTCAACGGACAGGAAAGCCTGAATAGTTACGAGGGATAATCTGACACCCTATACCGGCAGGTCAATCCGGTAGCTTTTCAGGGTATCTTTGATATAAGCGGCGGTTTTTTCATCGGGCTCGGTAAGGGGCAGGCGGGGCTTACCCACCTTGAAGCCGACACAGTTGAGAGCATACTTAAGTGGAATCGGGTTAGCCACCACGAACATTGCATCAATCAGCGGGAGAAGACTACGGTGAATAATGGCGGCTTCGTCTATCTTGCCGCTAATAATGTCATCAATCATCTCCTTGATTTGACTGCCAACCAGGTGGGAGATAACACTGATTACCCCGTAGCCGCCGGAGGCTATTATGGGCAGAGTATCGCCATCGTTACCACTCCAGACAAGGAAGCCGTCCCTGGCATCATTAATAATCTTGGCTACCTGAGCCAGATTACCACTGGCCTCTTTTATGCCGATAATGTTGTCAATATGGCTTAGCCTGATAGCGGTATCGGCGGACAGGTTCGCCACGGTGCGTGATGGCACATTGTAGAGGATACAGGGCAGCTTGGTGCCCTGAGCAATAGTCTTGAAGTGCTGATACAAGCCCTCTTGAGTAGGTTTATTATAGTAGGGAACCACCAACAGGCAGGCATCAACCCCGATTTTCTCCGCTTCTTTAGTCGTCCCCAAGGCCTCGGCAGTGCTATTACTGCCCGTTCCAGCCACAACTGAACCTCGCCCCGCTAATGCCGACTTAATCTCAGCAAAAAGACGCAACTCTTCCTCCCGTATCAGCGTGGGAGATTCACCGGTAGTGCCTACAACTACCAGGCCATCACTTCCCGAGTCGAGCAGGGCTAAGGCTAATCTCCTAGCCTGCTCGTAATCAACCCCTCCTGCCTCATCAAAGGGGGTAACCATTGCGGTTAGTAATCGTCCTATCTTCACCATTTTCTACCCCCGGATATATCAGTCTATCTTAGCTATCTCTTCAGCAATCTGGACGGCGTTTAGAGCCGCCCCCTTACGCAGATTGTCAACCACCACCCACATAACCAAGCCATTAGAGTCAGAGGCATCCCGCCTAACACGTCCCACAAAAACCTCGTCAGTGCCGGCTACCGACCAGGGCTGCGGATAAAGACTGATTGCCGGGTCATCTAATACTCTGACCCCGGGAGCCTTAGCGAGGATATGATGAGCCTCTTCAGGAGACATCGGCTGGGAGAACTTTAAGTGAATTGAGGCACTATGCCCCGTAAATACCGGAACCCGTACACAGGTAGCTGATATATCTATACTACTGGCGTGCATTATCTTCCTGGTTTCTTCTACCATCTTCCATTCTTCTTTAGTATAGCCATTGTCCAGGAAAACATCAATTTCAGGCAGGACATTAAAGGCTATTTGATGAGGATAAACATGGGGAGCGGTATTCTGCCCTTCTAACACCTGCCTGCTTTGTGTAGTTAGTTCTTCTACTGCTGCCGAGCCAGTACCTGATACCGCCTGGTAGGTATCAACGATGATGCGCTTTATGGGATTGACCTTGTGTAAAGGGTATATCGCTACCACCATTTGAATAGTAGAACAATTGGGATTGGCTATAATCCCCTTATGCAACTTAACATCCTCAGGGTTAACCTCAGGCACCACCAGAGGAACGGCAGGCACCATCCTGAAAGCAGAGCTATTGTCGATAACCACGGCTCCCGATTGGGCAGCTATCGGTGAGAAATAGCGACTAACCTCAGCCCCTGCGGAGAAGAGGGCGATATTTACTCCCTTGAATGCCTCAGGTGCTGTTTCTTTAACTTCAATCTCCTGATGATTGACAAACAACTTCTTACCTGCGGAACGGTCTGAGGCTAAAAGGCGAATCGAGTTCATCGGGAAGCTTCGTTGCACCAGTACCTTGATAAACTCTTGCCCGACAAGTCCGGTGGCACCAACAATGGCTACGTCATATCCCTTCATTATTCCTCCTGTAAACCAAGCAGAGCATCCAGCCCATAGACCAACCCCTGGCGCTTAACCACTTCCTTTATCGCCAATATTATGCCCGGCATATAGCATTCTCGACTAATAGTATCATGGCGTATCGTCAGTGTTTGGCCGGCTGCGCCCAGGATTACCTCCTGATGCGCCAGAAGCCCGGGCAGACGGACACTATGAATCGAAACGCCTTCCACCAGCTCTCCACGACTGGGAGCAGACTTTTCTCTCTCCGGCGGACAGGAGAACGGTTTACCTCTGGCTATGGCCATTGCCCTGGCTGTAGATAGGGCGGTGCCTGAAGGCGCATCAGCCTTGTAGGGATGATGCAGCTCTATTATTTCGGCATAGTCCATATACCTGGCAGCCACCCTGGCTAAATGCATCATTATAACTGCTCCCAGGGCAAAATTAGAGGCTACCACCGCTCCCACCTTATGAGCTTTAGACAACTGGTCTATCTCACTAAGGTCTCCAGCGTTTAAACCGGTAGTTCCTATTACCAGATGAACCCCATACTTGGCGGCCAGACGCACGGCCGGCATAGTAGCTTGAGCAATAGTGAAATCTACCAGTACATCAGGCTGGCAACTGGTAAGGATATAGTCCAGGTTAGAGGAAAATGGCACCGCCGTTTCACAGCAATCAGGTAGAGGCAGGTAGAACTCGCTGGAAACCTCTTTTTCAGCGGCACCCACCACTTCTGTTTCAGGCTCACAGCACAGGGCTCTGACTATCTCTCGCCCCATTTTACCTGAGGCGCCGTTAACCACTACCCTTATTGTCTCCATAGCCTATCTCCTTCTATCGGGAGAACGCCTTGGTGGACGTGAGGAACGAGTATCACGTTGCTTTCTAAACGTGTGGTCTGGAGATAACGTCTTTCCTTGTTCCCCTCCAACCTGAGAAGCCTTATCAAACACGGCCCGCCGTGATAAGTTTATCCTGCCGAGACTATCAATTTCAGTTACTTTGACCGTAATCTCATCGCCAAACTTCACTTCATCTTCAACCTTTTCTACCCGATAGTCAGCCAGTTCACTGATATGCACCAGTCCCTCTTTGCCGGGAAGTATCTCTACAAACGCACCGAAGTTCACTATCCGCGTCACCTTCCCGGTATAGATACTGCCAACCTCCACATCTCTAGTCAGACCCTCTATGATTTCGATGGCTTTACGAGCCGACTCCTCATCAGGTGAGCCGATAAGTACCTTGCCATCATTATCAATATCAACAGTGGCTTTAGTGGCATCAACAATTGACCTGATGGTTTTACCTCCGGGGCCAATTACCGTGCCAATCTTATCCGGGTCAATCATTATTTTATGCATTCGCGGTGCATAGCGACTGACCTCAGGTCGACTTGAACCGATGGCTTTCTGCATTTCCCCCAAGATAAACAGGCGAGCTTCTTTAGCCTGAATTAGAGCCTTCTCTAGAATCTCCGGACTTAAACCCTTGACCTTAATATCCATCTGTAAAGCAGTGGTACCCTCAGTAGTACCAGCTACCTTAAAATCCATGTCGCCGTAAGCATCTTCTATACCCTCAATATCGGTTAAGACAGCACACTTACCATCATCCCCGGTAACCAGGCCCATAGCTATCCCGGCCACAGCTCTTTTTATCGGTATCCCGGCATCCATCAGCGACAAACTTGAAGCACAAACACTAGCCATAGAGGTACTGCCGCTGGAGCTAAGCACCTCAGAAACCAGACGAATGGTATAAGGGAAATCCTCGTCTTGAGGCAGCACCGGCTGGATAGCCCGCTCCGCCAAAGCACCATGCCCAATCTCACGGCGTCCGGTTCCCCCGATACGCTTCACTTCACCCGTCGAGAAGGGCGGGAAATTATAGTGGTGCATGAAACGCTTGGATTCCTCTATGCCCAGGCCATCAAGCTGTTGCTCCTTCCGTATAGAGCCCAGAGTGGTAATGGTCAGAACCTGTGTCTGCCCACGAGCAAACATTCCCGACCCGTGTGTACGGGGTAAGAGCCCCACTTCACAGCTAATGGGTCTAACCTCCGTAAGGCCACGACCGCCGAGACGCTGTGACCTGTCCAGGATATTAGACCTTAATTCAGCCTTAACCTTTGACTCAAAAGCATAAAGTATATCCTCTTCAGGAAACGAATCCTTAAGACTCTCGACAAGCTTCTCCTGAAGGTCGCCGAGTATTTTTTCACGCTCCGACTTTTCCGATTTACCCAAGGCCTGAGATATCTTCTCATTAACATCCGGCGTAATCGCGGCGCCTATCTCAGGGTTAGCCTCATAGCTCGGGGCATCTACCTTAGGTTTGCCACAAGCCTGCTGAAGCTCCTCCTGAACCTTGATAATATCCTGGTTTGCCTCATGGCCAAATTTAATTGCCTGAAGAACAATATCCTCGGAAACCTCCCGACCTCCGGCTTCCAGCATCACCACCGCCTGTTTGGTGCTAACCACAACGAGGTCAAACAGGCTATCTTCCAGCTGGGCTAATCTCGGATTCACGACCAGCTCACCATCAATATAGCCAATATGAACCGCACCTACGGGACCGGCAAAGGGCACCTCTGACATTGATAAAGCGGCTGAACTGCCGATAACCGCCAGAATGTCAGGGTCGCTTTCCATATCCACAGAAAGGACCGTGATTATAACTTGAATATCTTTACGCCAAGCCTTGGGTAACAGCGAACGCAATGGACGGTCGGTAAGCCGACTGGCCAGCGTCGCTTCTTCACTGGGGCGTCCTTCTCGTCTGATAAAACCACCGGGAATCTTGCCGGCGGCATATAGTCTTTCTTCATAATCAATGGTTAGCGGTAGAAAATCCACCCCCTCCCGCGGCTTATCGCTAACACAAGCCGTAACCAGAACAACGGTCTCACCATAGCGGACCGTTACCGCGGCATCAGCCTGACCGGCGAACTTTCCCGTCTCTACAGTGAGAGTTCTACCCCCAACTTCACATTCAAAATAAAATGATTCCATTATTACCTTTCCTATAACCTTATTTACGCAGACCAAGCCTGGATATCAGGCTGTGATACCGACTTAAATCCTGCTTGCTCAGGTAAGCCAGCAGTCTTCTTCTCTGCCCGACAAGCTTGAGCAAACCGCGCTGCGTGTGGTAATCATGCCGATTAGCCGCCATATGCCCGGTTAACTGGCTTATCCTATCGGTCAGCAGTGCCACCTGAACCTCGGTCGAGCCGGTATCCCCTTTCTTGGCACCAAACTTGCTTATAGTATCTGCTTTTTTTTCTTTATCCAAATTTTGCTCCTCTGTTCATTAACTGCCTTGTCAAAAAACAAGTATAACATAAGTCATAATAACTGTAAATTTACAGTCGTCGTCCCCGCCACCTTGACTTACCAAATTACAGGTTGTATAGTTGATTCCACACCAGATACCTGAAATTCAGCCAAGAAGACATTAAGGAAGCTGCCCTATCCCCTATTTATGTTCTCCCTGTCTCCAGGTAGCAATGTTAAAAACCTGAGGTCGATTTATTTAGCAGTCGGCAAGCAGATATGTCATGAATGTTGGGGTATGTAAGATTAAACTTCGCTTACCTGAAAACCAATCCCTCAAGGGTAAGAGACAGGTTCTGAAATCTATTATTTCCCGAGTCGACAACAAATTCAATGTTTCCGTGGCTGAGGTTGACGACCAGGACCTGTGGCAGGTGGCTACGCTGGGGATATGTTACGTAAGTAATGACCGGCGACACGCCGATGAAGTCCTGTCAAAAGCAGCCGCATTCGTGGTTAACGGCCGCTTTGACGTCGAGGTACTTGACTATGAAATCGAAATTATATCTGTCTTTTAGTGCTCAAACCGACTTATCTTTCCCAAAATAATCTGACGGAGCGTAATGAATACCTCAGTCTTCCTGCAACATCTTACCACTCAGCCCGCTTATAATGGCCAGATAGTCCATACCGAGCATATTCCACCTCGTGACGCCAGCTACGGCGAGCTAGATAAGCCCCTGATTAAAGAACTGCAAGACTGCCTCAACAGGCAGGGACTGCTGCCTCTCTATACTCACCAGGCCGCGGCGGTGAATAAAGCCCGGCAGGGCAAGAATGTGATGGTGGCGACCTCCAGTGCCAGCGGCAAGACCCTGTGCTATAACATTCCAGTAATGGAGTCAATCTTAACCGATAAGGTTAGCCGCGCCCTTTACCTTTTCCCAACCAAAGCCCTAGCTCAGGACCAGCTACGGACTTTGCAGGAGCTATTTTGCCCCCGCCTGTGCCATACCGGGGAATTTGCCACCTTTGACGGCGATACGCCTCAAATTGAGCGCGCCGAAATCAGGAAGCAAGCCCGGATAATATTGACCAATCCCGATATGTTACACCTCGGTATACTGCCCAACCACCAATCCTGGTCGCGGCTGCTACGAAACCTGAAATATGTGGTAGTAGACGAAGCCCACACTTACCGGGGCGTCTTCGGCTCTCATGTCGCCGGTGTGCTGCGTCGTCTGCGCCGTTTGTGCCAGCTCTACGGCTCAAACCCCCGGTTCATTCTCAGTTCGGCTACCCTGGCTAACCCGGGTGAGCTTGCGGAAAGACTGACCGGCTTACCCTTTGACACAATCGATAATGACGGTTCTCCCTACGGGGGCAAAGATTTTATCTTCTGGAATCCACCCCTTATAGACGAGGCGAAGAGTGTGCGGCACAGTGCCAACAGCGAAGCCACCAATATATTTACCGAGCTGGTGAGTAATAACATCCGCACTTTGACCTTCGCCCGCACCCGCCGTCTGACCGAGCTTATTTACACCTACTCATCACGAAAACTAGCCGAAACCAGCCCAGCCCTGGCGAAAAGAATCAAGCCTTACCGCGCCGGCTATCTCCCCGAGGAGCGGCGCCGGATAGAGCAGGAACTGTTTTCCGGGCAACTGCTGGGGGCGGTAGCCACCACCGCCCTGGAACTGGGCATCGATATCGGCGACCTTGAGGCAACGGTGCTGACCGGCTACCCGGGCAGCATCGCCAGCACCTGGCAGCAGGCGGGCAGGAGCGGCCGGAGACAGGAGCAATCGCTCAGCTTCCTCATCGGTCTGGACAATCCGCTTGACCAGTATTTCATGCGCCATCCCGACTTTTTCTTTCAGCACAGCTTTGAGAACGCCCTGGTCAACCCCGACAATCCCTACATTTTAAGAGCGCACCTGATGTGTGCCGCTTGGGAATCGCCGCTGACTGAGACCGACGAGGCAGTCTTTGGTGCCGCCTCCATCCCGGAAAGAACCGAACTGGAGCAACAGGGCTTGCTCAAGGAACGCCGACAAAAGTGGTATTTATCGCCGGCCATTGCTTATCCCGCCCAGGCCATCAATATCCGTTCCACTTCAGGAGAAAACTTTGCCCTCATTGATACCTCAACAGGTTCCCTGCTGGAAACTATAGAGGCAGACACAGCCTTTTTTCAAATACATCCCGGCGCCATCTACCTCCACCAGGGAGAGGCATACCTGGTTACCGAACTCGACCTGGCCAGCCACACCGCCTATGCCGAGCCTGCCACGGCGACATACTATACCCAGACGAAGGACCTTACCGACCTGCGCATTGTTAAAGTCGTCCGGAGCAAAAGCCTCGGTCAGACCAAGGTACACCTGGGCGAGGTAGAGGTTACTACCACTGTAGTCGGCTTCAAAAAAAAGGCTCAATTTACCGAGGCGGTAATCGGCGAGGAGCCCCTCGACTTACCCCCCCAGCGTTTCTTTACGATTGCACTCTGGTTTGATATACCGGAGCCAGCCGTCAACCGAATAGTCAAAGAGCAACTGGACTTTGCCGGCGGACTGCACGCCGCCGAGCACGCTGCCATCGCTATGCTGCCCCTTTTCGCCCTCTGCGACCGCAATGATATCGGCGGAGTATCCACCCCCCTCCACGCCGACACCGGCAGAGCGCAGATATTTATCTACGACGCCCACCCCGGCGGGGTCGGCATTGCCGAGAAGGGATTTGACCTGATAAAGGAACTGTGGCAAAATACACTGAAGACAATCATCGAGTGCCCGTGCCAGGAAGGATGTCCCAGCTGTATACAATCGCCCAAGTGCGGCAACAACAATAAACCTCTGGATAAAAAGGCAGCCCGGCTACTGTTGCAGGGGCTGCTGACTTACTGATTAGCGGCATATCATTTAAATGCCCCGGTTTGGAGGAGGAATAGTGATTGAAATAGGCATCAACCCGGTAGCCTTCAGCATAGGCGCCGCCGAAGTGAGATGGTACGGCATCTTTGTCGCCCTGGCGGTGCTGACCATAGTCCTGTGGATGATAAGACAGCACCGGAAGGGGGCTAAGCTCTCTCCTGACGGTATGCTCAATGCCGGACTGGTTGCTATCCCGTCCGGGGTGATAGTATCACGACTGCTCCATGTTGCCGATAGATGGGACTACTACAGCCAGTACCCCGGACAGATACTCGGCGCTTCCGGGCTGACCATCTACGGAGCTATTATCGGGGCTACCCTGGGCATCTGGATTTGCAGCAAGTTCAGTAAATTCAACTTCGGTTACTTCGCCGATGTGATGGCACCCAGCATCATACTGGCCCAGGCGATAGGCCGGGTAGGCTGTACCATAAACGGCTGCTGCTATGGTATTGAAGCACCCGCCGGGCTACCGTGGAGCGTAATCTATACCCATCCCGCCAGCTTTGGCCCTATCGGGGTGGCAGTTCATCCCACGCAGGTCTATGAAATCATCTACTGCCTGATAGTATTTGGGGTACTACTCGCGCTGAGAGGACGCCTTAAGCCCGACGGTTCACTGTTTATGGTATACCTCGGCCTGTACTCGGCATGGCGTGTCGGCATTGGCTTCCTGCGCGAGGGCATGCCTTTACTCTTTAACCTGCACCAGGCACAGTTGTTAGGAATAATTGTACTGCTCGTCGTCGTCGCGCTGCTGGCTTACCGGACGCGCTGGGTAAAAGCGGAGAGCCATCAGCAAGCCTAGATGAACTTACCTTCCTTCAACTTGGTGCGGAGGTAGCCCATAAATTCTTCCGCTTTCTCCTGGGGTGGCCTGGTAGCCAGGCTGACAATGATGAAGAGCGGCAGGCAGACGACGATACCCCAGGTACCCGGCCACCAGCCCAGAGGCTTCCAGCCCGTTACCTGGAAAAGCAGGACGACAACAGCGCCCGCGATGCAACTGACAATTGCCCCCGTTGCCGTGGCTCTCTTCCAGAAAAAGGCACCGAATATAGTTGGCACCACCATTAAGAGCCCTGCGGAAGCGGCCGAGGAAAGAGGCGCAATCATAAAGGCTAATCCGGTTTTCCCGGCAGCCCACCACTCAAACACACAGGCAATAACCGCCATAATGGGAATAACCCATTTACCTACCCTGAGCTGCCTCGCCTCGGAAACATTGGGGTTAATAAGACCCTTGTGGATATCACGGGCCCACATCGAGGAGAGGGTCAGCAGAATCGAATCGATAGTCGTAATAGCCGCCGCCGTAATACCTATCATAACGATTATAGCCAAAGCCATCGGTATAATCGGCAAAGCCAGCAAGGTAGGAGTAGCCAGGTCACCTTTCTCCAATCCGGGAACAAGCAGGTTGGCACTAAAACCCCATAATACGGATATCAGCGTATATATAAACCCGAAGATGAGGAAGCCCCCCAGCATCTGTTTCATGGCGGTGACTGATTTGGGTATGAAAAGTCGCTGGCTTACCTGAGGATTGGACACCAGGAAGAAAAACCAGGGCAGGGACAGACCGATAAACATATTGATATTCCACGACCCGCTAGCAGCAGGCACCGTCAACAGGCCCGGTACAGCCGCCTCCAGTTTGCCAAAGAAAGCGCCAAATCCGCCCAGGTGAGTGATTACAACGCCCAAGACAGCCGCCGAAACGATAATCATAACTAACGCCTGAAAAGCGTCGGTCCAGGCAACAGAGCGCAGACCGGCAATGCTTGACCAGGCGATAGCGCACAGGACGGCGATTATAATCCCGGCGAATACGGGGATAGCCCCCTGGCTGACGCCACTCATCAGGAAACCGACGCCCATTAACTGAACCGCCGCATACGGCACCAGAAAAATGAGGGCTAATATGGCAGCCGTAGCCCCTACTGCCCGGCTCTGGTAGCGGTCGCTTAGAAGCTCCGCAGGAGAGACATAACCATACTTCTGCCCGGCTAACCAGAAGCGGGGCAGGAAGAAAACCATCATAAACATGCCGCAGAGATAAGTCAGCTCAAAACCCAGGGCACCGACTCCGCTGAAATAGGTCAAGCCGGCCAGACCAACCATCATAAAGGCACTGTAGGTGGTAGCGCTGTAGGTTAGAGCCGACACGAAACTGCCCACCTTGCGGCCGGCCAGGAAAAACTCGCTTACCCCCGCCCCCAGCTGGCGCTTCGCCATCAGGGCAATAGCCAACCCGATAGCGATGTAGACAGCGATGCCAAACCAGACCCAGAAAACCGTGCTCATCGCTGCACCTCCCGCCACCGGCGGAGAATAATGAAAACACTGGCAACAACCACCGCCGCCCATATCGTCCAGAACAGGAAGGCACCGCTCATTTTTTCGACATGACTGAGGACATACCAGGGAATAACCACATCCAGCGCCACCAGAAACCCCAGCCAAACCCACGCCCAGGTAAATTTAGTCATATCCGGTACTCCTTCGTCGCTTTATCAGGCTAACGGCTCGACAAAATCGGCTGTCTTAATAATCAGAGGCAATTATATACATTTCAATTACAAATAGCAAAAGTGAAAGGTAAAAAGAGGTGCCCCCTGCAAAGCTCAGTTAGCCGGAGCGAAGTCGAGGATATTGAGCCTGAGTTTCTCCTCCCCACCCCAACGGTCCAGCTCCAGATTGTAGACAATATCAACTAATGAGGATAACTCAGCCAGATAGCCGCCCAATCTGAAACCGACCCCATCCCACACCACGCCACCCTGTCTCAGCTTCAGTCTCACATGCTCACCACTACCACCCATGGTGCGGCACTCGGCCACCTCCACTCCCCTGCTTAGAAAGGTAGGTGCCGGATTACCATAACCAAAGGGAGCCAGCTGCCGGGTTGTGTTGAAGGTATCACCACCGATGTCGGCGAGACTAACCTCGGCATCGATATCAATACAGGCGCGAAGGTCAACCCCTTCCAACTGTGTAGCCGCCAGTTGAGATAGACGCTGCTTCAGGTCGGCTAAATTCTTCGTGGGCAGAGTAAAACCAGCCGCCCGTGCATGTCCGCCAAACTCCAATAAAAGGTCGCTACACTGTTCCAGGGCAAAGGTAACATTAAACTCCGAGATACTGCGGCAACTCCCGTTACTCACCTTTTCACCAATTTTAACCGCAATAGCCGGACGGTAGAATTCTTCGGTTAGCCGGCCAGCCACCAATCCGATAATACCCCCCGGGTATTCCTTATCGCCCACCATCAGTAACGGTGAAATCCCCTCGGCTAATATCCGCTCCCTGGCTTTAGATAAGGCAGCAGCGGTTAATCTCTGCCGCTCTTTATTTTTTTGCTCCAGCCAGGCAGCCAACCTTTGCGCCTCCGACGGCGAATCTGTCATCAGCAACTTATAGCCGTCCATGGCATGTTCCATCCGTCCGGCAGCATTCAAGCGAGGAGCTATAACCCATGAAACACTCTCGGATTCAACGCCGCCGATGTTTAATCCGGCTTGAGTCATCAGCTCCCTGACTCCAAGGCGAGGGTTGGCATTAATCAGCCTCAGTCCCTGTTTAGCCAGATATCGGTTTTCCCCCACCAGAGGCATCATATCGGCTATGGTTCCCAGGGCCACTAAATCCAGTAATTCATCCAGTTGTTGCTCTTTGCCAACACCCCGAAAGAGTGCCTGAACAAGCTTAAAAGCTACACCAACACCAGCTAATTCGACGAAAGGGTAAGATGACCCGGGCATTTTGGGGTCGACAATAGCCAAGGCAGGCGGAATTTCGGATAGAGGGATATGATGGTCGGTAATAATTATATCCAGTCCCAGCTTCCGCGCCCGCTTAACCTGAGATACCGCTGTAATTCCACAGTCAACGGTAATAACCAGGTTAATCCCCTGCTGGCAAAGCTCCTCCAGAGCGGCAGTTCTGAGTCCGTGCCCCTCGTTCAGGCGATGGGGTATATAAGTAACCGCCCTGCCACCAAGGTCATTAAGACCCCTGACGAGTACCGCCGTAGCCGTGATACCGTCAACATCAAAGTCGCCGTAGACAGCAATATTTTCACCGGCAAGTAAGGACCGGTAAATCCGGGCTACTGCCTTGTCCATATCAGGCAGCAGAAAGGGGTCACCCGCCATACTTTTATCAGCAGAGATGAATGCTTCAAACCGGGATGGTTCAGTAACACCACGATTATACAGAAGCTGAAGTATAAGCGGGGGGAATCCGGAGGCGCTATTAGCCAGAAGCTCATCTGGAACAGGAGGAAGAAGATTCCAACGACTACGGTTCAATTCCACGCCTCATCATATTTCTGGAAGACCAAGACTGAATTGTGACCGCCAAAGCCAAAGGAATCAGACAGAGCAGTAGTAACCTCGACTCGACGGCTTACATTAGGCACATAATCCAAATCACAAGCTGGGTCAGGGTGGGTAAGGTTTATAGTTGGTGGTATAAACCCTTGTTGAATAACCATAACACATATCGCGGCTTCAACCGCGCCAGCACCACCCAGAAGATGACCCATCATTGATTTAGTCGAGCTTATCGGTAGGCGATAGGCATAGTCACCAAATACGGATTTTATCGCCGCCGTCTCCATCCTGTCATTCAGCAGTGTGGCTGTACCGTGAGCGTTAATATAACCAACCTCGGCAGGGCTAAGCCCGGCTTTATCGAGTGCCATTCTTATCGCCCTGGCCGCCCCTTCTCCGCTGACATCCGGCTGGGTAACATGGTAGGCATCAGCACTAATTCCGTAGCCTGTAATCTCGGCCAGGATTCGGGCTCCACGACTCTGAGCTAAGTCAAGGTTCTCCAGAACCAGTATGCCGGCGCCCTCACCAAGGACAAAGCCATCTCGCTCGGCATCGAAGGGTCGTGAAGCCAGTCGCGGCTCGTTATTGCACGTGGATAAAGCCCTGCAGGCATTAAAGGCAGCGATACCTATCGGGGTTATTACTGCCTCGCTGCCACCGGCTATCATCGCCTGAGCATCACCACGCCTGATAAACTCATAAGCGGCGCCGACAGCGTCAGTGCTGCTGGAGCAAGATGACGTGGTACAGAAGTTGGGCCCTTTAGCTCCAAGCAGGATTGATACCTGTGCCGCAGCCATATCAGCCGCCATCATTGGTGCCAGAAAGGGGCTTACTCTATCCGGCCCCTTCTTCGAGAGGAGTACCATTTGCTCAGCCAGAGTACTTATCCCACCTGACCCGCTGCCAATGATGACGCCAAAATCTTCATGATTGCTGGGATTCACTGTTATCCCGGCTTGCCGCACCGCCTGAAAGGAAGCCGCTACAGCCAGCTGGCCATAGCGGTCCATATGACGGGCATCTTTTCGGCTGATATAGTCAGTGGGATTAAATCCTTTTACCTCACCGGCAATCCTGGTGTCAAAGGGCTCAGGGTCAAAGTGGGTAATATAATCAATACCGGACTTACCGGCGATAAGACTTTCCCAGGTAGCGACAGCATTCAGACCGAGCGGACACAGGACACCTGTCCCGGTGACCGCAACCCTATTTTTCGCAGTTGACATCCCCACCAAAGCTGAGGTTACCTATTATCCCAAACCTAGAGATACATCTTCTTATTTGTCTGCTGTTTAAACCACTCACGACCATCGTCAACCTTGGGCAGATCATCCAGTGCCTCTTTGTTATCGTCGATGTATTTCTTACCCTTTTCAGTGAGCCCTACCTGAAGAAGGTATGTAACCCAAGTAAGATAGCCTTTATTAACCATTCCTTCCAATATGTCAGCCCACTCCCTGACCTTTTTCTCCGTCCAGAGCATTGGCCCGGCGGCATCCCAATCATCGATTATCTTACGGCAATGGTAACCGACACCGCTGCGCTCAATCATGCCTTCCTGGCGCATCGCGTCCATGATGGCCATTTCCATTAATGACAACTTTTCCTCAGCCATAACTAGGCTAATCCTCCCTTTCAAAAGTTTTCCAGACAATCGCTCAAACTCAATTATTTTTGTGGTTTAGGAGCCGGATGAGCAATATTTGTTGGGTTCACAAATTCCGATAGCTGCTGCATCTCCCAGGCTCGGTTGTACCAACCGGGAATAGCCATCAGCGGGGTAGGCAGTCCCCTCTGCCGTCTAAACCGCAAAATCATCTCAGCCGTTATCTCCGCGGTCAAGGCAACCATATCAACCGCATAGGTTGACCACATCGAAAATATCTCAGCCGACTTAACCCTCTGCAACTCCATAGGGTCAGTACGATTAACCGGCGCCAGTTTTACGCCGTAATGATGTTGCATCAGGTCACCGCAGCGCAGATAACCGCCGGTGCGCTCCTTAAATCGCTCTCTAAGTTCGGTCGACATCCGCTGAGACCAGGTAAAGCTACTTTGACCTGTATCGCGAGGTCCCCCATGCTCAGTGTAATCCACTCGCCCGAACTCAAGGCCAATTGCCGCGAGCCCTCCAACGAGCGCACCACAAATCTCGGTACCACCAAAGCCCCCGGTAGGAGTAGCCATGGCTGTCAGAACTTCTCTGCCCCCAAGGCCAAGGTGTACGCACAAGGGATACAAAGAAGTCTGAGCACAAGCCCGATATTTAAGCTGAGCTTCCCGCGCGTCCCGGACTATTCTCCTCATTAAAGTCTCGTCATCTGTTTCATCCCGACTTTCAAATAGCCAGTCTTTCTCATGCTGTTTATTTGCAAAACAATCATTGAGATGAACACACTCCCGTCCGAATACCATATATCAAACCTCCTTAATTGAATGTCCCGATTTTATATTATACTTGATTTAACGCTATTTCTTCCACTCTTCCCGGCGGCCTTCAGCTCCAGCCATCTTGCCGATAATATGCCTTCTCTCCAGGTCTCTGATTCTATCCGAGCTCAAACCGACGAACCGCCTCAGTACATACTCATTATCCCAGCCTAGTGGTTTGCCAACAAACTCAATAACACCTGAGGTTGCTGAGTATAGCGGGAAACAACCCTGCATTTTCATCCTCCCATACCAGGGGCAATCAACATCTACAATCTCACCCCTTTCCAGATAGTGTTTCTGAGTGCAAGCATCTTCAGCATCCTTTATAGGACAGGTAGCAAACCCATAGTGCCTACCTAAAGCCTCAATCTCGTCCACGGTTAATTTAGCTGCCCACTCTTGAAGAATCGCGTATATCTTATCCTGAGCCACGTTAGACACCCGCTCAACATTAGTAGGATACTTGGACGGCAGTACTGTAGCCTTCCCACCAATACACTCGCATAATTTCACAAAGGCTTCATCATCGGCACCAACGGCAACAAATCCATCCTCAGCTTTGACAATGCCATCAGGACATACCCAGCGATGCCTATTACCGTACCTTTCCTGAACTATACCCGTCTTACCATACCAGGTAACACCGGGACCGAGAGCTCTAACCTGGAACTCAGTCTGCGAGTTCTCAATAAATTGCCCTTTGCCACTTTTTTCCCGCCAGAAGAGAGCAACGAGGACACCGATACTAGCCATTACCCCGCCAAAGTAATCGTCTACCCAGATAGGAACCTTCGTTTGCTCACCATCAGGATGGCCGGTAATATAAGCACTCCCTCCATTGGATTGCGCCAAGATATCATAGGATGCTCTTACCAAGTCTTCACGACCCCACTGACCGGGTCCGTTCGAGGCAGCAAAGATTAAGCCGGGGTTGTCTTTTGATAGCTGACGCCAGCCGATACACCACCGGTCCATAGTGCCACCACGAACATTCTGTATAACCACATCAGATTTGCTTACCAGGTTTTTAACTATCTCTGCACCGGGGCCGGGATGGATATCAAGGGAAACATGGAGTTTGTTGCGGGCACAATGTAGCCAGCCAAGTGCCGAACCCAACGGCGGGCATACCTCCTCAGTAACCCCCTTACCAAGGATGCCCTCTGCCCTGGTGTTACTCTCTGCCTCAGTCCACTTCATAACACCACCTTGGTCTAACGGGGGTGATGTATAACGCATGGTATCACCAAAGCCGGGAATCTCCAGCTTTATTGTTTCCATACCCATTTCAGCTAGTATAGCCGCGGCAGAAGGACCCAATATTAAAGTTGTCCAGTCTATAAGACGCAAGCCATCCAAAGGTCTCGGTTTACCCCATCCCCTTTCTTTGGCAAAGGTATAGCGGCAGTACTCATCATAGGGTAAGGCCTCCTCCTCCTCCTCCGTTAACTCGCAACAAAGACTCCTCGCCTTTAGAACCAGTTCCTTAATATCACCGGGCAACCCGTAGAAATCACGTATTCTATCCACCTTTATCTCTTTTGCCGCCGGACGCATATGCATCTTTGAGCCACCCCTCACACCAATTACCCCCTCTAACTCCAGTGCCTTAAGCATCTCTCTTGACATGCCTAGATGTTTTCGGAGAAGTTCATGGTTATCCCATCCTAATGGCCTAGAAACCCACTTAATCCGACCCGGCGTCTCGCTAAAATTGGGTCTGGTTCCCTGAATGAGCACCTTGCCATACAGAGGGTCATCCACTTCCAAAATAACAGCTCTATCCAGAAAATGGGGATGTTCACAAATTTCTTTAATGTTAAAGACACCACCAGCAGCAAAGCCATTTTCCATAGCTATTTCATCCAGCTCATCCATAGTATGCTGGGTTGTCCACTTGTCTATCTCAGCATTGATAACTTTCTGTCGCTCCCAGGAGACACGCGCCGTATTGTCAGGATACTCGGTCTTCATCCGCTGGGCTTCCTCGGTGCCGATGGCATCACATAGCCGCGGGTATACCGGCCCCATAGCAGCTACAATACTGTAGCGATCTCCCTTACAGGGGTGCAATCCGTAGGGGTTGATGGTGAAGTCCCAGTCGCCCCAGGGCCCACGAACCTTGCCGGTGGTGCTATACCAATTAAAGCTAACATCGCAGCTCCACATAATGAGCCCCTCGGAGGATACGTCTATGAACTGGCCTTGTCCGTTTTTCCTCTTACGGTAAAGAAGAGCGCCCAGGATACCAATAGTAGCCAGTATACCTCCCGAGATGTAGCCTATAGGCCAGCCAATGCGAGTTGGCACTGAATCCTTGACAGCCTCCTCATATGTTTCTGCCTCATAATTAACCTGACCGGTAAATGAAGCAAGGGTGCTCATCGCCTGAATGCCCGTTTCAAATGGGTACCGCCAGGACTCATCTCCCCACTGACCATACCCGGTCACTGCACAGTAAATAAGGCGCGGATTTATTTTCCTCAACTGCCGGTAGCCGATACCAAGGGCATCCATATATCCCGGCTCGTAATTTTCAATAATAACGTCAGAAATACCGGCCAAATCCCTGAGCATCGCCCGGCCCTTGGTGGTGGTAATATCAATGCTCAAGCAATACTTATTTCTGTTTTCGCAGAAGCCAGCCAATGAAGTGCCGTTTGGAGGCCATTTCTCTCCTTCGGCCTTCATGGTGCCACCCTGGTCTGCCGGTGGCCCAGCCCAACGCATGGCATCACCCCGATACGGGTCCTCAATCTTTATTACTTCGGCACCGTGCTCCGCTAAGAGAGAGCCGCAGACTTGCATGCCGAAGTTAGACCAACGAGGGCTGCACACTTCCAATACACGCAGCCCATCCAACGCCTCAGGCTTACTGAATCGCTTCCGCGAATCAAAAATGTAACGGGCATACTCTTCGTAAGGTAGCTTGTCTTGTTCCTCCGTGGTTAGACTTTCCAGTTTCCACACCTTTTTAACAAGCTCTTGAACCTCTTCGTTCAGGTCTTCCCAACTATATCCAATTGGCTTTACCCCTTCTCTTTCCACTACCTCCTCGGCAAGATGTGAGGTCGTCTCCGAGCTTGTCATATAATACGGCAGTTCGTCCCTCGCTACCTCACTGGGTAATACAGGCTTCTTTTTCTCAACCATTTACACTCCTTAAAACTTATTCAAATTGTAACCCATCACTACCAATCTATTAATTAGGCATATACCCAAACAAAGATAATACTAAAAATAGACTGCACTTGTCAAGGCGTAACCCGACTTACCCCCTCTCATATTCCCTCTTGTTTGACTGGCTCAGGACAGGAACATTATAATTTACGCAGGTCTAACGTTTGTTATTAAGTGTTATTAAGTATAGAGATGGGTAAAACGCTGACAGAAATCAATGTTGCCTTGGACAGCCTGGGCTGCAAGCTAAATCAAGCCGAGGCCGAGCTTTTAGCCAGGAAATTTGCCGGGGCAGGCTACAGAGTGGTAGCACCGACCGATAAGGCCGATGTCT
>CAZLFC010000003.1:0-21887 GCA_964558705.1 uncultured Dehalococcoidales bacterium
GCCTTTGCGCTGACCGAGCCACAGGCAGGCAGCGATGCCCTGGCTATAAAGACCACGGCGGACAAGGCTGAGGGCGGCTATGTTCTTAACGGCACCAAACAATTCATTACCAATGGTGCGGAAGCTGATATATGTACGGTTATCGCCTTAACCGACAAGGATAGAGGCCCCCGCGGCGCCAGTGCCTTCCTGGTGGAAAAAGGCACGCCGGGCTTTTCGGCTGGCAAGAAAGAGAGAAAGCTGGGCATTCGTGCCTCTTCAACCAGTGAACTGGTCTTCCGGAACTGCCTGGTTCCCGAAGAAAATATGATAGGTAAGCCGGGCAGGGCATTCCTTATGACGATGAAGCTCCTGGACCAATCGCGCCCCGGGGTGGGAGCACAGGCGGTGGGAATAGCTCAGGGAGCGCTGGAAGCTGCCGTCGACTATACCGAGCAGCGTAACCAGTACGGTCACCCCCTGAGCGCTCTGCCGGTCGTCCAGGATATGCTGGCGGAAATGGCAACTCAGGTTGAAGCGGCACGGGCGCTGGTCTACGCTACGGCGAGGACAGTTGATAGCGGCGCCGCCAGCCATACCGAAAACTCCGCTATGGCCAAGGTCTTTGCCTCAGATGTGGCGATGAAAGTGACCACCGACGCGGTGCAGGTATGCGGCGGGGCCGGCTATATGAAGGACTACCCCCTGGAGAAGATGATGAGGGACGCCAAAATCACCCAGATATACGAAGGGGCGAACCAGGTCCTGAGAAATACCATCGCCACTCACCTGAGGAAACGAAGGGCAAGAACTGAATGAATGTAGTCGTTTGCCTGAAGCAGGTGCCCGGCACCACCGACGTCAAGATTGACCCCGAGACCAACAACCTCATCAGACAGGGAATAAAGAACATCATCAACCCCTTTGATACCTATGCCCTGGAGGAAGGAATTCGCATCAAGGAACGATGCGGGGGCAAGGTTACAGTTATCAGCATGGGGCCACCCCAGGCTGAAGAGATGTTGAGAGAAGCCATTTCGCTGGGCGCCGATGAAGCCGTCCTGCTGAGCGACGGCGCCTTTGCCGGGGCTGATACCTGGGCTACCGCCTACACACTGGCGACAGCCATTAATAAACTGGGGCAATACGATATAATCATCTGCGGACGGCAGACTGTGGACGGGGATACCGGCCAGGTGGGGCCGGAGCTAGCCGAAATGCTGGGCGTACCGCTACTCGCTTATGTCAACCAGATAGAAGAGCTGGCCGATGGACAGATACGGGTGCGGCGGATGATTGACGAGGGGCATGAGGTTATTCAGTCGCCTCTACCGGCCGTAATTACGGTGACCAAAGATATTAACGTGCCCCGCCTGCCCTCGCTACGCGGCATTACCCGCTCCAAGAGCGCCACCATCCCGATATGGGACACCCGGGAGCTGGGTGCCGACCCGGCCAAGGTCGGTCTGTCCGGCTCCTTTACCCGGGTAGTCAAAATATTCTTCCCGGAGAGAATCTGCCAGGCCGAGGTATTTCAGGGAGCGCTGGAAGAGCAGGTAGACCAACTGTTTGAGAAACTGAAGTCTGCCCGACTATTTTAAGATTGGGATAAGTATGGGAATTCGAATTGACCTTGATAAGTGTACCGGCTGCGGTGACTGTATCCAAACCTGCCCTTTCGGGCTGCTGGAAATAGTAGACGATAAGGTCCATCTCGAAGACGGTTGTACGCTTTGCGGCGCCTGCCAGGAGGCCTGTGGTTTCGAGGCGATAGTTATTGAAGCCCTGCCCGAGGCCGAGGCAGTAAGCGACAGCCACCGGGGAGTCTGGGTATTTGCCGAGCAACGGGACGGCCGACTGAAAAACGTTGCCTACGAGCTGTTAGCCAAGGGCAGAGAGCTGGCCGATAGCCTGCAAACGGAACTGAGTGCGGTCTGTTTCGGGCACGGTATCGATGACATCAATCAACTGATTGCCGGCGGTGCCGACAAAGTGTACCTGGCAGACAGCCCTGAACTGGCGGACAATCCGGAGGATTTATGCACTCACCAGCTCGTTGAGCTGATTAGACACTATGAGCCGGAAGTAGTTATCGCCGGGGCGACCTCACTGGGGCGTTCGTTTATCCCCCGGGTAGCATCTCTTGTAGAGACCGGGCTTACCGCCGACTGCACCGGGCTTGAGATTGACACCGGGAAAAGGCTGCTCCTGCAGACCCGCCCTACTTTTGGCGGTAATATCATGGCAACCATTATCTGCCAGGCGAAACGACCCCAGATGTCAACCGTCCGCCCGAGGGTGTTTAAGAAAGGCACGCCGGATAAGAACCGCCAGGGGCAGATAATCAAAGTAGATTTCAACAAGGCAAGCGTAACCTCGAGAACCAAGTTACTTAGTTTCGTCGAGGATATTACGGAAACTATAAAACTTGATGAAGCTGATATTATTGTGGCCGGGGGGCGGGGGCTGGGCAAGCCGGAAAACTTCCAGATGCTGGAAGACCTGGCCAAGGCTATGGGGGCCGCGCTGGGCTCATCCCGACCGCCCGTTGACGAAGGATGGATTCCATATTCTCATCAGGTCGGTCAGACCGGGAAGACGGTTTGCCCCAAGCTCTATATCGCCTGTGGCATCTCCGGCGCCGTTCAGCACATGGCCGGTATGCAGACCTCGGAGACTATAGTGGCTATCAATGACGACCCCAATGCCCCTATCTTCGAGATAGCTACCTATGGCATTGTCGGCGACCTTTTTAAGGTAGTGCCGATGCTGACAGATAAGCTAAAGAACGAATAGTACCGTTTATTCCCGCTTGGCAGCGACTGCTTATTCCCGACAGACATGCTTTCCTGTTTCGACTCCCCGGTAGCAAGTCGAAAAATTTTTCCCAAATATACCCCTCAGGGTATTGACATTTTTAATTTTATATGCTATATTTAATTAAAATATTTAATATATTAATTAATTTATTTAACTTTTGGCGGATTAACGAAATAGAAGTCTAATTAAAAGAGGTGGGTTGAGATGGCTAAGGAATGGCATGAACTAACCAGTTTAACTCAAGGGGCGCCTATCGTAGTTGAACGCGTCCGCCTAGTTGGCCGGGACATTACGATTGAAGGCAGCTTCGAGCTGCCGACGCTGGCCCGACTGCCGGCTGAGGACCAGGTTTTTATCACCGCATTCGTGAAGTGCCACGGGTCTATCAAGGAAATGGAGCGCGTCTTCGGCATCAGCTACCCGACTGTTAAAAACCGCCTGCATCGCCTAGCGGAACAGTTCGAGTTCGTGGAGACCTCTCCCCTCCCCTCGCATGATGAAATCCTGACCCAGCTTGAGCGCGGCGAAATCACCGCCCAAGAGGCTATAGAGAGGTTATCGTCATGACCAGGCCACCCTTTATGATGTGCCTCCGCATCAAAAGCAGTAAGCGGCGCTTCGGCTTGTGGTTGCCGTTACTCCTCATTTTGCCACTGGCGGTGGCGCTGGCCATCATCCTGATACCACTCGTGCTGGTCTATGACCTGGTGCAAAGGGGCAGGGGGCGTGGTGGTAAACCGCTACTGCTGGCCGGCCCTGCGGTCTGCAGAGTCATCTGTGCGCTGTGCGGATTAGAGGTAGACATTAAGAAACACTCGGAGCAGGTGTTTCTTTCATTTAAATAAACCCGACAAGGAGGTAACGAAATGGCTGATAAAAAAAGGCGAATACTGGAAATGCTGGCTGAAGGTAAGATTAATGCGGCAGAAGCCAACCGGTTACTGGAACTCTTAGAGTCGCCGGCCGGCTCCGAAGGCGGAGCGTCCAACACCTCGCAGATGCACAAGGGGCAGCGCAAATACCTGCGCGTCGTGGTACAGCCTGACCCCGAAGGTAAAACCGGTACCGACGTTGAGCAGGTCAATATACGCGTGCCTATGACACTGCTGTATGCCGGCATAAAGCTCGCGGCATTCATGCCATCAGACGCCGCCCACCAGGTCAACGATGCCCTGAGAAACAAGGGGATTGACATGGATGTAGGCAATCTCAAAGTAGAGGACCTTGAGCCGCTTATCGATGCTCTCGGCGACTTAGAGATCGATGTCCAAAAGGACAGCAAGGAAAGGGTACGTGTCTACGTAGAATAACCTGCCAGCCGTTGAATATATTACCCTGCCAGTTTTATCAGGCTACGCTGGCAGGTTCCTCCGCCTCAAAGGTAGTAATAGGCACTCCCTCTTCCACATCCCTGCCCGGAATATAATCAAAGGCTTTCTGGATTTCCTCTCCGGCCTTGAGGGTGATATTCCAGAGGGGGATATTAACCGGACACACATCCGAGCACTGCCCGCAGCCCACACAAGAGATGCCGATGTGGAACAACCTTATCAGGTGATAAAGTGAATTATTGGGTAGAACGGAGGCGTATCCCGTTTTCTCCAGTTCCGCCTCATAGTGAGACTGCCCGTATTCTTCAGCACCCGAGTCAAAATAGCATAGATAGCAATAGCAAATCGGGCAGGCTTTGCTGCACCCGTGACAACCTATGCACCTTTCAACAGCATTCTGCAGGTTGAAACCGTCAACATCAACTTCGTCGAACAGTTTCTTCTTCTGGGCAGCCCTATCACACCTAGAAGCCGCCAGCGCTTCCTTGTCCAGCTCCTGCTCCAGAAGCTCTCCTGCCATCCCGGCAGTAAACTGCTCGCCCCGGGCAGTATTCAGGAAGATACGACACTGTTTATCGATATCCGGGTCACCCACCAGTGATACGGTCATATCGGCGTTATACGGCACGAAATATTCACAGCCGGTACAGGCAGGCCTGATATCAGGAGTAATCTTACCCTTTTTAACCGTGTCCCAGTACTGGGATAGCTTCCCCTCAACCTCCCCGTTGACCATCATTTCCAGCGGATAGACACCGCCACAGGTTGTACTTATAAACAGGAAGTTTTCCAGATTCCCCTGGCCCCGCTTGACCAGCTCTACCAGTGCCCGCAATTCGCAGGGTTTTGCCACCACCGCGACAGGTGCAGCGGCGGAGTTGCCCAGGGTAAGACGGGAGAGTATTTTGCCGGCATTGGCCGGCATCAACGGGAAAAGAGGCACAGCATTGTCTAAATCAGCAGGGTCGCTGATGAGCGAATAAGCCACGGAATCTTTCTCACCCGTTTTTCTGAGGGTGAAAACCCCCTTGACCTTACCATTAGTCAACAGGAACTTGAGCAGTTCCCGGACACCTTCCTCAGCACTCTTATTTAACTTTAATACCTTAGGCATCCCGCGCCTCCTCTTTGGCTAAGGTCCCTGCGTAAGACTGCTCCACCTCTTCGAATTCCTTCTCTTCATAAGTCCTCAGGGGGAGATCTTCGTCTAAACTCCTGCCGGAAACATACTTAAATGCTTTCTGGTTCTTATCACCGACCAGGCTGAAGAGCTGGGATACCGGAACAGAAGTGGGGCAGGCATCTTCACATTGCCCGCAGGATACACAAGATAGTGACATATGCAGCATACGTCCGAGATGAAAGAGCAGGGTCTCCGGCGGTAATCTCAACCCCCCGGCTATCTCAGCCCGGGCAAGGTAATCATCAATGGGAAATCGCAGTTTATCCGAATCGAAGAAGCACTGCCGACAATAACATATAGGGCAAACCCTCATACAATTATGGCAGTTGATGCAGTTGTTAAGGGCATCAAGTATATTATCCACCCCCTTGACCCTGGCTACCATTTCCTTCTGGGCCTTGGCCCTCTTGGTCTTTCTCTCCCTGGTTAATTTATCTACCGTATCCTTCCAGGCGGATATATCCACATCAGCCGAAAGACCGAGTTTGCCCAGAACCCTCTTGCCCTTGGCCGTACGAGGAATAAGAAGTACACTCCCCTTCTTGGCCCCGAGTACCCCTATATGCAGGTCTTCGGCGCCGTTAGCCGAAAACATATCGCATACCTGGCACAGCGGCCGCACACCCTCGTGACTCCCCTGCTGGCAAAGCTCCACAAAATCGCTCTCGACCTTCTTTGGGTTCTTGACCCAGTCAGCCATCGGAAACACACCGGGACAATCTATGCTGATAAGAACCACTTTGTCCAGGTTTACCTGTCCCAGCTTGAACAGCTCAGCAGTCGCCCTTACCTCGCAGGGTCGCATAACGACAGCGATTCTTTTCTTACCCTTTCCCTTCCCATGCCCGGTAAGGTCAGCCACGGCGTTAGCACCCTGAACCGACATAACGGGCGGCAGGGGATAGGCATCTTTAAGAAGCGCTTTATCCTGAATCAATAAATAGGCAATTGAATCACCGCCAGGCACTTTTGACGGTATAAGAACAGCATCAAAGGCACCCTTGCCAAGTGCCCCCTCTATGAAATCAAGAATCCCTTTCTGTATACCCTGTTCCGCCGGGAAGGTTGCGCCTTTCTGCGTAGCAGCCATATTCAACTCCCTTAAATTTTAGACCCCCCTTAGACCTCAAGAAGTCGCGGTCGTACCGGCTTTCATGCCATCTGACC
This sequence comes from uncultured Dehalococcoidales bacterium, assembly GCA_964558705.1. Lineage (GTDB taxonomy): Bacteria > Chloroflexota > Dehalococcoidia > Dehalococcoidales. The sequence goes on from CAZLFC010000003.1 coordinate 6,481, forward strand.
GAAACAACAGCAACGCGGTTTCAGGGAAGTTTCATTTATCTCAATACCCCCTCAAATTCGTGACAGATTTGAGGGAAAGTAAAATGTCTTACACTGGCGGCCCCGGAAGGACAGGCGGCAGCGCAGTTGCCGCATCCGTGGCATAGCACTTCATTTACCACCGAGATGCCTCTGGCCTCGTCAAAGCTAATGGCACCATACGGGCAGACCGCGATACAGGTTTTACAGCCGGTACACAGAATCTCAGATATTCTGGAGGTTTTTACCTCCAGCTCTAATTTCCTGCCGGTAACAAGAGTAGATAGTATCTTGCCCGCGGCTGCCTCGGCCTGAGCTACTGAGTCGCGAATATTCTTCGGTCCCTGGGCACACCCCACCGAGAATACCCCCTCTATCGGCGTAGCTACGGGGGCAAGTTTCTCATGCTCCTCCGCCAGGAATCCACCTTTGCCTATAGGGATATTGAGCATTTCGGCAAATTTGCCGGTGTCACCACCCGGCTCTACCGCCGATGCCAGGATTACCATATCCACCGCCAAGTTGCCCTTTTCCCCGAATTCGGTCTCATATTTCACGGTTAGTCCTTGGCCATTCTGAGCGACCACGGTGTTCTTAGCCCGTATGAAATCAATCCCCATTCCTTTGGTTTCTTCATAGAACCTCTGGTAAGCCTTGCCCGGAATACTCAGTTCGGAGTAGAATTGCGCTACTTTGGTCTGAGGAAGCCTGGTTTTCAGTTGCCGGGCGAACTTGATTGAATAAAGACAACAAACATCGGAACAATAACCTTTCTCCTCACGTCCCACACAATGTATAATAGCCACAGACTTTGGCGGCTGGCCATTCTTAAGGAGGACATTGCCGGCCGCGTTCATCCTCTCAAACTCCAGGCTCGTGTAGACATCATCGAGTTTTCCGTATCCGTATTGAGGCAGTTTACCGGGGTCTTGTAGGTCGAAACCGATAGCTAGCACCACCGCTCCAACCTTAAACTCTACCTCTTTATTATCTGCCTTGTTCTTTACCTTCACGTCAAAGCTGCCCAAGAAGCCCAAAATCTGCTCCACCTCGCTGTCAGTAAACACTTCAATATTTTCCCTAGCCAGCACGTACTGTATATCCTGAGCGATAGCATCAGCCGCAGGGTCCATATTGGGGAACAGCTTGTCAAACTCTTTTACCTTGCCCCCCAGAGAGGAGGTTTTCTCAACGATATATACCTTTCTATCCGGTGTAGCCAGCAGCTTGCCGGCTTTGATTCCAGCGATGCCGCCCCCGACCACGAGTATGTCCGGGTTACACTCCATCTCCTGCTTCTCTAGAGGTTGATGGTAATGGATTCTATGGACAGCGGCTTTTACCTGTCTTATCGCCTTGGCGGTGGCTTCTGCATTATCCGAGGTAACCCAGGCGCATTGCTCCCGGATATTAGCCATCTGGAAGAAATACGGGTTGAGACCTGCCTGCTCTAATACGTTCATGAAGGTAGCTTCGTGCTGCTTAGGTGAACAGGCGGCAACTACCACGTGCGTCAAACCATGTTCTTTAATGCCCTGCTTGATGAACTCCTTACCCTCTCCAGAGCATCCCAGCTTGACTTTCTCAACAACGGCTACATCCTTAAGGGGGGATACGGCGGCAATTACCTGGTCAATGTCCACCTTTTCGGATATATTGGCTCCGCATTCACATACATAGACACCTATCTTTTTTGCCATCTGCTGCCCTCTACTTTGACAATGAAAGTATTTTCCCTACTGCCGCTTCCGCTTGAGCTATACAACCTTGAACATCCTTGGGCCCCTGAGCACATCCGGCGATAAATATACCTTCGTGCTGCGTAGCTGTGGAATCTATCTCCGGCAGTTGCTCACTGAAGAACCCGCCCTCGCCCTGGGGGATATCCAGAATCTTGGCCACCTCTGACGAGTCGACTCTCGGCACAATAGCGGGTGCCAGGATTACCACATCCACGGCAATGCTGTTCTTCTTACCGTCTTCGGTTTCGTAGTTAACAGCCAGTGCTTTGCCTTGCTCGGCAACCTCAGTCACAGTACCCCGGATGAAATTAATCCCGTGCTCTTTCACAGACTCATAGAACTTCTGGTAGGACTTACCCGGAACACAGAGGTCGGAATAGAACTCGGTTACCTTTACCCCGGGCACCTTATCTATCAAGTAGTGACCAATCTTAAGAGAAGACATGCAACATACTGATGAACAGTAGCCCTTTTCCGGCCTGCCCACACAGTGGATAATGGCTGCCGACTTCGGCGGCTGGCCATCCCGCATGACAAGCTCTCCATTGGTAGGTCCGTTGGAGGCACGCAGCCTTTCGTACTCTATTGTAGAATAGACCTCGCTGAACTTCTTGTAACCGTATTGAGGCAGTGTCGTCAGGTCAATGATGTCAAAGCCAGTGGCGACAACTATGGCCCCAACATTCAGCTCAAGCTCTTCATCCTGCTGGGTATAATCGATCGCTTCGAACATGCATGATTCCTGACATAACTGGCAATCCTCTCCCTTGAAACGCAGGCAATTTTCCGCATCAATAGCCGGTACATTGGGTAAAGCGCCAGCACAGGGAATGTATATTGCCTTCCTCTTGGAGAGATTCTCCTCAAAATTATTGCCCACCTCCACCGGGCAAGGGTCAAAACAAGCATTACACCCGATACAGGCCTCCATGTCAACATACCTGGCCTTCTTTATCACCTTTACCGTGAAATCACCGACAGTTCCCTGAACGGACTTAACCTCACTAAGCGTTAGCAAATCGATGTTTTCGTTGGCCAGTAGCTCCTGTTGCTTTGGTGCTATCATGCAGGTAGAGCACTCCATATTAGGGAATACTTCTTCCCACTTTATGACATTACCGCCGAAGTAAGAAGCCCTTTCGACAAGATACACCTTTCTACCTGAATCAGCTAAAAGCAGGCTGGCTTCAACACCAGCAATACCGGCTCCGATTACCAGCATCGGTTTTTGGGGTTCTTCGTTAGTGACCTCATCGCCGGTTATCTCATCGTTAGTCATCTCAGCCTCGCACTCATAATGAAATCTTTTTCTTCATGGGATTTGGGCCTAGTTTGCGTATCTTTTTGGCAAACTCATTGGTTACCTCACTGAATCTCTGCCCCTCCGACGCCGACACCCAGGCAAGCATAAGCCTATCCGGCTCCAGGTCCAGGGTTTCCATAGTCTTCTTCAAGAGGGCAAATCTTCGGCGGGCATAGTAGTTACCTTTTCTATAGTGACAATCACCGGGGTGACATCCAGCCACGAGCACCCCATCCGCTCCATGCAGCAGCGCTGTGGCAACAAGAACCGGGTCAACTCTACCGGAACACATCACCCTAACAACAGAAAGGGAAGATGGAACCTCTAGCTTCGTTGCCCCGGCCAGGTCAGCACCAGCATAGGAGCACCAATTACACAGGAATCCAACTATTCTAGGCGCAAATTCTTCTCCCACAGACGTCCCCCAGATTAAAACTGTATTTGTGCTTTATACTTTCCGCCTCCTTCGTCCACGCAGAAAAGTAATGTCCTTTTTGTCTTTTCACTCCAAGCTTTAACATCGTTGGGGAAAGACGGACAATCAGCCAGCACTTCCAGAGTATCACCTGGTGGAATCTCTTTGGACAATACAGCTATTCTCAGCGTTGGCTGCGGGCACTTAAGCCCTAAAACATCTAGAGTATGTAATGCCATTCTTACCTCCCTTATTTAATCTTAGAAACCTTAGAAACAGAAAGTTAATGTAGCGTCTTGGATAGCAGCCAGGAATGTAGTAGACCCCCCGATTTCCAAGCCTTCCCTGAAATCTTCCGGCTTATAGCCTTTAACGTCTAAAGCTAGCTCACACACTATAATGCGGGCACCCAAAGTAATGATACCATCGTACAACTCAGCCAGATCTGGTACGCCCGGACCCTTTATCTTCTCCAACTCGCCCTTTAGCATGACAGTTGCACCAGGAGGGTTAAAATATATTACCACTTCGTTACCTAATGCTGCCAATGAAGACGCAAAAATTAGTGTCGGGTTGATATTTGACCGCTCCGAACCGCTACAAACAATCCCCGCTTTAGCCATGATTACCTCCGTTTTATTTAATCTCTAGAAGGGATAGGTTACGGCAGCACCACAGGTTTCGCCCAGGAACGTAGCTGCCCCACAACTTCTATACCTTAAATTCGCTACGGCTTACCTTCTATCTTCTCAAGTTCACTCTGCGCCAAAACAGGCGCACCTTCACTTATGAAAAACAACACTACATCGTCGCCTTGTACAGTAGAAGTGGCACCCGTAATAAGAGCCACCTTAACACTCTCCGCCCTTGAGTCCTTACAGATAATTGCTACCTTGTCCAAGTGTTTTTTCCAAACTATCCTGTTACATCAAGGGCAATACCCACACGCACTAGGACGAAATTTTATCACAACAGATTAAGAAATGCAAACTTCATAATTTACCCTTGACAAAGCAGGCTACTTGGAGTATACATTTATGGGGTTTTCATCATAGATAATTGCGGTGTGCGGCTACTCACGCCCACAAACTTAAAGGAAAGGGGAATTTGCTATGTTACTAAATGATGAAGAAAAAAGGTTGCTGGCCGGAGAGCGTGGCCCCGGGACGCAAAGAGCTATGGAACTGCTGATTAAACTAGGCGAAGCACACGATGCCGAGAAACTGGCCGTAACTACCTATGCTCATGTTAGCTACGATTTTACTCCGGAAGGTTTCTGGCAAATTATGACCGAAGGGGTACCCAAAACACCAAACAGGGTTACCACTCATCCTTCCTTTAGTCCCGAAAAATGGGAGAAATGGGGACTACCCCTGGCCAAAAACTGGAGGGGCGAGCATGAGAGAAAACTCCAGGGGTTCCTGAAGTTAGGCTGGCTCCGCACCGAGACTTGTGCCGAGTACCTAATCGGTATCATTCCACGCAAGGGCGATATTGTCTCGATGGGCGGCAGTTGTATGCAGGTTACCAATAACAGTTTGTTCGGGGCCAAAGTGGATAGAATGGGCATTTGTTTTTCCCTGGCAGCGGCAATCTGCGGTCGGACACCCTTGATGGGTTTGCTGTTACCCGAGAACAGACTTGCCAATCACCTGATAGACGTTAGTGAATTAGACACGAGCGATTGGAGTATTGCTCACTACCACTGCCTGGGCTATTACATTGGTGACCAGATACCCGGCTTCAAGCCAGTGGCGGTAGATGGTCTGCCAACCAATATTCCTTTTGATTACGCACGGGCTCTGGTGGTATCAATGCCCACTTCAGGAGCAGTAACCCTAGGTCATATAGTCGGCACCACCCCAGAAGCCGCCACACTGGAGGAAGCTCTGGGAGGCAAGAAACCTGAGCACGTGATAAAGGTGGGGAAAAATGAGATGAGCCAAACCTGGGAGAGGCTGAATGTCTGGGACAACGATGTGGTGGAGCATGTGGCTTTCGGTTGCCCGCACGCCACCATTGACGAGATAGGCAAAGTTGCCGCCCTGGTAGATGGCAAAAAAATCAAAACGTCACTATTAATAGGAGCTTCAGCACCGGTTGAGGCCCTGGCCAGACGGCAAGGTTATGCCGATATTATTGAAAAAGCCGGTGGGCATTTCTCGTGTGTCTGCCCATCCATAAATAACCCCTTTACGCGCCCTGATGTCGCCGGCGATAAGCAGGCCAAGAGCGCCGCGACCAACTCAGCCAGAAGTGCTCACTATCTGGCATATGTAAGCGGCGTCAAGGTCTTCTTTGGAACCGACGAGGATTGTATAAATGCCGCCATAACCGGAAAATGGAAAGGAGAAGTGCCAAAATGGAAATAAAAGCTCACACTGTAAGCGCAGGCCAGGCAGAAGGAGAAGCAATAGTATATAAGGGTCCGTTCTCTTTTCTTGGCGACTTAGACCCGATTACCGGCAAGTGTCTGGCGCCACGACATCAGATGGAAGGACAAACTCTGGCTAATAAGGTATTTGTTTTCACTACCGGCAAGGGGTCCAGCGCCGGCGACGCTACCGCCTGGGCAATAAAGCAAAAAAGTAATGTTCCGGCCGCTATGATTTGCGTGGAGAGCGAACCTATATTAACCAGCGCGGTTATCATTACCGATATCCCCACCGTGGACAGGCCGGAAAAGGATGTATTTGAGCTGATAAAAACGGGGGATTATGTAAAGCTTGATGCCACCGCCGGCATTATTGAAGTTGTCGGTAAATAAGAATAATTAAGGCTTTTTTATAACCGTACCATTTAGTGGTTTGTGGTATTGAACCGGCGTATTACAGGAGGAGGTATAAATCCTCCTCCTGTGTTTTATTTAATAATATCTAGCAGGTCCTGATGGCTAGTCAGGGAAGCTGCTGTCTCGAGGAAACTCTCCAGCGAGACGCTCTGGCTTCTTAATCCCTTTAACTCAAGTCCGATAGGACTGATTGAAGTGGGGGCATCCGCATACGTCCCGTAGAAGGCAAAATAGGCCTGGTTCAGTTTTCTAATATAATATCCCTTTGAGGCTAAATACGCCCGCTTCTGTTCCATAAATTCCTCAGCCTTCTCAATTTCCCCTGCGGCCAGATAGCTATCAACCGCTCTTCTTATCTCCCTCATCTCCCGATTAAAGAGCGATTCCGAATCTTCTTCCTTTTTCTGACTTACTCCATTTTCATATTGCGCATAATATTCCTGGAATACCATAGCCCCGATTTCATCGCTGACCATACTGGCCAGAGTCTCGTTCATGGTAGCGATTTCATAGTCCCTGGATACGCCGATTATATCAAGCAGGTATAAAAAGCCCAGGGGTTTGAAAGCTAAATACTGGTGCACCCACTCCTCGGTGGCCACACTGATAGTAAACCCCAGACCGGCATCATTAGTAACAAAAGTGGGGTAGGTCACCCCCAAACCGCCGAGTTCCAATACTAAGGATGAAACGCCTAATTTATCAGCCGCGGCTTCAATTTCTGCCATCTCCGCCAGACTGAGGCCCTGTTGCAAGGTAATTTCCCTCATACTTTCTATTCGTTCTCTCGGCGAAATCACCAGCAGGTTAGGCGGCTTCTCCAGCTTAAAATTCACCGGCGGGAAGCCAACCTTCCAGTCTATGTATTCCTCAAACGGATGACAGATGCCCTGTTGAGTCAATGTTTCTTTTATTTGCTTTTCCAGTATCCTCTCCGCCGAATTCGTCAGGGTCGTTCTCTGTTCCTGCAATATATTCAGCTCGGCCTCAAGTAAAGATAAGTCGCCCTGTCCATTACCGGCGTTAATTGCTGCTACCCCCCACTCCAAATTTCTTATCTGCTCCACCACAGCAAAGTACTCGATAACCACGCCGATTTCATTATCAACCTCTTCATCCTTACCAGAAATCCATCTATTTACTTCCTGAGGTATTGTCCTAGACTCCCAGGCCACGATACTAAATCTATATGGCTCAACAATTGAGCGCAGGCGACTGTCAAAATCCTCGGCATGAGTACAACCGGAGCCAAGCAGACAAACGAACACCAGGCTGGCTATAACCATCAATTTAATCTTCAAATAAACTCCGTCTTCATCTATCGACTATTTAAGGCAACTCCACACTATTGTCGTATTTTACCAAGAAATTAGCAAGGCATGGAGAGTAACATTTACCTGCTTCACCAACCGATGCAATGGGAATTCAAGATATGGTATCCTTAAAGGGAACTTTCCCATACAAACTTAAGCGAGGAGGCATGATAAATTATGGAGGAAGTAGGCGAGGGCATATTTCGAGTAGAAGTACGGATACCAAAGGTCGATGTTATCTTTGCGGTGTACCTTATCCGCGGGACGCAAGGGGTAATAGTAGAGCCCGGCCCCGCTAACGGCGCCCCTTTAATCCAGGAAACAATAAAGAAACTGGGCATGAAAGAGGTAGCCTACATTATACCAACCCATATTCACCTCGACCACGCCGGGGCAGCCGGTACCCTGGCACAACTCTTCCCGCAAGCTAAAGTAATAGTTCATCCCCAGGCAGCCAAGCATTTGATTGACCCCTCCCGTCTAATGGAGAGCACCAAGATGGCCTTCGGCGATGATTTTGAGACAACATTCGGTCGTACTATCCCCATCCCCGAATCCCAGATTAAGACCCCTGAAGACGGAGAGATAATCTCTATCGACGGCAGGAAGCTACAGGTTATCTACTCCCCGGGCCATGCCCCCCACCACATGGCTATCTTCGATGAGAAGACACGGGGGCTTTTCTGCGGAGAAGCCCTGGGTATACCCCTCGCCGGAGCCGAGCTGTCACCGATACCGATTGCGGCACCACCCAGCTTTGACATAGATGTTTACATTGAAACCATAGGCAAACTGGCCGAACTCAACCCCCGAATTCTTTTCTACTCTCACAACGGCATAGGCAGACAGCCGAACAAACTCATACCGAGAGCCGTCGACAACACCAGGATTTTCGGCGATATAATCCAAAAGGCATTAAAAAGCGGTGAGACAAACGGAGCGATTAAGCAGCGGGTCCGGGACTATATTTCCAGCAGTATGGGGGCAAATGTGGAGGGGGTGGATGTTGATATGAGCGTTGACGGATTTATCTTCTACTTCAAAAAGAAAGAGCCGGCGTAAAGTAAGAATCCAAGACCACAACCTGACCCAGGAAAAGCTGGCCGAGATGGTGGGCGTCAGGCGAGAGACCATCATCTTCCTGGAACAGGGTAAATATAATCCCTGTCTCAAGCTGGCTCACAATGTAGCCCAAGCCCTGAAAACGACCATTGATAAGATATTTATCTTTGATGGTGAGAAATAGGCTATAATAGGATTTATCTTAAGAATATCCGCTTAAACTGTCGCCGGGGAGTGAAATTATGGCTTTACTGGACCTGTTAAAACAAAGGCAAAGCATCAGGGGTTACCTGGACAGGCCCGTGGAGAGGGACAAGATTATGCTGTGCCTGGAGGCAGCCAGAGTGGCGCCCTCCGCCTGCAACTCACAGCCGTGGAAATTCATCGTTGTTGACGACCCCGAATTAAAGAACAAGCTAAGCAAGGCAGCCTTCAGAGGGGTATATTCTCTAAACACCTTCGGCAAAACGGCACCGGTCATAATTGCTGTTGTCTCGGAAAGGGCCAAGTTCTTTGCCCGCATCGGCGGCATGTTCCGCGGCACCAAATATTACCTCATCGATATCGGTATCGCCTGTGAGCATTTCGTGTTACAGGCGGAAGAACTGGGATTGGGTACCTGCTGGATAGGCTGGTTTAACGAGAAGGCAGTAAAGTCAATACTGAATGTCCCTAAAGACAGAAAGGTAGACATCCTGATAACGCTGGGGTATTACGACCAGGAAAAGAGGCGTTCCAAACACAACAGAGAGCCGATGGACAAAATCGCTTCCTTTAACTCCTACTGAGACGAGCGCACAATAGCATCGCTCATCCGGCACACCCGTACCATCTGCTTTACATCGTGCACCCGCACTATATCAGCCCCGTTGGCGATAGAGATAGCCACGGTGGCCGCTGTGCCTTCCACACGCTGGTCGGGGGGCAAGTCCAGCACCATCTTAATAAAGGACTTGCGGGAAGTGCCGATTAAGAGAGGCCTGGCCAGAGTCTTCAACTCACCCAGGCGACGGATAATCTCCAGCTCCTGCTGCCAGGTCTTGCCGAACCCGATACCGGGGTCGAGAATGATGTTCTCCAGAGGCACGCCCAATCTCAACGCCAGTTCCAGGCTATGCCGCAACGAAAAAGTTATCTCAGCCATAACATCTTCATACAAAGCAATATCGCGCTGAACCCCCTCATCATAGCCACCTTTGTCCCGCTGATTGCTCATTAAGATAACAGGGACACCATTTTCGGCAGCCAGTTCCGCCAGCCCGGGGTCCTTTTTCAAACCCCACTGGTCATTGAGCATAGCGGCACCGGCCTCAAGCGCCCGGCGCGCCACCTCCGACTTACCGGTGTCAACGCTTATGGGAACCGCTAACTCGGCAACCAGCCGCTCTATGACCGGAATAACCCGCTTGATTTCTTCGTCGATTGAGACCGGCACCGGATTGGGACGGGTAGACTCGCCGCCGACATCCAGAATGTCAGCACCTTCAGCCACCATGCGCTGCGCCTGGGCTACGGCAACCTCAACATCGCTAACCCCGTCGCCGGAGAAGGAATCCGGGGACAGATTGATGATACCCATAACATAGGTCCGCTCTCCCCAGCGGAACTCCGTATTGCCACATTTAGTACTGCCCAATTGACTCATAGCCAGATTCTACCACATCGCCCGGAGCCGTCGTAAGCCGGAAATTCACTATTTCCCCGGGATAGTATATAATAAGCGTTGGCTTACGCTTACACAGGTCACCGAGATTTTCAATCAAATTCAAAGATGAGTATTGAAGAGTGAAACGTTACCCACTGCTGGCAGAGATACATACTTCACTCAGCGCACCACAATGCTTTGAGCTATTCCAAGACCGCCCTTTTAGCTTCTTCCTGGACAGCGGCATGGAATCTGATATGCTCGGGAGCTACTCTTTTATGGGCAGCGACCCTTTCCTGGTGCTGAGCAGCCGGGGTGAGGAAATTACCATTAGCCGCAGTGATGGCAGCCGGGAGAAACTGCGGGGCAACCCCTTTGATACAGTCGATGATTTACTTAAGCGCTACTCCCTGGATACCCCAGAGAACAGTATCCCCTTCGTGGGCGGGGCGGTAGGCTATTTCAGCTATGACCTCTGCCATTTCATCGAGCGCCTGCCCAAGACAGCGGTTGACGACCTGCAGTTGCCGGAGTGCTACCTGGCTTTCTACGACTCGGTTGTCGCTTTTAACCACCTGACCGGCCAGACATACCTGGTCGCCACCGGCTTTCCCGAACTGGAAGAGGCTAAAAGAAGGCGGCGAGCGGAAGAAAAGCTCGAGGAAATGAAAGACCGTCTTCTAAACAAACCACAGTTAGACAGTATTGAAGAGCTTTTGACACCAGCCACAACACCAGCAGACATTGTGCTTAAATCAAACTTCACCCGGGAGGAATACCTCAAGGTCTTAGAGACTACTATTGAATACATACGAGCCGGGGATATTTTCCAGGCAAACATCTCACAGAGGTTCGAAGCCGACCTGCCGGTTTCTCCCTATGAGCTTTACCAGCAACTGCGCCGAATAAACCCGGCACCCTTTGCCAACTACTTCAATTTCGACGAGGTAACTGTGGTCGGGGCTTCCCCTGAGAGATTTCTCAAAGTCAGTGGCGACTGGGTGCAAACCCGCCCCATCAAGGGAACCCGGCCGCGCGGTAAAACGCCCGCCGAAGACGAAGCCCTGGCTCAGGAACTGCTGGCCAGCGAAAAGGACCGGGCGGAGAACATTATGATAGTCGACCTGGAGCGGAACGACCTGGGGCGAATATGTCGTTACGGAACAGTAAAGGTCACGGAAATGGCTATCCTGGAGACCTATCCCACCGTCTTCCACCTGACCTCCACCGTTGAAGGCAGGCTGCGCCCGGGTAAAAACCGCGTCGACCTCCTCAAGGCGACCTTCCCCGGCGGTTCTATCACCGGAGCCCCCAAGGTACGGGCCATGGAGATTATTGACGAACTGGAACCCACCAGGAGAAGCGTCTACACCGGCTCACTCGGCTACCTCAGCTTTACCGAGGAGATGGACATAGATATAGTCATCCGCACCATGATTATTAAAGACGGCCGGGCTTATTTCCAGGTAGGCGGCGGCATCGTCTACGATTCGGAACCAGAAGCGGAATACGAGGAAACCCTGGACAAAGCCAGAGCCCTCATCCAGGCGCTGACCATGTCAACCCAGGTTACCCTGGGGGCAAAATCATGATACTGGTTATCGACAACTATGATTCGTTCGCCTACAACCTAGTTCAATACCTGGGCGAACTGGGCGGGGACCCGATAGTCTACCGAAATGATGCTATAACACTGGAGCAGATTGAAGCTCTGGCACCGAGCCACATAGTAATCTCGCCCGGTCCCTGCACGCCATTAGAAGCGGGCATCTCAAATGACGTAATCCGCCACTTTAGAGGCAAAATCCCCATCCTGGGAGTGTGCCTGGGGCACCAGTGCATCGGGTATGTCTACGGCGGCACCGTCAAGCGAGCCCAAGTACCCGTACACGGCAAGCAGTCCCTCGTCTACCACGACGGCGAAACGATTTTCAAGGGCCTGGCCTCCCCCCTGCTCGGCGGGCGTTACCATTCCCTGATAGTGGACGCCGCCAACGTCCCGGATTCCCTTGAGGTTTCCGCCCGGACGGAAGACGGCATCATCATGGGCGTCAGAAACCGGGAACACGTGGTAGAGGGAACGCAGGTCCACCCCGAATCGATATTAACCGATACCGGGCATGACATATTAACCAATTTCCTTAACTTACCCAGGCCTTCGCTGAAAGTGGGAAAGCATTAATGGCAGAGATTGTTTACCTGAATGGCTCCCTGATACCGCGCTCTCAAGCCTATATCTCGGTGTTTGACCACGGGTTTCTTTACGGGTACGGGCTCTTCGAGACCATGCGTGCCTATCACGGCAAAATCTTCCTGCTGGAACGCCACCTGAATCGCCTACTGAGCGCCGCTCAAGTTATCGGATTGGGCTCCAAGCTTAATGTCGCCGAACTGGGTAAGGCCTGTAATGATACCTTAGCCGCCAACGGACTGGAGAATGCCCGCCTGCGACTCACCGTCTCCCGTGGTGAGGTAAACTCTTTCCCCGGGCCTGCTGTTAGTAACAACCCCACCATACTGATTACGGCCAACGCTTACACCCCACCACCCCCGGAGTGTTACCAGCAGGGCTACCGGGCCGGAGTAGCCTCATTCCCCCACTCCAGCCAATCGCCAATACTCAGACTAAAATCCACCAACTATCTGCTTAATATCAGAGCCAGGCTAGAAGCCGAAGCCGCCGGGCTGGACGAATCGATAATCTTAAATGAACAGGGTTTTATCACCGAGGGCAGCATAAGCAATGTTTTCTTCGTAAACTCAGCCGCCTGTCTGGTTACGCCTCCGGTAACAAGCGGTTTGTTACCCGGCATCACCCGCCGGGTGATACTGGAAATCGCCAGCACACTGGGCATAGAAACTGTCGAGGGCGAAGTAAGACTGGCTGACCTGAAACAATTTGAGGAGGCTTTTCTGACCAACTCACTGATTGAGATAATGCCGCTGGTGGAAATCAGAGATAACGCTGGCAAGACCATGCCTTTAGGCTCGGGAAGTCCGGGTCCGGTTACCCGAAAAGTGGCTACCGCTTACCAGCAGATGGTTGAGCACTACACCTCCCGGTAATACACCGCCCAAAAAGAAGGTGTTGGATGATACCCCGAATCCCCTCGGAATCTCATCCAACACCTTGTCTTTAATTTTGTTTCAGTTGAAATATGATGCCAGCCCCATCAAGTAAAGAGAAAATAGCATTCCCCCCTCGGGTTAGCAACATAATTTCGAAACCGGTCGGAGCTTCTCGTTTCCGCTTACCAGAGTTCTCCTAAATATACATCCCAGTTAATACTTACCTAACGACTCGCCACAGGCTCTTTCGAGATAGTCTACAGACGAGGCCTCTGCAAGAGCTGCCCGTAATGGTAAACCGGGTCAGGAACCTTCAACATCTTCAAGATGTTATACAACACTGCATTGCAACTTGATATGACCGGCTTCCCGATTTCTTCCTCGGCCGTATCCACTATTCCCAATATTCGGCTCCACATACAACTAACAAACACACAATCAGCGTCTGGTGCCGCTTTGTGGCTATCTTTGATTAACTTGTAGACGGGATAAGGATTGTGGCGGTAATCCCAGAATTCCTCAGTCTTATTGTACCCCAGGTACTCAAGGTTAAGGGTTTCAATACCAGCCGCTTTAAAGAAATCTATAGCTATATCAAAGACTTCCTTCAAATAGGGGCCGCACATGGCTATTTTCTTAACACCCAACTCTTTGAATACCGCCAGTAACGAAGTAGCGGTAGTGGTGGCGGGCACACCAGTAGTGTCTTCAATCTGTTTAATGAGACCTTCGTCATAACCGGGCCCACCGACAAACGAGCCAGAAGTACAGCCGAGGCAAATCAGGTCAGGCGTATTACCAATGCAAAGCTTCTTAGATTCGCTCACTACATTATCAGCCATCTTCCTGAGAGCCTCAGGGGTAACCGATTCCAACCCCAGTAATGCCCTGGAAAAACGGATTCCCTCGGGAGCCACGACCTCATACTCTCGGTACATTGCCGCCACGGGGGCCAGCATACCTACTTCCGCTCTCCATCCTTTTAGATTCTGTTTGTAAATGTCTTGTTCCATAGATACCTCCATATCAAATTTTTGCATAAATTTGTTGCTCTATAATCGCCTCCTTCCCTGCTTTTACATTATAAATTCTATTACTCCAGGCCAAAAAAATCAATATATCCCCCACTATCGACTAGCTATAACGCTATATATCCCCCCAAAAGCCTATATATCAGACTCTAAGGTGCAGATGCCGGGAAGATTGCGGAATTTTTCGTCCCAATCAATTCCATAGCCAACTATAAACTTGTTGGGGACAGTGAACCCCAAATAGTCAATAGTAACCGGAACCTGTCGCCGGGAGGGTTTATCAGTCAGGGAACAAAGTTTTGCAGAAGCGGGCTTTTTCCCCCGCAGGTAATCCAGCAGGAAAAAACTGGCCAGACCGGTATCAACTATGTCTTCAATTACCAGTACATCCCGGTCTCTAACCTCGGTGCGAAGTCCCTGTTCCACTTTAATTTCCCCCGAACTCTCCATATCCCTGCCATAGCTGGATAGCGTGATAAAATCGACCTCCAGCGGAAAATCAAGCCGCCGAATCAGGTCAGCCATAAACACAAAGGAACCCTTCAGAACACCAATCAACAGGGGGTGCTTATCCTGATAATCCCGCTTGATTTCGGTTGCCAGTCTCCCGACGGTAATATCTATTTCTTCCCCGGTAAAAAGAGTCTGCGGCTCAGGTTGAGAATCCATAATCGCCTTTCTTTAACTCCAGCCCGCGCATCTGGTAAATCAGCTTCGGGTTAAGCCTACAATGAACTCTGCCAGATTACAGAGCGGTGCCCAGAATCATTAATGTTTTAGCCAATACCCCAACTCCCCATAATCAACAGGCATAAAAAATCCCCTCGTTCAGAAACAAGGAGATTTCTAAATTCTATAACCCGCTTTCCACCCCCTTCTCTGTAGAGGTAAAAAAGAGCAGAGGTCTACGCATTAACAGCAAGGGACTTATAGCCCCAGGTTACTCAATAAGACCTTACTTAACCCTACCAAGAATACCAGAAAGACAAGCGACAGTCAATTGGTGTTTCAGGTTATC
>CAZLFC010000003.1:21987-37702 GCA_964558705.1 uncultured Dehalococcoidales bacterium
CAGGTTATCAGCCTTGTTGACAAATCATTTTACATATGATACATTTGCTTAAAATAGACTGAGGGAGTAAACATTGGTTAATACCACCTCCTACGGAATGTATTATGCGTATTTCATCTTTCCGTGGCGCACAAGATGCGTTTGGGAGGTTTTGGCGTGCTCACGATAGTGTGATTTTATCATAAGGCAGAAGAAGACTAAACTGAACCCTCCCAAGCGGGAGGGTTTTTTAATTATTAGAATCCAGTAAAATAAATAAGGGGGAGATGTGAAAATGATAATAATGAGAAAAGATGCCACACCGGAACAGATAAACTACGTAATAGAAGAAGTAAAAAGGCACGGACTGAGAGCCGATGCCAGCAAGGGAGAATACAGGACTGTGATTGGGTTAGTCGGAGACGAACGAAAAATACCGTTCGACCATTTTGCCATTCTCCCCGGGGTAAAAGAGGTGGTGAGAGTAGAGAGGCCCTATAAGCTGGTAAGTCGGGAATATGGTAAATTCTTTGAAAACCCCCTCAAGCGAAGGAGGATTAAAGTGGGAAAAGTGGCCATAGGTGGCAGCGAGCCAATATTTATTGCCGGACCCTGTGCCGTGGAGAGCAAAAAACAACTGTTCATGATTGCGGAAGGCGTAAAGAAGGCCGGGGCGCAGATTCTAAGGGGCGGCATATTTAAACCCAGGAGTTCGGTTCACTCTTTCCAGGGACTTGGAGCTATAAATGGGGAAAAAGCCAAGGAAACGCTGGGCTGGTTACGCGAAGCCGGAGATAAGTTTGAACTGGCAGTGATAACTGAAGTAAGGGGAGAATCACAAGTCGACCTGATAGCAGAGTACGTTGACATACTCCAAATAGGCGCCAGAAATATGTATGACCAGGACCTGCTTACCAAAGTCGCCGGCAAGAAAAAACCTGTTTTGCTTAAAAGACATTTTGGGGCTGGCATTGAAGAGTTCCTGTCTTTTGCGGAATACATCGCCGCCGAGGGCAACAAGGATATCATCCTGTGCGAGAGAGGTATACTACCCCTGGGCAAAGGCAAGGAGTACACCAGGTATACTCTCGACCTGGCTGCCGTCACCGCCCTGCAGAAAGAAACTTACCTGCCGGTTATCGTCGACCCCAGTCACAGTACCGGACGCAGAGACCTCATCTTTAATATGAGCTGTGCCGCTATAGCCGCTGGTGCCAACGGACTGATGATTGAGGTACACTATGACCCAACAGAAGCACTGGTCGATGGGCAACAGGCAATTACGTTCGAAGAGCTCAAAGACACCATAGACGCCTGCTTGAAAATTCATAAACTAATAAACCCGAAGCAGTGAGTGCCAAGGCAATATCACATGAAAAAAGTAAAGGTTAATCTTGACAGCAACGGCTACGAGATACATATAGGTCCAGGGATGCTCAAGGAAACCGGCCGCCTGCTGAAGGCAAACGGGTTTGCCGATAAGCTGGTAATGGTAACCAACCCGGTAGTGAAGAGCCTATACGGCGATACCCTGCAGCAGCACCTCACCGGTGACGGATTCAAGGTAACCGTCATGGAAGTCCCTGACGGTGAAGAGCAGAAATCGCTGGAGACGGCGGGCCGGCTATACAATGAGCTGACCGAACACTATGCGGAGCGGATGACGCCTATCCTAGCCCTGGGCGGCGGAGTTATCGGAGACCTGGCCGGATTCGTGGCAGCCACCTATCAACGAGGTGTGCCGCTGGTACAAATACCCACCACCCTACTGGCGCAGGTCGACAGCAGTATCGGGAGCAAGGTAGCGGTAAACCACGGACAACTGAAAAACGAGGTCGGGGCATTCTATCAACCGAAGCTGGTCATTTCGGACATTGATACCCTGAAAACCCTGCCTGCCAAAGAGCTGGCTAATGGACTGGCCGAGGTAATAAAAAGCGCCGCCATCCGGGATAAAGAGTTTTTTGCCTACATGGAAGAAAATCTCGACCGGATAAAGTCGCTCGATACCGCATTACTGGAAGAGATTGTCTTCCGCACCGCCGGGATTAAAGCCGAAGTGGTCGAAGAAGACGAGCGGGACTTGGGCCTGCGAGGTATCCTGAACTACGGGCATACCATCGGCCACGCCATTGAATCGGTCTCGGACTTTAAAATAGAACATGGTGAAGCTATCGCTGTCGGGATGCTGGCAGCGGGTAGAATCTCAAACCAGATGGGGCTGCTCAGCGAGAATGATTTAGCCAGACTGAAGAGCGCTATCGAAAAAGCCGGCCTGCCCATCGAAATCCCTGGCCTTGACACCAAAAAACTGATACAGTCAATGAAACACGATAAAAAAGTACAAAGAGGGAAGATAAGATTTGTATTGCTGAAATCGATAGGGGCCGCCTTCATCACCGATGAAGTGAGCCCGGCTCTAATCGAGCAGGCGCTGGCTGGTTAATATGAAGCGACCCAGAATTTGTGCCGTCATAACAGAGAAAAACCCGGCAGCAATAAGAGCAATCGAACCGCTGGTCGACTTATTTGAGGTCAGACTCGACCTCATTGGTGACGGCTGGCTGGAAATCACCGGGCAGCTTAACCAGCCCTGGATAGCCTGCAACCGTAAAGTCGACGAGGGAGGTAAAGGGTCCGGGGACGAAGCCGCCAGAGTAGCGGAACTGCTCAAGGCAATCGAACTGGGAGCAGGCATAATTGACATTGAACTCAGAACGGAGAACCTGTCCACAGCGGTAAAGCAAATCAAGCCGAAGGCAAAATGCCTGATTTCTTTTCACGACTTGCAGGGAACGCCTTCCTTCGAGGACATGAAAGGCATCATCCGGCAGGAAATCGAGGCTGGTGCCGACATATGCAAGCTGGTCACCACAGCTAACAGCCCTGAAGACGGTACGCTCGTTTTACGGCTTATCTCTGAGTTTCCCGAGATGAAGATAGTTGCCTTCGCTATGGGGCAAGAGGGTTTATCCAGCCGGATACTCTGCCCGCTGGTGGACGGAGACTTCACTTACGCGTCAATCGAGGCAGGCAAGGAGTCGGTTCCCGGACAGATAACCGCAACCGAACTCAGGAAAATCTACGAAATGATGGAAGGTTAAACAGAGTGATAACCGAGAAAATCAAGGTGTGCGGCCTTATCGGCGACCCCATAGAACATTCCATGTCGCCGGTGATGCATAACGCCGCTTTTGCCCGGATGGGCATAGATTACGTTTACCTTCCCTTCCGGGTAAGAAAAGAGGAGCTGGGTCAAGCTATCGACGGCATGAAGTCGCTGAATATAAGGGGGCTGAATGTTACCATACCGCACAAGGTAGCCGTTATACCATATATGGACAAGCTGGACCCCCTGGCCGAGAAGATAGGCGCGGTTAACACCATAGTAAATGATGACGGCACCCTGACAGGCTGCAATACCGACGCCACCGGCTTTCTCCAGGCCCTGACAGACCGGGGCATCAACCCGGAGGAGAAAAACATAGTCGTTATGGGGGCGGGCGGGGCCTCCATGGCGATTTCCTTCGCCCTGGCTGAAAGAGGCGCGTATCTGGTTATCCTGAACCGGGAACTGGAGCTGGCCTGGGCGGAAGAACTGGCACACCGCATCTCCCAGGCGTTCGACAAAGAGGTCAGAGCCTTAAAGCTGGACGAGGCAAACCTGGCAACGGTGCTGGACAAGACTGATATTCTGGTCAACGCCACCAGCGTGGGCATGCACCCTGCTGTTAACGAGACGCCGGTCCCCGCCGGACTGCTCAAGCCTGGACTGGTTGTTTATGATATTGTGTATAATCCCATCAAGACAAGATTGCTGAGAGAGGCCGAGGCAGCCGGCGCGGAAACCATAAGCGGCATTGATATGCTCGTCTGGCAGGGGGCTTTAGCCGTGGAGAAATGGACCGGACTGAAAGAGCCGGTAGAGATAATGAAGGAAGCAGCCATCAAGGAGCTGACCAAGGATGAAAAGTAATATCGCCCTGATAGGCTTCATGGGCACCGGCAAAACGGCGGCGGGTAGACTTCTCGCCGAAAGGCTGCATAAGAAATTCGCGGAGACTGATGCTTTAATCGAGCAGAAATCGGGCAAGTCCATACCGGAGATATTCCAACAGGACGGCGAGGTGGCTTTTCGGGAACTGGAAATAGAGGTTATCAAGGAGGTGGCTGAGGGGAAGAACCAGGTAATCGCCTGCGGCGGCGGCATAGTCCTGAACAAGATAAACATCGACCGTCTCAAGCAGGACTCGATAATAGCCTACCTGACCGCTTCGCCCCGGGTAATACTGGAGCGGACATCGGGCGACGGGGAAACAAGACCCCTCCTCAATGTGTCCGACAAAACGGCGGAGATAAGAGAGTTGCTGAGGTTCCGGAAGCCGTTCTACGAGCGGGCCGCCGATATAAGGATAGACACTTCAAAACTGGACATCAACGCTGTCGTCGAGCAGATACTCAATAAAGCGAAAGAATAATGAAAGTTTTAATTGATAAAAGTGAGATAAAGGGCAAGGTAACAGCACCTCCCTCCAAAAGCTACACTATCAGAGGGCTCATGTGCGCGGCGCTGGCCAGGGGAAAGAGCGAGGTAATAAATCCCCTCACCGCCGAGGATACCCAGGCTGCCGCAAATATACTGGGCCAAGTAGGCATTCGTGTCCTCCAGCAAGATAGTTTGTGGAAGGTTACCGGAAGTACTTTTCATCAGCCGGATGCCGACCTCTTTTGCGGGGAGTCGGCAGCGACACTGCGGTTTATGATGGCTATCTGTTCGCTAATCCCGGGGAGGCGCCGTCTGGTCACCGGCCCGTCTCTCGCCCGGCGACCGGTCAAGCCGTTAATCCAGGCCCTGAAACAACTGGGCGTGAATTGCTCCAGCCAAGGCGAGGCAGCCCCCGTCACTGTTGAGGGCGGCAGGCTAAAAGGCGGCGTAGTGGAACTGCCCGGTGATGTAAGCTCCCAGTTCGTGTCAGCGCTGCTGCTGATATCCCCCCTGGCCGAGGAAGGGGTTACCATCAGGCTCACCACACTCCCGGAATCAAAACCGTTCATACTGATGACCCTGGACTGCCTGAAAGAATTCGGGGTAAAAGCAGAGTACACCAAAGACCTCCGGGAGTTTACAGTATCAAGGCAAACCTACAAACCAACCCGATACGAGGTAGAAGGCGACTGGTCTTCGGCTTCATACTTCCTGGCTCTGGGGGCTTTGTCCGGCGAGGTCGAGGTGGGAAATCTACACCTGCAGAGTCGGCAGGGCGACAAGATGATAATAAAATTCCTGAAAGATATGGGGGCTTCGGTGCAGACCAACCGCAACTCATTCACCGTGAGGAAGTCGGCACTAAAGGCGATACGGGCTGACCTGTCCGACTGCATCGACCTGCTGCCTACCATGGCAGTCCTGGCCGCCGTCGCCGAAGGTGTAAGCGAACTTATCGGCATAGACCGGGCGCGACTAAAAGAATCGGACCGTGTTGCCGCCGTAAAAGAGGGCTTGGCACGAATGAAGATAAAAGTCATCGAAGAACGGGACAGGCTGGCCATTGCCGGCTCAGCCCCGAAAGGCTCAACCATAGACCCCAGGGGCGACCATCGCCTGGCTATGGCATTTGGTATACTGGGCACTAAAGTCGGCGAAACCGTAATAGATGACGCCGGGTGTGTCGCCAAGACATACCCCCGATTCTGGGAGGAGCTAAAAAGTATCGGCGGGGAGGTGAAGATAAATGAGTAACAGTCTGGGTAAAATTTTCACTGTCACCAATTTTGGTGAGAGCCACGGGCAGTGTATCGGCATCATTATAGACGGCTGCCCCGCTGGTCTGACTATCACCAGGGAGACTATTCAAAGAGAGGTAGACAAAAGGAAGTCGGGAACAGGAACGATAGCAACACCAAGGGCAGAGGCAGACAAGGTAGAGATTCTATCCGGTGTATTTAATGACGCCACTACCGGCGCCCCGATTTGTTTAATGATATGGAATGAGGATATTGATTCCAGTGAATACGAAAAGGCAAGGTTCACACCCCGACCGGGTCACGCTGACTTTACCGCCTTTATTAAATACGGGGGTTTTAATGATTTCCGGGGCGGGGGGAGGTTCTCGGGGAGAATCACGGCTCCGCTGGTAGCCGCCGGCGCCATCGCCAGGAAACTGCTCAATACAGTTGTCATTGAGGTGCTGGCCCATACCGTTGAAATAGACGGGATAAAAGCCGGACCAGGGACGCTTGAAGAAATAAGGGGAAACGTGGACAGGAATCCGGTCAGGTGTGCCGACCCGGCTGCCGCTACCGAGATGATTAATGCAATTGAGAAAGCCAAAGAGGCAGGCGACAGCGTCGGTGGCATCATAGAAGGTATAGCTCTCAATGTGCCGGTCGGCCTGGGCGAACCGGTCTTCGACCGGCTGGATGGAGAGCTGGCCAAAGCCCTCTTCGCCATCCCCGCTGTCAAGGGAGTCGAGTTTGGTTCCGGCTTCGCCGCGGCGGGCAGAAGGGGCTCGGAGAATAACGACCTGTTCACCATCAGGGATAACAAGATAGTTACCCTGACCAACAACGCCGGCGGCATACTGGGTGGCATCAGCAATGGTATGCCCGTAGTGGTCAGGGTAGCGGTTAAGCCGACATCTTCCATCGCCAGAAGCCAGGAGACGGTAGACATGCAAAAGATGAATAATGCCAGCCTGTCCACCACAGGCAGACACGACGCCTGTATCGTGCCCAGGGCGGTGGTGGTAGTCGAAGCCATGATAGCGATAATTTTATGCGACTTCGCCATGAGGGCCAGTCTAATACCGAGGGTAATAAAATGAGTTTAGAAAATTTAAGAAAACAAATAGACGAGGCTGACGCCAGTATAGTTAAGCTTGTCGCCGAAAGAATAAGAATCGCCCAGGAAATAGGCAGGGAGAAGAACAAGCAGAAAACGCAAATCGAGGACAGAGAAAGAGAAAAGAATGTCCTGGAAAATGTCAGGCGTATCGCCCAGGAAAAGAATCTAAACCCTGAAGAAATAGAGGACGTCTACCAGCAAATAGTTGCCATCTCCAAGAGGCAACAGGGGGTAGAAATTGCTTTTCAGGGTGAAATCGGGGCATACAGTGAAGAGGCAGCCCTTCGCTTCTTCGGGCCCTCAATTCAACCCAAACCCTGTGAAAGTCTGGATGATGTCTTTAAAGCAGTGGAACGGGATGAGGCGAAATTTGGCATCGTTCCTGTTGAGAATTCACTGGAGGGAAGCATAAGCCGGACTTATGACCTTTTTCTGGATTCCATCCTTAAAGTGTGCGGCGAGACAGAACTCAGGGTCAGCCACTGCCTGATAGCCAATCAAGAGGCTCGGTTCGACTCAATAAAAAGGATATACTCCCACCCTCAGGCATTAGGACAGTGCCAGGCCTTCTTAAGGCATCTGGACTGTGAGTTAATCCCTACCTATGACACTGCCGGCAGCGTAAAGATGATAAAGGAGCAGAAAATAACAGATGGGGCTGCCATTGCCAGTGCCCGGGCGGCTGAAATCTACGAGATGAATATCCTGGCTAAAGAGATAGAGGACAACCCAAATAATTTCACCAGGTTTTTCATACTGTCCAAGCAGGACTCGCCGCCGTCAGGGAATGACAAGACATCTATCGTTTTTTCGGTCAAACACAAGCCGGGCGCGCTGTACGACTTCCTGAAAGAGTTTGCCGCTAGGAACATCAGCCTGACCAAGATAGAATCCAGGCCAACCAGGCAAAAGCCCTGGGAATATAATTTTTACCTGGATTTTGAAGGCCACCGGGAGGACAGGGCGCCCCGGGAGGCGCTAGGGGATGTAGAGAGCCTCTCAATCTTTGTCAAAGTCCTGGGCTCATACCCCAGAGCCAAATAGAAAACCACGGAGCAAAAAGTGAAAATAGCCATAATCGGCGGTTCAGGGAAAATGGGGCGATGGTTTGCCGGCTTCCTGTTGAAAGAAGGCATGGAGGTAACAATAAGCGGTCGGAACCAGACAAAGCTCCAGGAAGCCAGCCAACAACTGGGCGTTGAGCTAGCCGACACTGTAGAGGCGGTTAAGCAGGCTGAAGTAATCCTGCTATCCGTATCCATGGACAGTTTTGAGGAAGTTATCAAGCAGATTGCCCCTCATATCCGCCCCGAGCAGGTCATCATAGACATTACCTCTATCAAGGAGTCTCCCATTGAGATAATGCATAAGCATATAAAACAGGGGGTAACACTGGGCGTGCACCCGATGTTCGGCCCCGGCGCCCGGGATATTACCAATCAGAACTTCATCCTGACGCCCACTAATAAGGATGAGAATACCCTGGCCCAGAAGGTCAGGGAATACCTGGAAACCCGGGGGGCCAGAGTAACGCTGATGACACCCCGCCAGCACGACGAAATGATGAGCGTGGTGCTTGGTCTCTCCCATTTCATCGCCCTGGTCTCCGCCGATACGCTACTAAGCCTGGACAAAGCAACAGCGCTGAGAGCCGTCAGCGGCAGCACTTATAAACTGCTGCTGACGCTGGCGGAAAGTGTCATCGCCGAGGACCCGGAGTTCTGTGCCTCCCTGCAAATGAAGTTGCCCAACAGGGACAAAGTGAACCGACTACTGCAAAGCAAACTGGAAGACTGGTCGGATATCGTGGCTAACCGGGACAGGCAAAAATTCACCCAGAAAATGAAGGCATTACGGAACGGATTTGAAAAAGACGACCCTGAGCTGGCAAAAGCCTACGAAAATATGTACAAGCTAATCGAGGGGCTTTAGTCTTTAAAAACAGTCAGAGGCAGCAGGACTACTGCCCCGACTGCCTCTCTGCATTTTAAACGCAAACTAAAATCTATTTAACGCTACATCACTTTGTACTTGGGCCCGTCTCCACCTTCGGGAACTTCCCACTTTATATTCTGGAGGGGACACTTTACCCGGCAGGTCTGGCAGTGCAAGCAGTTTGACGGGCTTAACACCAGCTGGCTGTCCTCAAACTTATACACTTCTCCCGGGCAGAAATATTCGCAGGGGTGACACCCGAACTTCGCCGCACAGGACTCACATTCCGCCGAATCCAGAAAGGTAATATGAGAAGGCTCCTCCTCACGGTGGTCGGTCCCGGAAAAACTGACATCGGTCAGGCGGTCAATACCACCGTCATATTTCCTGCCCAGTCGGGACTTCCTCATACCTTCATGGTCAAGTTTGGTGCCCAGCTTAATCGGAATACACTGCTGGACAAACGATAGCGGTGCCCCCACATACATGCCGGCTCTGCCCGCTTTGGTGAAAACCTGGCGGTAGTTTCTTGCCTTATCCATATCTTGCATAACAAAACTTTCCGCCAGCCGGTCTTCATATACCTTCAAGCTCCACTTTGAGAAAGAATTGTGTTCAATGGCATCAATTATCGCCTCGGCAGCAGCTATCCCTGATTTGATGGCATAATGCAATCCTTTAAGCTTCTTGACATTAGTCAAGCCCGCAGCATCTCCGATAATGACCGCACCATTGGCGGTAAGCTCCGGTATGGAATAGTAGCCACCTTCAGGAAGCGTTTTTGCCCCGTATCCGACAACCTCCCCACCCTCAAGCAGGTGCTTGATAAACCGATGTGATTTAAATACCTGGAGCTCCTGCTGTGGATTGAGGTCGCAATACCTCCAGTCCAGAGCCAGAATAAGGGATACCGCCACTGTATTCGGCCCCATGCTATATAATGTACCGCCGCCGAAAATATCAGGGGCCAGCAGTTTATTGGGAAAACCCATGGTATGTATCACCCGGTTAGGCCCGAAATTATTTTGCTCGGGTAATTTAAAAATCTCTTTACACCCGAGTGAATAAATCTGCGGGTTTCTGCCATCTCCAAGGCTAAATCTCTTTACCAAATCCTCGGCTAACAGGCCTAAAGAACCTTCCCCGAAGACAGTTACCTTTGCCTCCAATGTTTCGCCCGACACGTAGTTTGGTTGTATCTCACCTTCTTTATCCAGTCCTTTATCACCGAGTTTCACGCCCTTAACAAAGTCATCCGCGACAATAATATCCTTCGCGGCAAAACCGTTATATACCTCAACACCAAGGTCCCGGGCAATACCCGCCAACCAGTTAACCATCTCGCTAAGTGATACCACATAATTCCCCTCGTGATGCATAACCGAAGGCACCACAGAACCGGGAATCTTTATCGCCACACCACCCGACAAGAGAAAGACTAACTCGTCTTTCTCTACCTTGTTCGCGCGCATCTTGGTTAGAAATTTATCCTCGCTCTCCTTCCAGTCAGGGATTAAACCGTCCAGGACATCAGCCTCAAAGACTGCCCCCGACAGATTATGCTGGCCAAGTTTATCGGCTTTTTCTATAACTACTACCGATTCATTCCTGCCCTGTTGGTTGAGGAGTTGTTTTAGCTTTATGGCTCCGGCTAAACTTGCCGGGCCTGCCCCGACGAATAATACGTCCACCTTATTCAAAGCATTCACTATTTCCCTCCCTGTGCATTCAATGCATTAATAAGCTCAGGAACCACCTCTTCCAGATTGCCCACCACCCCAAAATCAGCGACCTTAAAAATTCGGGTATTTGGATCCTTATTTATAGCCAAGATAATATCGGAGCTCTGCATACCGGTAACATGCTGTACAGCCCCGGAGATACCAATCGCAATATACAATCTGGGCTGGACCGTTTGACCGGTTTGCCCAACTTGATGGCTGCGGTCTATACACCCCGCCTCAACCGCTGCCCTGGAAGCACCTACCATAGTTTCCGCATCCAATAATTTAACCATGCTATCGGCTAGCGGACGTATATATTTGTCAAAACCCTCTTTTGTCTTCACACCTCTGCCGCCACTAACAATTATCCTGGCATCCTTAAGCTCAGAGGTAAGCTCACGAATCTCGGCGGAAATTATCCTGGAACCGAGGTCGGCTTCGGTTAAATCAAGGGGGTATTCAATAACCTCACCTTTTCTTGTCTTATCAGGCTCTAACGCCTTCATAACCCCGGGTCTGGCCGTAGACATCTGCACTGTTGAGTTCTGGGTAATGATGCTGGCCATCACATTACCGCCTAACGCCGGCCGGGTCTGCATTAAAATGCCCGTGCGCTCCACTTCACCCCGTTTGAAGTCGATTATATCCAATCCGGTACAATCAGCTGTTAATCCTGAGTCCGTGCTGTAAGCCACTCTCGGCCCGAGTTCCCTGCCCAGGGGAGTGGCTCCAAACAACAGCATCTGGGGTTTGTATTCCTTGATTAGCTCCGAAATGGCTTTGGTGTAGGAAAGCGGCAGGAAATCCTCCAGCAACTCATGGTCAGCGATATAAACCTTGTCGGCTCCGCTGGCTATCAACTCTTCGGCTAATCCCTTTACATCCCTGCCTATCAGCACCGCCCCAACTTTTTCACCGAGCGGACACGCCAGTTCATTGGCTTTACCCAATAGCTCAAAAGAAACGGGGTTTAGTTCTCCGCCTTCCTGCTCAGCATATACCCAGACATCACCTTTATACTCGCTCTCTTTTCCCTCCGGTAGTTGGTAAACAGGCTTATCGACTTCTTCAGTAACTTCCACCTCGGTGGTATACCGTTCCTTTATCATCCCGGCCAGTTTTCCGAAATCGTGCTCAAAAATACAGGTCCTCTGGCTAACGTCCTTGGGGGAAAAGATTTTTACCACATTTGTTCTGGAGCCGGCTAAGCCGATACGGGCTTCATCAGCGCTTACATCATCGGCACTCCACCGGTAAATCTCCTGCGAGTGCGCCCATCTCGTCCTGCTGAATGAAGCATTTAGCGGCTCCGTCCACTCGGTAACCGTCACCAGACAGGGATAACTATCCGAGCTTATCGTTTCGGTACCTCTTCTGGTTATTCTATCTACTCTTAAACTGCCATTATCAAAACTAAAAGAAGTAGCATAGGCTACATGCACTATGCCCAGCTCCTCAGCAATCTGCGGGGGAACCTGAGCAGTATCACCATCCACCGACTGCATGCCGGAGACAATTATATAGTTCTTATCACCTTTGAAAATATCTTTTTCGATTTTCCTTATCGCCTGCGCTAACGGGTAAGCGGTAGCCGCCGTATCGGCACCCCCGAGCTTTCTATCCGTCAACAGGACAGAATAATCAACACCGATAGATAACGAGTATCTCAAGACCTCTTCGGCAAAAGGCGGCCCCATGGTCAAACTAACCGTCTTGCCTCCCTGTTGCTCGCGCATTTTCAAGCCAAATGCCAACGCCTGTTTGTCAAGCTCATTGCAGACGTTATCCAGCAAGCCTCTCTTTAAAGTACCCTTCTCCCAGTCCCAGGCTTCTTTGGGAATATTTTTTATATCAGGTACCTGCTTGATTAATATTATGTAGTTCATGCTCCTTTTTCATCTCCCTCTATTTATTGTTTGCCTGACACATCGTCATATTATATATAATACCCCCCCCACGTATCAAGTTCATTTGGCAGCACCACCCCCACCGTGATAAACTGCTGATGAAAACAGGAGAGCCCGATATGAGGATTCTGGTAACCAATGATGACGGCGTATTTGCTGAAAGGCTATGGATACTGGTCAACGAGCTGAGCCAAATCGCCCAGGTAGTAGTCGTAGCTCCCGATAGAGAGCGGAGTGCCATCGGTACCGCGGTTACCCTGTACCAGCCACTAAGAGTACAACAGGTGAAACCGTTAGTAACAGGTATCGAAACCTATTCGGTGGAAGGCACTCCAGCAGACAGCGTTATCCTGGCGCTGGAAAAATTGGTTAAAGACCGGATAGACCTGGTCGTCTCGGGCATAAACCATGGCCTTAACCTGGGCAATGATGTGCTTATCTCAGGAACAGTAGGCGCCGCCCTGCAAGGTCACCTGCGGGGCTTTCCCGCCCTCGCCGTCTCCGTATCAGCCGGGGAAAACCAGTATATCAATAGCGCCGCTAAAGTAGCCGCGTTGCTGGCGAAAAAGATGGGCTCCTATACCCCACCCGCCAATGTCTTTCTCAATGTAAACATACCTCACCTGCCCCACACTCAAATCAAGGGGGTCAAGATTACCAGGTTAGCCAACGAGAGCCACATTGACACTGTTGAGGAAGGGCATGATGGAGAACAAGCCTACTACTGGCTGGAGCGCCACAAGCTGGGCCAGGATACCAATAGCAAAAGTGATGTATGGGCTATAGAGCAGAGCTACATATCCATTACTCCTCTATCCATTAACCTGCCCGGTAAAAACTCTGCTTCTGTTACCAACAGGCTTTGCGCTGACTTATTCCAGGAGCTATTCTGATTATAAACGCAGGCAGACTATTCACCGTTGACAAAATAAAACTATTTTAATACAATAATGATAGATGTAAGCCATCGACCAATCCGGCGGTGAGCTTAAAGAGCTTTCAAATTTGAAATACGAGTCGCTTGGATCGGATACGACCGAGACGGCAAAACTTAGAACTAATAGTCTAATGCCTTCTCTGGCTGTATCGGAGAGGGCATTTTTTATATGAGCCTAGTTCAATGAAAGCTAAAATGATTAAAGTAGGTTTCATCGGTGCGGGAACGGTAGGTACTGCTCTAGCGATGAGGTTTAGCGGTAAAGGCTACCATATAGTAGCTGTATCAGATTTGAACCACGATTCGGCTAAAAATGCGGCGCAGGCAATTAGCGGTTGTCAAGCCCTCAATAACAATCAGGCGGTAGCTGACATTGCCGACCTCGTCTTTATTACCACCCCCGATGATAATATCGCTCCTGTCGCTTCAGAAATACAATGGCATGCCGGGCAGAGCGTGGTTCACTGCAGTGGCGCCGATTCCACCGAAGCCCTTAAGCCTGCCGAGGAACTTGGCGCCGACACCGGCGTATTCCATCCTCTCCAGACATTTGCCAGCGTACAACAGGCCATAGCCAACATATCAGGCTCAACCTTTGCTATTGAAGCCGGCGAGCCGCTATTAAATACCCTTAAAGACATGGCTAACACTCTTGATGGCAACTGGATAGAAGTAAAGGCAGAGGACAAAGTAATCTATCATACCGCCGCGGTCATTGCCTGCAACTACCTGGTAACCCTGGTTAAGCTGGCTACCGACCTGTGGCAAACTTTCGCCATACCACCACAACAGGCTACCCAGGCCCTGCTGCCACTACTTAGAGGCACAATACACAATATTGAAACAGTCGGCATACCGCAGTGTCTCACCGGCCCGATTGCCCGTGGTGATACCGGGACGGTCAAGAAACATCTTGATGCTTTACAAAAGACAGCCCCCGATATACTGGCCACCTACCGGGAACTGGGACGACAAACCATTCCTGTCGCCCTAGCCAAGGGAAGAATAAGCCAGCAGCAGGCACAGGAGCTGCAAACCATATTAAAACAACCCGACTAAAGGGAAACAATTAGCCATGGAGGGGTGCGATGAGGATAATGCTCAAAAGTAAAATCCACCGAGCCAGAGTTACTAACCTCAACATCGATTACGAAGGCAGTATTGCCATTGACCGGAAGCTGATGGAAGAAGCTGACATCCTGCCCTACGAGCAGGTGCAGGTACTGAATATCAATAACGGCGTCAGGTTCACCACCTATGCTATTGAGGGAGAAAGAGACAGCGGCCTAATCTGTATAAATGGTGCTGCTGCCAGATTAGTCGCCAGGGGAGACATTCTTATCATTCTGTCCTACTGCCATGTTGAGGAAGACCAGGCTCATCATTTTCTGCCCAAACTGGTATATGTCGACGCTAAAAACAATATCACGGAAATTAAACGGGCCGTAGAGCCTATGCCTGTCTAAAGGAGCGAAATGCGTATTAATATAGACCAAATCAAAAGTATGAAGCAAAAGGGCGAGAGAATTGCTATGGTTACCACCTACGACTACTCAACCGCCAGGATAGTCGACGAGGTAGGCATCCCGCTGGTACTGGTTGGGGACAGTCTGGGTATGGTAGTCCTGGGTTACGAATCAACTATACCGGTAACTATGGAAGAGGTGCTCCACCATACCAAAGCCGTGGTTAGAGGCACCAAACGGGCACTGGTAATCGGCGACATGCCGTTTATGACCTACCATACCAGCGTATCAGATGCCCAGCGTAATGCGGCTCGCTTCATACAGGAAGGCGGCGCCCAGGCCATTAAACTCGAGGGTGGCGTAACCGTGGCGGAGAAAGTGAGAGCCATTGTCAACTGCGGCATACCGGTCATGGGGCATATCGGGCTTACCCCCCAGTCAATCAACCAGCTGGGCGGCTACAAGATACAGGGCAAAACCCCTGAGGCAGCACGCCGGTTACTTAAAGATGCCCGGGCGCTGGAAGAAGCCGGAGCCTTCGCCGTGTTGATGGAAACCGTTCCGGCACCACTGGCAACCTTTATTACCCAGAAACTAAGCGTACCAACCATCGGCATCGGGGCCGGGCCGGGCTGTGATGGCGAAGTTCAAATCATAAACGACATCCTAGGCTGGTACACCGACTTTGTCCCCAAGCACACCAAGCAATACATCAAGCTGAATGATATTATGTCAAGTGCCCTTACCCAGTATTACAACGAAGTCAAAGACGGCAAATTTCCTACCGAAGCACAAAGCTTCTCCATGGATGAAAGTGTACTGGCCGAGCTAAAGTAAGCCCGAAACACAAAGCCGGGCAGACAACACCGCCTATGAAAGTCATTGAATCAATAGTCGATATGAAACGAATACGGCAGCAGCTT
>CAZLFC010000003.1:37712-42482 GCA_964558705.1 uncultured Dehalococcoidales bacterium
GCTCTGACCCAGTATTACAATGAGGTCAGGAACGGCACCTTCCCCGGCGAAGAACACAGCTTCACCATGGACGAAAGCATACTGGCTGACTTAAAGTGAAAGTCATCGACACCGCAGCCGAGATGAAACGAATACGGCAGCAGCTTACCGAGCCGGTAGGCTTTGTGCCGACGATGGGCTTCCTCCACGAAGGTCACCTGTCCCTGGTCAAGCAGGCCAGAGCGGAGAACGCCACGGTAGCCGTCAGCATATTCGTCAACCCCACCCAGTTCGGTCCCCGGGAAGACCTGGCTCAATACCCGCGTGACCTCCCGCGCGACCTCGCCCTGCTGGAGAAAGAAGGAACCGACATCGTCTTTGTCGCCGCGGCGGCTGATATGTACCCGGAGCAGTACAGCAGCTGGGTAGATGTGAGCCAGGTTACGGAACGGCTGGAAGGCGCTTCCCGACCCGGTCATTTCCGCGGGGTTGCTACCGTCTGCGCCAAGCTGTTCAACATCGTCCAGCCGACCAAAGCCTACTTCGGGCAGAAGGACGCCCAGCAGGCAACAGTTATCAAAAGGATGGTAGCCGACCTTAATATGAATCTGGAGATAATTACCCTGCCCACCATACGCGAGCCAGACGGACTGGCCATGAGCAGTCGCAACACCTACCTTAACCCCGAACAGCGCCAGGCAGCCACTGTGCTCTACCAGGCACTCAGCCTGGCCCAGAAACTGTGGTCGGAGGGTGAAACAGACGCCAACATCATCCGCCGGCAGATGACCGACCTTATTCAAAAGCAGCCGCTGACCAACATCGACTACGTCAGCATAGCCAACAACGAAACCCTGGAAGAACTGGATGCCGTCAACCCGCCCGCCCTGGTGTCAATGGCAGTCAAAATCGGCAAGACGCGACTTATTGATAACGTCGTGCTGGAATAAGAACGCCTTACTCCCTGATTAACACTGCCATCCCCAGCATCGCCAAAAAAGCGAGACCGGCACCAAAATAAAAGGGAGCCGCCGGGTTGATAGTCTGCCAGAGCCAGCCCGCAATCAGGCTAGCCGGCAACAGGGCAAGACCGACCACCCCGTGATACAGTCCGTAGGCAGTACCTCTCTTCGTTTCGGGAACTAAATCGGCGACAAAAGCCCGGGCCACCCCCTCCACCACCCCGTAGTAGATTCCATAACAGGCAAAGAGCAGCCACACCTGCCACTGGCTTGATGCCGTGGCAAACCCCAAATAGACCAGAGCATAAATGAGCCAGCCGATGATAATGACGCGCCGCCTGCCCAGACGGTCCGACAATATACCTGCCGGCAGAGAGGTGACAGCGTAGGTAACATTAAACAGCACCAGCATCAATACCACATGCAAAACACATGCTCCCAGATCTTGAGCCCGCAGAATCACAAAGAAGTCGCTGGAGTTGCCCAGGGTAAACACCGCCATAACCGCCAGGAATATTTTGAAGCGAGTATCAAACCCGGCAAACAAACCGCCCAAGGTCGAGCGGCCACCGGAAGTACTTGCCGGCGTCGGCTTCTTCCCCCGCTCCCGCACGAAGACGAGCAGCACTATTACGGCTAACACCGCCGGGATAACACCGACCACCACCAGCCACCGATAAGTATCCAGGCTGAGTGCCAGCCCCCCACCCTGACCCTGGTAAATAATGACCGCCGCTATCGCCAGCCCCAACACCGCCCCGAAGGTATCCATCGCCCGGTGCAAGCCAAAGCCCCGCCCCCTCTCCCCCACCGAAACGGAATCGGCAATCAGGGCGTCGCGCGGCGAGGTGCGGATGCCCTTTCCTACCCGGTCGCTGAACCTGACCGCCAGAACGGCTCCCCAGGTGGCCGCCAGGTACATAAAGGGCTTCGCTACCGTGGAAAGGCTGTAACCCGCTACCGCCAGAGACTTACGCTTACCAATCTTATCACTGATTCGGCCGCTAAAGATGCGGAAGACGGCGTCAGTGCCCTCGGACAGACCCCCGACCAGCCCGATGACCGGCGCGACTGCCCCCAACACATTGGCTAAGAAGAGCGGGACGAGGGTGAAAATCATCTCGCTGGAGACATCGGTCAGGAAGCTGACGATGCCCAGGAAAAACACATTGGGGTTAAGCCCAAAGATCCGATTCCTTTTCACAGGCCGGACATTAGCATCTAACGGCTCCATAGACATTGAATAGTATAGCAGACGGGCGGTAAGAGTATTGGCTTGCCCGGGGTCTGGAGCAGTCTATATCTGCAACCCGGTATTGATAGTTACTCGGGATAATATATCAAATCGCCGATAATCACTACCTCGCGCACTTCCCCGGACTCGCAGGTCTTTACTATATACTTGAAGCTCCGGGTACAGGCATCTCCCGTCTCCACGCTGGTAAGCTGAATCTTGGTCCCATCCTCTATGATTTCATACTCATACAGGCGTGTGCCATCTCTGGGATTGCACAGTTCCAGGGTGTTACCGCAGAAAACGGCGGTCTCAAACACCTCCGGTATAATGGGGGCACTATAGTTACCATCAGGCGCAGGTGAGGACTGAGCACAAGCGCCCGACAAAAGCGACGCCAACACAAGCAATACCACGATACACCTTCTCAATTCTCTCTCCTTCTTCCGGTGCTAACTGAACATAATAGCACCCGGTAACAGGCGCCTGTCAAGCCGAGCACATTGGGGTTAAGAGGTGGCTATGGTAGAAAGGTATACTGGGTCGGTGAGGTTTGGTTTTATAACATTATTCCTAGCGGGGTATAGTAGCCATGTTGGGGCGGGTTGTCAAGGGGTGGTTGGTGATAAGTTACCAATAACACAACATTTCGCCGAATCCATAGCCATAGGAATATCGATATCGACATTACCATTGGAATATGTTAAAGACTGTAGAAGATGCCAAGTTCAAGCGTATTCTAGATACGAACGAAGACCAGATAAATTCAAGGTAGGAGGTAAAGCTTATGCTTACGTGGAAGGATGTGCAATGGTCATTAGTCGGAATACCACTATTAATTTTTGGTGGCATATTTCTATATGAGGGCACATCAATGTCAAGTAAAGTGTTAGATATAGAACCAGAGAAAATTGGAGCGGTTATCGGTCTTATAAATCTATGGGACACTTTAGGAATTGGTTTTATTGCGTTAGGGTTAGCAGTCATAAGTTTTGGTTTCACATATGCTGTATACAATTCTTCAAACCGGCATCAACTAGTATTAGCTAATGCATTAGACAAATCATTTGCAACCATCTTGGCAAAGTTGGAACTTAGAGACAATCAAATAAAGGATATTCATAGAGTCATTTCAAAAATGGCTAAATGAAATGCAGCTTACTCCTTTGCTTGACACTCACAGCCCCCAGCAGCCCCAATAAACTGTTACAACTGATAGTGTCAATACTACTGATAAATTTATGGCTTTCCTGAAAGCCTTTTCTCTATAGCAGCAACTGCATCCTTAATTGCCAGGTTTAATAACTCAGCCAGTTTCATAGCGTTCTGGGCGGTTTGATGAACATCAGCAATCGCCTGAGTAGCCGCTTTGGTAGCGTCACTGGCAGCCTTCTCCCCAGCTTTGCGTGCATCCTCTGCCGATTTTCTGGCATCTCGGGCAGCCTCATCAGCTAACCTGATACTGGACTCAATCTCATCAAGGATTTGGGGGAGCGGCTTAGTTAGTATTTCAGGAGTTTCCTCCGGCTTAACTTTTTCGTCAACCATTTTAGTTACCCCCTTTTTAGCTATTTTGCCTCAATTGTATTACGTGGCACGCTATGCATGTACCTACTGTTAACTCGTTCCAAACAGGCAGACACCAAATCAGCGAAGCACAGGATTATCAATTCTGGCTAATATCACAGTTGACTTAAGCCCAGACTAATTGCCACGGCACCAAAGATTGAGCCAAGCACAACCATTACCATGACAATAATTGTTTGCCAAGTAAACGGAGTTTTAGCTTCTGCTGCCCTCAGTGCTTCTTCCGCTTTGCTCAAGGCCTCTTCGGCTTTCATTGCTGCTTCCTCAGCCTTCCTCCCAGCTTCGGCAGCTGCTTCAATTATACTCTCCATCTCGTCAAGAACTTGAGGAAGCGGCTTGGTTAATATCTGGGATGCCGTTCTAGACTTAACCTTTTCGTCAGCCATTTTTTGCTGTCCTCCTTTCGGTTAATTGCTACAAATTATTTGCCAAAAAGGGCACTAGCTAACCGCTATTTGACAGCGATAGTAGCGCACTTACTTTATCTCCTCACCTCCTGGCTTTATTATTCATTTTTTAAGGTTGATTTATATGGAAGAACTTGAGTTTAGTCCTTTCTGCGTAGATTGTCAATGCCGGCGAAACTAATAAATCCCTGCTCACCCCCAAACCCCACCCATACCATGCTTTGCTTGACACTCATACGCCCCAGAAGCTACAATAATCTCTGTGCCGAGGTAGCTCAGGCGGTAGAGCAGCGGACTGAAAATCCGCGTGTCCCCAGTTCGATTCTGGGCCTCGGCACCAGCCCATCAATAAGCGGTGGCGAATCCATCCCGGCCGAAGTGGCGGAATAGGCAGACGCGACAGTCTCAAAAACTGTTGAGGGGTAACTCTCGTGTCGGTTCGAGCCCGACCTTCGGCACCAGCTTCAAGGCATTTTGAGAAACTATGTGATATACTAAAACCGATGCCGAGTTGTGTAGTGGTAGCACGGGGGACTTTGAATCCTCTAGCCCTGGTTCGAATCCAGGCTCGGCAGCCATAGTGTTCCTCGGTAGCTCAATG
>CAZLFC010000004.1:0-38404 GCA_964558705.1 uncultured Dehalococcoidales bacterium
CTCATAAGTCATTGCCGGACCCCGGGCTATATTCTGCGTGCCCGCAGCAACTTTCCTGGACAACAGCTGAGAATGAGGTTTCAACTCAGTGGCTACCCCCATATCCACCACGACAACCCGGGCACCTGTCTGACGGGCAATGACATTTATGCCCGCCCCACCACCAAGGAAATTAGCGACCATCTGGGCGGTTACATCCTGGGGCCAGTTACCTATCTTCTCCGCCACCACCCCGTGGTCGGCAGCCATGGTAATAATAGCCCTGTGCTTGATTTGAGGCACAGGCCTGCCCTGAATGCCCGCCAGTTGCACAGACAACTCCTCCAGCCTGCCCAGGCTACCCGGGGGCTTGGTCAGTAAATCCTGCCTAGCTTGAGCTACCGCTATTGCCTCCTTATCCAGGGGCTTTATCATTTCAATTATTTTAGATAGTAATGCTGACATCTCTAACCCCGTTCCAAACCAGTATCCAGTTTTCCGCTATCCCTTAATTCCTGGACAGCCGTAATCAATTTTTGGCATTCGGGCATGGTACGCGGGGCAATACGGACATACTCCGGCAAACCAAAGGAAGCGCAATCGCGCACCAGGATTCCCTTTCTGAGCAGAGCCGAGCGAAACGCTTTGCCATCACCTACCCTGACCAGGAAAAAATTCGTGCTTGACGGAACCACGTTAAAGCCTAATTGACCAAACTCGTCTACCAGAAAGTGCTTCGCCTGCTTAATCTTCGACTTGCATTGCTCAAGGTAGCCACCATCCTTTAATGCCGCAATTCCCGCTTTCTGGGCAGCCGCATTCACATTCCACGGCGGGCGTACCTTACGCAAATTATCAATTATCTCCCGACTGGCTACCGCGTAACCGAGACGCAGACCGGCCAGGGCATAGTCCTTGGTCATAGAGCGCACGATAATCAGGTTACCCCGGTTAAGCAGGTCCAGAGGCGACCAGACCTCATCGGTGAAAGCGATATAAGCCTCGTCCAGCACGACCAGTCTATTTGCCCCGGCCATCAGGACAGATTCAATCTCTTCCCGCGACAGATATTGACCGGTGGGATTATTGGGATGGCAGATAAAAATCGCCCTGGGCAGACTCTGGCGGATGAGGACAACCGTTTCTTCTATCTGCATCTTAAAGCCATGCTGCGGATGACTCCACTGCTTGATAACCTGTACACCCATCATCTGACAGGCTACTTCATATTCACCATAGGCAGGGGTCAGGATTAGCGCGGAGTCGCCGCGACGGAAATAAGCCAGGGCGATGAAACGGATAAGCTCGGTAGACCCGCTTCCAGCCAGAATGTTCTCCACCGCTACCCCCAACTTCTCAGAGAGGCACTGCCGGAACTCGGTCGACTCGGAATCGGGATAACGCCCGATTGTTGCCCTGCTCAAAGCCTTTTTTACCGCCGGTGGAGGCGGAAAGGGATTGGTGCAGACACTGAAGTCGAGAACATCCTCCGGATTCAAGCCCATAGACTGCAACTCAGCCCAATCCGGTCCGCCGTGAGCACAGATTTTCAGGTTTTCTAATTCAGGTCTAGGCGGTACAGACAAAATAAACCACCCCCACGATAAAACATATTATAGCCCAGCTCAGTGCAGCTGCCTGCATAATCTTTAACGAAGCATCAATAGTCGACGGTACTAGAATATCACCTTGCCTGCCTAATTTATAGTGCCCCTTCTTTTCCAGTTGAACATTAAGCGCCCCTGCCATGGCAGCCATCGGCCAGCCGGCGTTAGGGCTCTCGGTTTGGGAATGGCTGTTAACTGCCGATTGCCATGAACTCCGAGCACCCCGTCGCGACAGGAAAGCGGCTAAAATCAAAAGCAGCGCTGATAGCCTGGCCGGTATAAAATTAAGCACATCATCCAGCCTGGCCACAAACTTCCCCAGGTATTCACACCTGCCATGATAGCCTATCATAGCATCTAGGGTATTGACGACGCGATAGGCAATGGCGCCGGGGACGCCAAACAGCAAAAAATAGAACAGGGGCGCCACAAAGCTATCGCAGGTGCCCTCCGCCACTGACTCCACCGTAGCCGACACCAGCAGCGGCCCGGGTAAATCCTGAGTGTCACGACTGACCAGTGAGCGCAGCTCAAAACGCGCCGCATCTATCTCTTCCTTCAGTAGCAAATTCTTTATCTTTAATGCCGCCCGCCGCAGCTCCCTCAGGGAAAAGGTCGACTTCAGCAACAGCGCCCCCACCACCACATATGTCACTAGATTCAGTTCGTCCAGGCACTGCATAACAAAATAGGCAGGCACCGCGAAAAGTCCGACAACGAACAGGGTTATCACCACCCCGTAAGTAAACTGAGCCACAGGACGCTGACCAACCTTTCTTGTCTCAAGGAAAGAAGCGACCTTCCCCATCCACACCACCGGGTGGACGATGAGGGGTGGTTCCCCCAGGACTATATCAATACCCAGGGCAATCGCCAAAATCAGTATAATGTCCACGCTGTCAGCCCGCTTCCTTCTCTATCCCATCTCTAGTGTGACCGGATTGGTTGTTACCCGCCTTAATTAAGACAGTGGGCAGGCCGTTTATGGGATGGGTATAGACACAGTGCTCCGCCCCGTAGACATCTTTTATATTCCGTGGAGTGATGACTTCCGCCGGTGTTCCCTCGGCATGAACCCGCCCGCTATTTACCAGGACTAATCGGTCGCAGTACTGCGCGGCCAGGTTCAGGTCGTGCAGCGCCGCCAGAACCGTCAGATTATTTTCCAGACACAGTCTCTTAATGAGGTCAAGGATTTCAACCTGGCGTCCAATATCCAGATTCGCCGTCGGCTCGTCCAGAAGAATCGCCTTGGTCTCCTGAACCAGGGCACGCGCGATGACCAAACACTGTATCTCCCCACCGGAAAGCTCAATCACTCTTCGCTCGGCCAGGGTTTGAGTTGACGTCCTCTCC
This sequence comes from uncultured Dehalococcoidales bacterium, assembly GCA_964558705.1. Lineage (GTDB taxonomy): Bacteria > Chloroflexota > Dehalococcoidia > Dehalococcoidales. The sequence continues at coordinate 2,943 of CAZLFC010000004.1, forward strand.
ATAGCCTGCCAGACGATAGCCATTTCCTCCGCACCTTCATACTGAAAAAGACCGAGGTGGGGATTCCGGCCCATGAGCACTATCTCAAAGGCAGTAAAGGCACTGGGCAAAAGCGAAAGCTGAGGAACTACTCCGACCAGACGGGCTAAATCTTTCCGTGATATTTGAGATAAATCCTGCCCGTCCAGGAATATCTTCCCGGACTGCGGAGAGATAACACGACTCAACGCCCGGATAATGGTCGACTTGCCACAGCCATTGGGCCCGATGAGCCCTACCACTTCTCCGGGCGACACCTGTAAGTTTATATCCTGCAGTACCACCTTGCGGCCATAGCCCAGACAGACATTCCGCATTTCTATCTTAATCATGCCAAACCTCAGAAAATTACTCTCTTTCTACGCCGCAGTAAGTAAAGGAAAAAGGGAGCACCGACGATGGCGGTGATAACCCCTATCGGCACCTCAGCGGGTGCCAGAACGGTGCGCGCAATAATATCAGCCAGAATCAGGAAAATAGCGCCGGAAAGAATCGACAACGGCAGCAGGAAACGATGGTCCGGCCCCCAAACCAGACGCACGGCATGGGGGACGATGATGCCCACAAAGCCGATGGTACCGACGAAAGCAACCGCCGCCGCCGTAATCAGCGTGGCCGCGCCGAGAAGCACCAGTTTGAGACTTTCTACATTGACGCCCAGCTGCTGCGCCTGCTCCTCGTCAAGCTGCATCACATTGAGCGGGCGGGCGTAAAGCAGGATAACAACTACCCCCACCAATACATAGGGCAGCACCACCCTTACCTCCGACCACTGGCTCAAGGAAAAACTGCCCATCAGCCAGAATATAATGCCGTGCACCTTTTCCTCGCTGGAAATAATAAGATAGGAAACAACCGACCCCAGCAGCGCTCCCAGAGCCACGCCTGCCAGGATAAGCGTAGTGGTGGGCAGGGTTCTGCCCACCCGAGCCAAAGCATAGACAATAGCGGCACTAATCAGCGCTCCGCAGAAAGCCAGCAGTGGAATAACCCCGAAACCCATAGCCTGCCAGGTGGTCGGAAATAAAAAGCCAACCACGGCTCCCAGCGCCGCCCCCTGAGCCACCCCGATAAGATAGGGGTCGGCTAAAGGATTCCGGAACAGCCCCTGGTAGGTCGCTCCGGCTAAAGCCAGGGCACCCCCCGTCAGCCCGGCCAGAATGACCCTGGGCAAGCGTATGTCCAGAATTATGGTCTCCAGGGTAGACGGCCAGTTAGGCACTATCTGAATCAGAGGCAGTCTGGACAGCAGCACTTTACCGGTGGTCAAGAGCGGAATCTGCACACTGCCAACCGCCGTGGCCAATGCCACTACTATGCCCAAGACAATTAAAAGCCCCACAATAGCATAGATGCGACCACGCCAGTGGGGATAACGTATTGGCGGAGCTTGCTTAGTCAAGACTTGTTTAGGTTGCTGCCCAGACATATCAATAAACCTTCAAATTTACGGAAACAGCTCCGGATGAATAAGCCCGGCGAATACTTCCAGAGCTTCAACCAGGCGAGGGCTGGGGCGACTGACCAGGTCAGCGTCCATCTGATACACCCGGTTGTTCTGGCGGGCATCAGTGTCTCTTAATGTCGGCTCGTCCTGCAGAAACCTGAAGGGCAAGTCATCGCCGCTGCCATGACCGACACCGGTAATCATCACCTCGGGATTGGCTTCAATAACCGCCTCCAAACTGATATCCACATAACCGTCAAGGTCCCGGGCAACATTATGGCCGCCCGCCTTCTGTATCAGGTCTTCAAAATGGGTCCCCGAGCCAGCCGTCATCAGGGGGTCGTGCCAGACTGTATAGAAAACCCTCGGTCTTTGCTCCGCTGGCAAACCATCTGTCTTATCAGTTACGGCTTTTACCCGGTTCTCCAGACTGGCAATGAGGCTGGCGGCTTCCTTGTCATTGCCAGTGATTTTCCCGACCAAACTGAGGTCACTCAACACCTCATCAATAGTTACCGGTGCCAGCGCCACGACCGTTAAGCCAAGAGCTTCCAATGCTGGAATTACCTTGGCCTCATGAATGTCATCGGCTAATATCAGGTCGGGCTCAAGAGCCACAATCCTCTCCACATCAACAGTTCTGAAACCGCCCACCTGAGACTTAGTTTGAGCCTCAGGGGGATAATTACAGTATTCGGTGACCCCCACCACCCTATCCCCCAACCCCAAGGCAAAGAGAATCTCGGTATTACTCGGGGCAAGGGAAATAATTCTCTGCGGGATATAATCTATATTTATCTCTCTACCCAGGTCATCGGTAAAGGCTCCCGTCCGGGACTGAGGCTGACAGCCAGCCACCAGGCCAATTAACAGGCTTAATAATAGAAGAATAAGAATACTAAATTTCACCAATTTCATAGCTTGCCATCCTCCAGATTAGAATCAATCGGACAAAATAAAATCCCCTTGCCGCTAAAGACAAGGGGACACTCATGTTCGGTAAACATGCTCCCACCCCTTTTCCCCGCGGGGTTACGGGATACCCAGAGGTGCGGCGTTCTGGCTTCCGGTTAAGCTACCGGTTACAGTAGGCGGTACTGCGTCGGATTCGCACCGACTTGCTCTCCGTTCGTGCCCGAATTAACTTCGGGTGCCTCCGGGTTTCCTATTCAATTTTCATAAAAGAATACAACAAGCCGCCATAAAATGCAAACTTATTCTTCTTCAATATACATATATAATATACCGTGACCATCGACACGCCGGATGTTAAAAGTGATTCCGGACTTGATATTTAAGGTCAAATCAATTAGCATTGGGAATCGTTACTAACGTAAAATGGAAAATGTACCGCTGTTAGTCGCCTTCAGTGCCGGATTACTATCCTTCCTGTCACCCTGCGTGCTGCCGCTGGTGCCGGTATACCTCGCCAGTTTATACGGGCCGGAAATATTTGAGACCAAAACTAAAAGATTCCGTATGCCTGTATTCCTGCATGCTCTCACCTTTGTAATCGGTTTCTCGGTGGTCTTCACGCTCTTTGGCGCCGGGGCTGGACTGGTCGGGTTTGCCCTCAGTGCTTACATAACAGTAATTCGCCAGATAGCTGGTATTTTATTGATAGTCTTTGGGGCATTCCTGCTGGCATCTCTAAAGGTGCCGTGGCTGAATTTTGAAAAACGCTTAGCCCCCTCCCAGGGCACCACTATCGGCTACCTGCGCTCTTTCTTCACCGGGGGCATTTTTTCCCTGGCCTGGACGCCCTGCATTGGTCCTATACTGGCTGGTATCCTCACCCTTGCCATGGGGTCGGAAACAGCCGGGCAGGGTGCTTACCTGCTCGCCATCTACTCCCTGGGACTGGGGCTCCCCTTCCTGGTGGTAGGTGCCGCCTTTGATTCTATTACCCCGTTGTTAAGACGTATCCACCGCTACTCCGTCATAATCTACATCGTCAGCGGGGTGCTGCTCATAATCGTGGGTATACTCATTCTGGCTAATAAGATGATTTGGTTTTCAACCTAATTTGGAGGTAAAATTATATTCGAGGTTTGATTATGAGTAAACTACTAAGAGTCACACTATCCCTGATAATACTGACCCTGGGGCTGGTAATAACCAGCTGTGCCTCCGGGTCGGAACCAACTGAAGCCGTGGTAGGTCAGCCGGCACCCAACTTCAAACTTCAGAGTCTGGATGGACAATCCGTATCTCTGAAGGACCTCAAGGGCAAGCCGGTGCTGATTAACTTCTGGGCAACCCGGTGCGGTCCTTGCGTCTACGAAATGCCCTTTCTGCAAGAAATACATGACGAATGGTCAAGTAAGGGAGTTGTCTTGCTGGCTATTAACAATGGTGAGAGTTTAGCCAGAATAAGCCAGTTCATGCAATACTATAACCTCTCCCTCACCATATTACTGGACCCCAAGGCAGAGGTAGCCCAGAAATATAGAGTCCTTGGTATTCCCATGACCTTCTTCATTGACAAGGACGGCATAATTCAAGAGAAGGTGATTGGTGCCTTCCCCAACAAGGCAGAAATAGAAGCAAGACTTAATAAGATTGTGGAATAAGGAGATTAGACATGGGTGATGTTCTGGATGAGGCTTATGCGGTAATGCAGTGCAAGGAATGTCCGTGGTATAAAGCCTGCGTAACGCCGATGAAGTTCACTGCCGAGGATATACGCAGACAATTAGAGACATCGGCACCGGGTATGAATATCTCACAACCGACTGACCTCAGTATGCAGAATCTTCTGTCAAGCATGGCAACCGCCGCCCAGAATTCGCTGCTGGAAAGCTGCCCCATCTTTATTCAGCGCTTGCGCGCCAATCCTAAACTGGCTCAGCGCTTAAAAGAAATAATGCTGAGCTGGGGCGAAGAAGAGGCAGCAGGGAGATAGCTGTCTACCAGAGTCCAGTGTGGCTCAGCTATTCTTCTCAACAACCACGAGGAGGTTCTCATCAAACCATCGTACCTCATCCGGGTTAGAGAAATGCTCCTTGATGTTTTGCTTAAAACCGTCCAGTGCTCTGGCAAACTCGCTTTCAGAATAAAAATAGAATGTAGAATAATGACGGCTCTCAGCCCTTTCTATAAGATGTTCTAGAGAAGCAACTCTCTCATATTTAAATTCTTTCGCCGTGCGTAGCTTTAAGACAGGCACCGCACTCACCGCCTGCTCGAGCTCATCCCGATAATAAAGGTTAGTTTCCTTCCGGCAGAACTGAGGGAAGTACCTGCCCCAGATATTCCGACTGTTTTGCTCCGGCGTTCTAGTATAAATGAAGAGCAAACTCCTGTCCTTGAGAACCCTGGCCGCTTCAGCTAGAAAATCCTTTAACTTAAAGTGATGAACCGCATTAAACGTCATTATACAATTAAAAGAGCCGTCACCAAAAGGTAAATTCTCCGCATCAGATTTCACTCTCACAAATTTACTTACGCCATTTGCATTGAAATGAGTTACCAGTGTTTCCAGCATGCTGTCATTATTATCAATACATCTAAGGCGAACCTTCCCATCCAAACACTTAGCAAAGAGTAGACTATACCGACCATCCCCACAACCAATGTCCGCAACATCAATATGCGGTAAGTCTAATATAGAATCAAGCTCACGCACGATGTAAATAATCGGCTCCAGATCAGTTGTTCTCAGGTCGCCATAACGCTTCGCTAACTGCGAAAAATGAGGAGAAATGTCTTTCGATTTCCTCCCTGTTTGAGAGCTAGAATACATGTATCTTCTCCATTAATAATCCCTTCAACACACCAGAATTCAGTGAATCCAAAGACTTAACTAAAAAACTCCGATAAGCCCGCCATATAAAGGGACGGCACTTAAATCAAGGGCGCGGCAGGAAACTACTTACTGTTTAAGCGCGCTCTGTAACTATTGTTTCCAACCCCTAATTTCCAACGCTACAGCCTATCAAATGCAACCTCCACAGTCAATGCCGAAAATACAGGCTAATAGCCCTTGAGAGATGTATAAACCGCTAATCTAATTAATATAAATGTCAGAATCTCCTGTCTCTGACTTTGTTAAATGGCATATAGTCTCAAATCCTAGTGTGTTTATACTATTTCAAGCCACTGTTTGTCAAAGCGATTATGGCAGAGAAGTTTCCCTGTTTAGTGCTTATAAAAATGGTAAATAACGACACCTGATGGTATCATATTTAATAGAAGCAAACATTCAAACACCCACGACAGGGGAGGCAGAAAAAATGTATACCCGATGCCCCGGTCAGGATAGTCGGAATCTACGAGCGGCAATATACAGGTGCCCCAAATGTGGCGCCGAGGTTGAGATATTCTCTGACGAAATCAGAGTGAAGTGCAAGAAATGTGGCAAGCAGGTCTACCCGGAGAAACTACCCTCATGTATCGAGTGGTGCGCTGCCGCCCGTAAATGTTTGGGCGAAGAAAAATGGAAGCAGGTGATGGAGGCAATCGCAGAACATCCTGAAATCGAAAGACAGGACAGGACCGAAGAGGAGTGATTAATTTCACCGCTTAGATAGCCCTGGCCAAGCACCACACCCCCACCAGTAAAAAACTGCAATTTTGATAGCAACCATTACTTACTACTTCAAAAAGATAGAACATTTATACCCTGGCAGAGCCTAGAGACATTTGTTGCCATTTTGGTATAAAATAGGTGAGGTATATCAAGCACGGAAAGGACAGCAATGAAAAAGCGGGTATTCTCTGGCATCCAGCCAACAGGCGACATCCATATTGGTAACTATCTGGCGGCAATCAAGCACTGGGTAGCGTCACAAGCCGAATACGACAGTGTATTTTGTGTGGTTGACCTGCACGCTATCACTGTCCCCCAGGAACCAAATATTCTAAAGGCAAAGACACGTGAGGTAGCCGGTCTGCTGCTCGCCGCCGGCATAGACCAAAAACAATCCATACTTTTTGTTCAATCTCATGTCAGCGAGCATACTGAACTGACCTGGATACTCAACTGTTACGCTCTTATGGGATGGATGCAGCGGATGACCCAGTTTAAACAGAAAAAGAAAGAACAGGAGCAAATCAGTGTTGGCCTGTTTGATTACCCGGCACTTATGGCGGCCGATATACTGCTCTATAATACCGACCTCGTGCCGGTAGGCGAGGACCAGAAACAACATGTGGAATTCACCCGGGATGTCGCCCAGCGATTCAACTCAATATATGGAGAAACTTTTACGATACCGAAGCCGCTCATTCCGGAGACAGGCGCCCGCATTATGGGGCTTGACGACCCCACCGGTAAAATGAGCAAGAGTGAAGAAGGTTCAGGTCATGCCATCAACCTGCTGGACTCACCGGACGACATCCGAGCCAAGGTTATGCGCGCCACCACCGACTCACTGCGCGAGATTCGTTTTGATGAGAACCGGCCCGGCATCAATAACCTCCTGGTGATTTATGAACTCTTCACCGGGCTCAGCAGGCCTGATATAGAAGCCAGGTTTGAGGGGAAGGGATATGCCGTTCTCAAGAAAGAGCTGGCCGAGGTAATAGTTGACAACCTCGCTCCCCTGCAGTCCCGTTACCGGGAAATTACCGCCGACCCGGCATATCTTGACTCTTTGCTGGCCGAGGGAGCCTCTAAAGCCCGACCAATAGCCGAGAAAACACTATCCACCGTTAAGGAAAAAATCGGACTCGGGTGAACACAAATGAAGCGGTTTCAACTAATAGAACACACCGCCGATACCGGTCTGGTAGCCTATGGCGGTAGCCTCGCTGAGGCGTTCGCTAATGCTGCTTACGGTCTCTTCTCAATAATCACCGAAGTTAACAAAGTAAGAGAGGTCGAATCGCTTTCAGTAACGGTAAACGCTGAAGATACTGAGAGCCTGCTGTTTAACTGGCTTAACCACCTCATTTATATCTTTGATGTAGAGCATCTTCTACTTAAAAGATTTGATATCACCGACATTACGGAGCAAAACCTGAAGGCTGTCTGCCGGGGAGAAAAGTATGACCCCACCCGCCACCAGCTGAAGACGGGAGTAAAATCAGCCACTTATCATATGCTCAAAGTGGATAGCGACAAAAACGAGGTGCAGGTCATTTTTGACGTCTAGGGGGTGAAGCGTTTGAGTCCGTGGACAGGTTCTTTAGAGAAAGTAGACGACTACCGCTGGCGAATACCTAAAAGCTATAAGCCCGGGATGCGGGTTGACGGATTGATATTTGCCAGCGAGGCGATGGTCAAAGAACTACTGGAAGAACAGGCGGCGGAGCAGGTAGCTAACGTTGCCTTCCTGCCCGGTATCGTTGGGCACTCTCTGGCCATGCCCGATATTCACTGGGGCTACGGGTTCCCCATCGGCGGCGTGGCGGCAATGAGAATGAAGGACGGCGTGGTGTCACCGGGGGGCGTCGGCTTCGATATTAACTGCGGCGTCAGACTGCTACGGACAAACCTCACAGAAGACGAAGTCCGCCCCAGGATAAAGGAACTGGTGGAAGCCCTCTATAAAAATGTTCCCTCAGGACTTGGCTCAGAGGGGAGAATCAAGCTGCGGGGCAAGGAAATCGACGAGGTACTGGTCCAAGGTTCACGCTGGGCGGTGGAAAGGGGGTACGGTCGCGCCGAAGACCTGGAGAGCACTGAAGAGAGTGGTGAGATGTCCGGTGCCGACTCTGCCTGCGTCAGCCGGAAGGCTAAAGAGCGCGGCGCACCCCAGCTGGGCACCCTGGGTTCGGGCAATCACTTTCTGGAAGTAGCCGTCGTCGACCAGATACAGGATGAGGCTATCGCCAAAGACATGGGGATAGACCGTATCGGCCAGGTTATGCTGCTGGTACATTGCGGTTCCCGGGGGCTGGGACACCAGACTGCCGACGACTACATCGGGCAGATGGTGGCAGCCATGAAGAAGTATGACATTGAAGTACCCGACCGCCAACTTGCCTGTGCGCCGCTTAACTCCAGGGAAGGACAGGACTATCTGGCAGCAATGAGATGTGCCGCCAATTATGCCTGGGCTAACCGCCAGTGCATCGCCCACTGGGTACGGGAGTCATTCTGCAAGGTGATGGGGAAGAGCGAAAAGGACGCCGGACTGGAGCTTGTCTATGATGTCACCCACAATATCGCCAAGATAGAAGAACACGAGGTCAACGGTAAGAAGGAAAAACTTTGTGTTCATCGTAAAGGGGCTACCCGGGCTTTCCCTGCCGGACACTCCGATATTCCCCATAAATATGCCCGCGTCGGCCAGCCGGTATTCATCCCGGGGGATATGGGGCGATTCTCCTACATCCTAGTGGGCACCGAGCGGGCAATGAAAGAGACCTTCGGTTCCACCTGCCACGGCGCCGGCAGAGTCAAGAGTCGTGCTGCTGCCAAGCGTTTGCTAAGAGGTGAAGATGTTCGCAGAGACCTTGAATCCCGTGGCATAAGCATCAGAGCGGGCAGTCTAAAAAGCCTCGCCGAGGAAGCATCACAGGCTTACAAGGATGTGAGTGCAGTGGTCAAGGTAACGCACAACGCCGGCATCTCGCGAATCGTTGCCCGCACCAAACCTATTGGCGTGATAAAAGGTTAAGGTGATTTTAACTCCAGCATGCTCATCCGGGCATTCTTAAGGTTATGGTAGTACCCACTCCCGCTACTGATTGCACGACCATGGTGCCACCGACCAAGCGAGCCCTTTCCCGCATCCCTATTATACCCAGCCTACCGGATAGAACCAAATCGCTTGTGCGCGACGGCATATCAAACCCTTTGCCATTATCGTTTATGACTAGAGTCAGCGCGTCATCGCTGAAATCTATCGTCATTTCAACTAACAACGCCTCGGAGTGTCTTTTTACATTGCTCAGCGATTCCTGAGCGATACGGAAAACAGCCAGCTCTTTTTCCTGTGAAAGACGGCGTTGACCACCGGTAATACCGACCTCTGTCACTATGTTATCCCGCTCCTCAAGGTCGGCGGCAAGCCACTCCAAAGCTGGCACCAAGCCCAGGTCGTCCAGTATCGACGGTCTGAGGTCCTGGCTAAAGCGACGCACCCCTTCCAAAGCGGAGTCAGCCATACCATGTAGCTTCTCCAGTTGCTCTGTTACCGGCTTCGATATCTTCCTCTTACCTGATACAATGGTGTCAAGGCCACGGGACAGACCGGCTAAAATCTGGGCGGTGTCATCGTGAAGCTCCTGGGAGATGCGCAAGCGCTCGTCCTCCTGGGCTCTGGTTATCTGTGTCACATAATAATCCATATTATGTCGCAGCCGCCTTTCCTCAGACACATCCCGGACGATAACCTGTAGTCCAATTATTTGAGCACCCCTTAACAAAGGACTGACTTTAAGCTCAATAAATGCTTCCGTTCCATCCTTTCTAACCAAACGAAGCTCCTCGGTCTCTCCAACCGTTACTCTCTCCAGTCCCTCTGAAAACAATCGTTTAACCATCTCCAGGCTTATTCCAGAGAAAAGCTCATAGATAGTAGTAGTAGACGATAGCTCCTCTCTAGTATAGCCGGTAAGTCGTTCACAGGCTCTATTAACTGAGATGATTCTCCCGGCAGTAGAGCAGACAAGAATCGCCTCACCCGCATTCTCAAACAGCCCTCGATAACGCTCCTCAGAGAGTCGAAGCCGCTGCGTGATAACCCTTTCATTAAGATGAAGTCGCGCATGCCCGATAGTAATCCCGATCTGGTTGCCCAGAGCAGTAAGCATCTCCAGCTTCCCCCTAGGGTCATGCCGGTTATCCCCTGCTATACCTAATGACCCCTGAGCACCTGCCCTGGTGCGCAATGGTACCACTAGTAAGGATCCTATATTTTCCCTCCCCACCATCCTTAAACCAACCTCCCGTAAGCCCTCTGTCATTACAATTGGCTTCCCGGTCTGAACCACACGACCGTCAGGATTCTCTCCCAACTTGACTCGCCGGGCATCGATGACAAACTGTGAGGATAGACCGTGATGAGCGCTAAGGACAAGGTTATCAGCTTCCTCGTCCCTGAGATATATCCACCCTACCTCAGCCCCGGTAGCTTCCAGGACTTTATCCAAGGCGTTATTTACAATCTGATTCAAATTTAAACTTTGATAAACCATAGTGGCAATAGCATGAAGTGAAGTCAGCTGCTGCTGCTGGTTCTTAATAGTTTGCAGTGAATCAATAAGCTCCTGCTGGGTATCATCCAGTCGATAAGCAACCTGCCTTTCTTTATCAATCAACCAGCTTACCAGTAACCCGATGAACAGGAAAGCAGTAGTCTCCGCTATTGCCTCCGGCCTCTGAAAAGAAACTATCAAAGCCCGAGGGAAAAGAGCCAGGCTGATAAAAATAGCAGTGATAACTCCCCCGCGAAACCGGAAAATGAAAGCAGCATAAGCTACCGGAATGATAGACAGGATACGATGTGTTGAATAGCGAGCAAACACAATCGGTGACTGAGTCGCCATGTCCCGAAGCATGGGAATCTGGTCAGCGTAATAGACGATGGCGCCACAGGTCATGATGGCTAAAATAATCCAGAGGTGACGATTCCTAAGCACTTGTCCCACCAGAGGCCTCCTCTCAGCTACATCCTAGGCAATATCATCCAACGTAAGCCAGCCCCTTCTTAGCGCCTCCAATATGGCTTCAGTTCTCGAGCCCACATCTATTTTGCGGAAAATATTAGCCAGGTGAGCCTGCACGGTGCGCCTGCTCAGGAATAGTTTGTCAGCGATATCCTGGTTACTCATACCCCTCCCCGCCAATTTGAGTATCTCCATCTCCCGCTCGCTGAGGTCCTGAGCTTGCACTGACTCGCCTGACTCCTGCCCAGCACCAGCGAAACGATTGAAAACCTTGCGGGCGATGACCGGATGGAGTACCGACTCGCCGGCATATACGGCATGAATGGCATTGACCAACTCCTTGCCGCTAACATTCTTCAGCAGGTAACCGGCCGCCCCTGCCTCTAAGAGAGCCCAGATATACTGGTCGTTGTCATAGGCAGTAAGGATTAAAACGGCTGTAGCCGGGTAGTGTGCTTTAATCTGCCTTGTAGCCTCAATACCATTGACCTTGGGCATAGCGATATCTATTAAAGCAACGTGAGGGTGAAGCCTGGTTACCAGCTCAACAGCTTCTTCCCCGTCACTAGCTTCCCCAACAACCTCTATGTCCCGCTCCCGTTTGATGAGATTGCAGGTACCTTCACGGAACAGGACATGATCATCAGCGAGAATAACCTTAATCTTGTTCATCTAATCGCTACCAGCATTGGCTGAGAACGTTATCTCCAATCCCAATTATAGCCCCTGCTAACAAATAGTTCAAAGGAAATAATTCCCCCCGGGCAGGGTAAAGCAAAACTTAACAAAATACCTAGCCGAAATGCACAAATTGCCTAGTCGGAAAATAAGCCAAGAGCGCAAACTAAATTAGGTCAGGGGACGGATGAAGCAACAACCATTGAGTGTTAAGCTGAGGATGTAAGGAGAAAAACAACAGGGGGTGATAGAAATGCAGAAACCAATCGCTTCAGAAACACAAGGTAAAGGTTATCTCGAAGTCACAACAATGATTGAGGAGTTAGAGAAGGATTTACCGGAAAAACCGGCTCCAGTAGTAGAAAGAAAAGCACCGGCCGGTAAAGAGGCTATTCTGGAAATTCTGGGTAAAGCCGCTGATGACCCCAAGTTCCTCGCCCGCTTAGCCGAGAACCCAATCAAGGTACTCGAAGAGTACCATTTAACCGTAGAGGAAAAGGCGGCTCTGGCTACAGGCGACCTGCGCCGCATAGAAAAATGGGTCGGCAAACTGGACGAGCGGCTGAGCACCTGGATATGGTGCCGTCTCCAGCAGGAGAAATGGTAATCGCCACCGCAATTTGCCACCGCGAATACCAAAAGGAGAAACAAAATGGCTGGTAAAAACGGAGGACGGCTAACCAGAGCAGAGGCAGAGGGGGTATCCTACAAACTTCCCGATGGTGAACAGAGTAAGGTTTTTGAAGAAGGCTTCCGCCCCCTCCGCGATGAGCCCGGTGCGTTACTGGAAATGCTGTACCTGGCACAGGAGAGCTTCGGTTGCCTCCCCAAAGCAGTCCTGGGCTGGATAGCCCAGGAGGCCAAGATACCCCGCAGTGAGGTCTTCTCAACAGCAACCTTTTATTCCCTCTTCTCCCTGAAGCCGGAAGCCAAGTATATCATCAGAGCCTGTGATTGCCTGTCCTGCTATCTTAACGGAGGTAAAGTGGCATTAGCCGCTATTCGTGATGCGGCAGGCATACCGGAAGGAAAAACGGCAAGTGAGGACAGTCTTTTTTCACTTGAGACTGTCTCCTGCCTCGGCCTTTGCGACCAATCACCGGCAATAATGATTAACCAGGATAGATACGGGCTACTTGATGCTGACAAAGCTCGCCACATTATTGCCAGTCTGCGAAGCAAAGAATCCATTAAGGAAGGCAACCAATGAACGAGAAAGTAGCTTACAAAAACATTGGCAAACTGGATTCGGAAACCCTTCAAGGCTACCTGGGCAGTGGTGGCTACAAAGTGCTGCGGAAACTGGTGAAGGAGAAAACTCCGTCTCAAGTAATTGAGGAAATTAAGCAGAGCGGTCTCCGCGGCTGTGGCGGCGCCGGTTTTCCCACCGGGGTTAAATGGGAATTCGTGGCGCAGACCACCGCGACACCGAAATATGTAGTCTGCAACGCCGATGAAGGGGAACCGGGCACATTTAAAGATAGAGCCATCTTAGAACAGGACCCCCATCTGCTCATTGAAGGAATGGCTACCGCCGGCTTTGCCGTTGGTGCCGAGACCGGCTATATCTATGTAAGAGGAGAATATACCCTGGCCTGGAAGCACTTAAGGCAGGCTATCGACGAAGCCTATGAGAATAATATCCTGGGCGACGGTATATTCGGCAGCCGGGTGAATTTCCATATAAAGTTGCGCCGCGGTGCCGGCAGTTACATCTGCGGCGAGGAAACCGCGTTAATCGAGTCGCTGGAAGGCAAGAGAGGCATACCCCGCCTCAGACCCCCCTACCCCACCACCCACGGTTTATGGGGACAGCCCACTCTGGTCAACAATGTGGAGACACTGGCGCGGGTCCCCGTCATTATGGAAAAAGGAGCCGGGTGGTACCAGGACCTGGGCAGAGGCGAGACTGCCGGAACCAAATTGTACTGTATCAGCGGCCACATCCTTAAACCCGGTGTCTATGAGCTGCCTATGGGAGTAACCGCCCGCGAACTGATTTACGAGCATGGCGGCGGCATCAAGAATAATAAAAAGTTGAAGGCATTCAGCCCCGGCGGTATATCCAGCGGCATATTACCAGCCGAAATGGTTGACATCTCCCTGGACTACGCCCCCCTGGCTGAGGCCGGTTCTATGCTTGGCTCCGGGGCAATGATAGTAATGGATGAAACAACCTGTATGGTAGATATGGTATTACGTGCCTCACACTTCTTCGTTCACGAGTGCTGCGGCGAGTGCACCCCGTGTCGCGTCGGCAACATCAGAATAGAGCGACTCCTGACCAACATCGCCAACGGACAAGGCTCCTGGGACGATGTTCAGCTACTGCAAGAACTCGGTGAGCGCATGCGCATCGACTCTCGCTGCGGTCTGGGACAATCGGCAGCTCTTCCCTTCTTGAGCTCCCTGACTCACTTTGAAGAGGAATTCCGCGCTCATGTAGAGGCGAAGAAATGCCCCGCCGGAGTTTGCTCAATCGCACCTGTGGCTGCCCCGTATCAGCCGGAGGAGGTGACCATATGACAATGGCAACTCAAGAGAAAACCATAACCATCAGTATCGACAATCAGCCGGTAAAGGCGGCACCGGGAGCCAGTATCCTGGAAGCCGCCCAGGCAGCGGGAATCCATATTCCTACCCTGTGTCACCACCCCAAACTCTCAGTGGTAGGTTCCTGCCGGGTCTGTATGGTAGCCGTGGAAGGGATGAAAGGGGTGGTACCATCCTGCGCCACTCCCATCCGCGAGAGGATGGTAATCAAAACCGATACTCCGGAAGTCCTGGCCGCCAGGAAGATGGCGGTAGAACTGTTATTGTCGACTCACCCCTTGAATTGTAATGAATGCGATTCCAGCGGGAAGTGCGAGCTTCAGGCACTGGCTACCGAACTGGGCATTGAAACTCCCAGATTCTCCCGCGATGAAGAACGACAGCCCATAGACGACAGGCATCCCTTCATTCTCTACGACCCCAATAAGTGCATCCTGTGCAGTCGTTGTGTCCGTGCCTGCCGTGAGATAGCCGTCAATGATGTCTTGGGCATCAGCAACAGAGGCGGCGGGTCAATCATCTCCACCTTTTTCGAGGAGTCAATGGTCAGCGTCGGCTGTCTGTCCTGCGGCGAATGCGTCAGTGTTTGTCCTACCGCCGCCCTGACCGAAAAGCCGGGCTTCTCCATTGAGCCATCCACCGAGGCTAAAATAACCAAGACCACCTGCCCCTGGTGCGGGGTCGGCTGCACCATCGAACTTCACACCGAAGGCAACAAGGTGGTCAAGGTTACCTCACCACCCGACGCCCCCACCAATAAAGGCAGCCTCTGCGTCAAAGGTCGCTACGGCTACGAGTTTATCAATCACCCCAGCCGGCTCACCAAGCCGCTGATTAGAGTGAAACCTAAAGATGGCGGGGCGTACCACGAAGAAACCTGGCAGACCGATTTCCGCGAAGCCAGCTGGGATGAGGCGCTGGAACTGGTAGCCAAACGACTGTCCGAAATCAAGGACAAGTTTGGCAGCGAAAGCCTGGCCGGAATCAGCTCCGCCAAGTGCACCAATGAAGACAACTATCTGATGCAGAGATTCGTGCGGGAAATAATGGGCAATAACAATATTGACCATTGTGCCCGACTTTGCCACGCTTCCACCGTGGTAGGCGCCATCGCCGCCTTTGGCAGCGGCGCCATGAGCAACTCCATTGATGATATTGCTATGGCTGATTCTCTCCTGATAATCGGTTCCAATACAACCGAGTGCCATCCGGTTATCGGCAGCGTTGTTAAGCAGTCCGTCAGGTTCAGGGGAACGAAACTTATCGTGGCTGACCCCCGCCACATCCAGCTCACCGACCACGCCGCCATACACCTGCGTCACAAACCGGGGACCGATGTCGCCCTGCTCAACGGACTGATGCATGTCATCATCAAAGAGGGTCTGGCCAACGAAACCTTTATTAAAGAGCGCACCGAAGGCTTTGACGAACTAAACCAGGTAGTTGAAAACTACACGCCGGAGGTCGTGGAGAAAATAAGCGGCGTTGCCCAGGAAGACCTTATCAAAGCCGCCCGCGTATTCGGTCAAGCCGAAAAAGCATGCATTATTTACAGCATGGGCATAACGCAGCATACTACCGGCACCGACAATGTTAAAAGCGTGGCCAACCTCCTGCTTCTCACCGGCAACATCGGCCGGGAAGGTACCGGCTTCAGCCCGCTACGCGGACAGAATAATGTCCAGGGGGCTTGCGACCTGGGAGCATTACCGAATGTCCTCCCCGGCTACCAGGCGGTTAACAATCCGGAAAGCAGAGGAAAATTTGAAGCAGCCTGGCACTGCCAGCTCGGTGATACTCCGGGAATCACCATGACGGAGATGCTTCCGGCCGCCCACGAAGGCAAGATAAAGGCAATGTACATCGTGGGGGAGAACCCTCTGCTCAGTGAACCTAACACCGAGCACGCCAGAGAATCGTTGAAAAGGCTGAATTTCCTGGTAGTCCAGGATATCTTCCCCTCGGAAACGGTCTGGCTGGCTGACGTTGTCCTGCCGGCGGCATGCTTTGCCGAGAAAGAAGGCACCTTCACCAGCACCGACCGGCGCGTCCAGAGAGTGCGGCAAGCGGTCACACCGCCGGGCGAAGCCCGCGATGACTGGGAGATAACCTGCCAGCTGGCGGAAAAGATGGGACACGACTTCAGCTACACCAGTGCCGAACAGATAATGGATGAAATCGCTGCTCTGACACCTATCTACGGCGGTGTCCACTATAACCGCCTGGACGGTACCGGCTTGCAGTGGCCCTGCCTTGACGATAACCACCCGGGCACTCCCTTCCTGCACAAGGACAAGTTCAGCCGTGGACTGGGCAAGTTCCACGCTTTAGAGTACATCCCTCCCGATGAGTCGATTTCTAAAGAGTTTCCCATGGTACTTACCACCGGACGAGTCCTGGAGCACTGGCACACCGGAACAATGAGTCGGCGCGCCGCTCCATTGCAGGAACTCTACCCGAAAGGTTTAGCCGAAATCCATCCCAAGGATGCTGAGCGACTGGGCGTCTGGGAAGGTGAGATGATAACCATCACCTCAGACAGGGGCAAGATAGAAGCCAAGGCTCACATCACGGAAAAATCAGCCCCCGGTCTTGTTTTCATGTCCTTCCACTGGCATGAAGCGCCCGCCAATATCCTCACCAACCCGGCGGTTGACCCGGTGGCCAAGATTCCCGAATACAAGGTGTGTGCCGTCAAACCGGTGCTCGCGGTGCTTGACAGAGCGATACAGGATAATGCCTTCCTGGCCCAGTTAGCCGAGAACCCCGCGGAGGCGCTCAAGAGCTATGACCTCACCGCCGAAGAGAAGGCGGCCCTGGCTACCGGTGACATCCGCAGAATAAAGTCATGGGTCGGCGAACTCGACGAGAGAGTGGAGTCCTGGCTTATTGCCCGGCTGGCACAAGAAAAATGGTAATCAAACTCCAGGACATAAGATAAATCGGAAAACCAGACACGAGGTAGCACGCACCGGGTTATTCAGCGGTGCGTGCTATTTTGTGATAGGCAGGCGATAAAACCCTGTGGCAAATTTAGTGTAAAATTATTTGACAATTTAGTGTAAAGTTATTACTCTAGTTAGTGATACGATGTTAGACAGAGTACCCTCATTGAAGATGAACCAGACCCAGTCCATGCAAATGCGGCAGGAGCAAAGACAAATCCTCCGCATGGAACAAGCCAACCTGCTGGAAATGCCCGAGGACGACTTTCACAAGCTTATCAGCGAGATAGAGCGTGAGCCCCTTTTTCAGAAGTTATACGGTAAGGAAAAACTAATCCGCTACCAGAGACTGCCCAGAACCGATATGTCCTCCAGTTTCTACGCAATCAAAGAAGAGGTGGTAGCCGATAAAGGTTCGCTGGATGTTGAATCCCTTCTGCAGAATAAGGAGCACATTGTCCGGCTAATACAGCAGCTGGGCATGGAGACATTCAATAAGTATTTTTTGTTCCCGGAATCAGGGATGACTCCTGAAGAAATCGCTAGAGAATGCGACCTGGACATACCGGAGGTCCAGAAGATAAATAGCCTTATTGATGATTTCTCGGTCAGGAGTGAATTCTATCATCCGTCGAATATTACCTCAGACAGCATCCGCTACTCCAAAATCGCCTCGGTAGATAAAGATGACAAGGGATTTATTATCGGCTATTTTTCAGCGCCTCTCGCCCGGGGTCGTTATGCCATTGATTATGAAAAATTTGAAGAGTTAAAGACGGCTGGTAAACTCGCTGACACTGAAATCAAGGAAGCCAGGCAGCTATTCAAAAAACTGGAACTGATTAATAGCCGCAAGGACACCATAACTCAAATCCTGCAAAATATCATTGACAAGCAGGCACTATACCTAGAGTCCGG
The DNA here is from genome assembly GCA_964558705.1 of uncultured Dehalococcoidales bacterium. GTDB lineage: Bacteria > Chloroflexota > Dehalococcoidia > Dehalococcoidales. Next base: position 21,084 of record CAZLFC010000004.1, read on the forward strand.
CAACTCTAAGTCACTCTTACCTCTCAGCCAAAAGGAACTGGCTAAAAATATCGAGGTCGCTCCCAGTTCAATAAGTCGTGCTATTAGAGGCAAAAGTATCGAAACTCCCTGGGGTAAAGAAGTCCCTCTGAAAAACTTCTTCCCTAGGCCCAAGCGATTTAGAATGGAACTGCTCAGGCAACTGCTGGAAACCGACCAAGAGCTTTCCTCAGACGAGGCAATCCGCAACAAACTCCAGGAAAAATTTGGCGTAGCAATCTCACGTCGTTCGGTAGCCAACCTGAGAAAAGAGCTTAAATTCCCGGCGGTTCATAGAAGCCACCGTACCGCTGGAGGTAAATTAAAATGAGCATTGTCTACACCGAGAGAGAAAAATGTACCGGGTGCCTTGCCTGTGTTCGTAACTGCCCAGCCAAGGCAATCAGAATAAGAGAGGGCAAGGCTGAGGTAATAAAGGAGCGCTGTATTGACTGCGGCAACTGTGTTCAGATATGCATGGCTAAAGCGAAACACCTAGAGAGCGACATTGGATTGGTCTGGCAGCTATTGGGACAGCAGCAGCCGATAATCGCGATGCTATCCGCCCCCTTCCCCGCCGCTTTCCCTGAAATTCGACCGGGGCAGCTGGTAGCCGCTTTGAAAAAACTGGGTTTTAGCGAGATTATGGAGGATTCCTTCGGGGCTGAACTGATCTGCGGTGAATATGCCCGTCTTTTTAAGGAAAAAGCTGATAAAAATATTATCTCATCTACCTGCCCGGCGGTAGTGTCATACATTGAGAGATTTCACCCCCAGCTACTCAATAATCTAGCACCCATTGTCTCACCTATGATAGCCATGGGTAGAGTGATTAAGCATCGTTATAATCCACAGGCTAAGGTAGTCTTCATTAGCCCTTGCGTAGCCAAGATAGCCGAGGCTAAAGATGAGAAGGTTGCCGGCATAGTGGATGCAGTACTGACCTTTGCCGAAATTAAAGAAATGTTAGCGGCTAAAGAGATTGCCCTTGCATCTCAGGACGAAGAGCAACTCACGGGTCCCAAACCAAACCTGGGGCGTCTGGTCGCCATATCGGGTGGCTTACTCAAGGCAGCCAATCTCTCCGACGATATTCTAGCCAATGAAATTATAAATGCCTGCGGTCATGAATACACACCTCATATCCTTCGCGAGTTTTCCGAAGGCAACATCACTGCCAAACTCATCACCATGTGTTTTTGTGAAGGTTGTATTGATGGTCCGGTTATTGATAACAACCTGAGCGTCTTTAAACGAAGAGAGATAATCAGCAATTACACCTTGAGCCAGGCAGACCCTGTTCAAACCGAGAAGGACGTTCAGGTATATGCTGACATTGACCTCAGCCGTAAATTTACCAATAGAAGTGTCGACCTACCTACTCCCAGCGAAGAAGATATTCAAAGGATTTTAGAGGAGATTGGCAAGGTAGACCCCAGCTTCCATATGAACTGCGGCGCCTGCGGCTACGGCGGCTGCCGAGAACTGGCTATTGCCGTCTGCCAGGGTCTGGCTGAGGTTAATATGTGCTGGCCATATGTACTAAATAAGTTAAGAGCCACCCAAGAAGAACTAATCCAGGCTGAGAAGCTGACCTCGCTGGGTCAACTGGCCGCCTCCATCGCCCACGAGGTCAATAACCCCCTGGCCGGCGTCCTTATCTATACCCAGTTGATGGCTAAAAAAATAAACGACGATAAGCTCGCCAAAGAGGTCGCCCTCGACTACCTGTCCAAGATGGACTCCGAACTTACCCGCAGCACCAGACTAATCCGTAACCTCCTCGACTTCGCCCGGCAGTCTACGCCTACCCTCAGAGAAGTGAATGTCAACGAGGTCATCACCCGAGCTATAGAACTGGCCGCCCACTCGGCTGAACTGGGTAACGTCCAGATGATAAAGGAGCTCGACCCTGCCCTGCCCAGGCTTATGGCCGACTTCGACCAGCTCCAGCAGGTCTGCACCAACCTCATACTGAACGCCATCCAGGCAATGCCGGAAGGAGGTATATTGACCCTCCGCACCTCAACCCCACCCGATAATGACAGCCAGCTCAAGATTGAGGTACAGGATACCGGCCTCGGCATCTCCCCGGAGAACATGCGCCGGCTGTTCACTCCCTTCTTTACTACCAAGAAGAAAGGCAAGGGCGTAGGCCTCGGTCTGGCAGTGGCCTATGGAATTGTCCAGCGCCACAAAGGTAGAATAGAAGTTCAGAGCAGGGAAGGAGAGGGTACCACCTTCATCATCTATTTGCCGCTGCGTTATGAAGAAAAAAGATAAGACGACAATCAGCTAATTAAGCTAAGGTGTTAATGGAACAGTCTATAACAATTAAACCAACCCTAAAAAACACCCTGCAACGCTGGAAAGAAATTGTGGTAGCCAAAGCTAACGAATGGGCACAGCGAAGCGACACCAGAGGCATACGAAGCCCTCATTTCTGGATAATCACGGTTTTAATAGCCTTCGGCGCGCTGAATTACTATCTGGACCAGACTCCCCTGATTAACCTGCCACTGTTTAACCACAGCTTTTTCACCAGTGTCCACGACGTACATCGGACATTATTCTTCATTCCCATAATCTACGCTGCTCTGGTATTCAGGGTACGGGGAAGCCTGATTGCTTCACTCGCCTTCCTCTGCGTGGTGCTACCACGCGCTTTGCTATTTTCCCCTTACCCCGACCCGTTACTTAGACCTATTCTATTTGTCATCTTTGCCGCCATTATCAGTACACTTATGGCGTCACACCTTAATCAAGTCGAAAAGGAAAGAAGCGATCGTGTCAAGCTGAGCGAAGCTTACCAGAAACTTAGCGAATATCACCAGCGCCTGAAAGAAAGCCAGGAACAGCTAATCCAGGCTGAGAAGCTGACCTCGCTGGGTCAACTGGCCGCCTCCATCGCCCACGAGGTCAATAACCCCCTGGCCGGCGTCCTTATCTATACCCAGTTGATGGCTAAAAAAATAAACGACGATAAGCTCGCCAAAGAGGTCGCCCTCGACTACCTGTCCAAGATGGACTCCGAACTTACCCGCAGCACCAGACTAATCCGTAACCTCCTCGACTTCGCCCGGCAGTCTACGCCTACCCTCAGAGAAGTGAATGTCAACGAGGTCATCACCCGAGCTATAGAACTGGCCGCCCACTCGGCTGAACTGGGTAACGTCCAGATGATAAAGGAGCTCGACCCTGCCCTGCCCAGGCTTATGGCCGACTTCGACCAGCTCCAGCAGGTCTGCACCAACCTCATACTGAACGCCATCCAGGCAATGCCGGAAGGAGGTATATTGACCCTCCGCACCTCAACCCCACCCGATAATGACAGCCAGCTCAAGATTGAGGTACAGGATACCGGCCTCGGCATCTCCCCGGAGAACATGCGCCGGCTGTTCACTCCCTTCTTTACTACCAAGAAGAAAGGCAAGGGCGTAGGCCTCGGTCTGGCAGTGGCCTATGGAATTGTCCAGCGCCACAAAGGTAGAATAGAGGTACAAAGCAGGGAAGGAGAGGGTACCACCTTCATTATCTATTTGCCGCTGCGTTATGAAAAACATGAAGAAAAAGATTAAAATTCTTGTCGTTGATGATGAAGCCATCATCCGCGAGTCACTCCGTGACTGGCTAAGCGACACCGGATACGAAGTCCTTGTCGCCGAGAACGGCCTCCAGGGTCTGGGAATTATTGAGAAGGAGAGGCCGGGTATTGCCATTGTTGATCTGGTAATGCCTGGAATGGACGGGATTGAATTACTGAAGAGAGCCAAGGAAATTTCTCCTAACACCGACATAATCATCATCACTGCCTACGCCAGTATCCCCACAGCTATTGCCGCCATAAGGTCCGGCGCCTATGACTACATTGAGAAGCCCTTCTGCCCGGAAAAGGTAGAGCTATTAATTGAGAAACTGATGGAGCATCAACAACTCATCGAGGAGAATATTTCCCTGCACCAGAAACTGGAGGAGCGTTACCGGTTCGAAAATATCATTGCCAAGAGTCCCAGGATGCAGCAGATAATCGAGGTGATTAAAGTCGTCGCCAAGAGTAATGCCACGGTGTTGATTACCGGCGAAAGCGGCACCGGGAAGGAACTGGTCGCACGAGCCGTCCACTCCCAGAGCTACCGCAAGGATAAGACATTTGTTGCCGTTAGTTGTGCTGCCCTGCCCGAAACCCTCCTCGAAAGCGAGCTGTTCGGGCATGAGAGAGGCTCTTTTACCGGTGCTCACGTCCAACGGAAAGGAAAATTTGAAGCTGCCAACCGGGGCAGTCTCTTCCTGGATGAGGTTGGCGAGATGAGTGCCAATATTCAGGTTCACCTGCTCAGGGTACTGGAAGAAAAAGAGTTCACCAGGGTTGGCGGGAATGAGCTAATCAAGGTCGATGTCAGAGTCATCTCAGCGACCAATAAAGATATGAAACAGGCGATAGCCAACGGGCAATTCCGTGAAGACCTTTACTACCGACTTAATGTGGTTACTATCGAATTGCCTCCCTTGAGAGAGCGAAAAGAAGACATTCCTCTCTTAGCCGAGCATTTCCTGAAAAAGTTCGCCGTGGAAAATCAAAAAGAGATTACCGGCTTTTCTCCTAAGGCTAATGATTTTCTGCTGAACTATGATTGGCCGGGTAACGTCCGGGAACTGGAAAATGCTATTGAAAGGGCAGTTATCCTGGCCAAAGATAATTATATTGAGGTTGCCGACCTGCCCCAGGAAAGCCTGACAAAGACTCACTCGTCTGTACCCGGTGAAAGCCTTGAAAAGATTGAGAAAAATCACATCCAGAACACACTCAAAGAAACCGACGGCAACTTAAGTAAAGCCGCCAAAATCCTGGGGATTTCCCGGGTAACTCTTTACAATAAAATTAAATTATATGATTTGAGCAAATAGATAAGATGATAACTGATTAAATCTTTTACAATCAAGTCTCCATTAAAGCAGAAACTCAGGCTATCCTGGCAATTCAGGATAGCCTTCTCTTTTGGCAAGATAATTGCTCTCAAACAGCGCGGAGGTGATAAGATGAAACCTATATTGATAGTAGAAGATGAGGATATCATGAGAGAGTCCCTGCAGGACTGGCTGACTGACGTCGGCTATAAAGTGGAGACCGCCGAGGAGGGAGAGAAAGCCCTGGAAGCCATCGATGAGAAGGACTTCGGCATTGTTATCCTCGACCTGAAGTTACCGGGTAAAGACGGCCTCGAGGTGCTTAGAGAAGCTAAGGCGAAAAGACCCCAGCTTAAGGGTATCATTATTACCGCTTACCCTTCAGTCCAAACAGCTATAGACGCCATGAAGGAGGGAGCCGTAGATTACCTGCCCAAGCCCTTCGACCTCAATGAACTGGAAAAATTGGTCCGGGAGACCCTGGGGCCAATCCAGGTGGAGATAAAACCAAAGAAGGCTGCCGGAAAAGCCAAGGCTGAACCTGCCGAAATCGAGGAAGTTATCGATGAGGTAACCGGGAAGGTACACCTGCCTCCCTGTCAGATAGCCTGTCCCATCGGAGAGCCGATTCAGCGCACCAATGCGATGATTTCACACCTGCCCCTTGACACCGAGAAGGCTATCCCTCAGATAACAAAAATAGGCGATATAATTTATGAGAAGAATCCTCTATTCACAATATGCAGCTATATCTGCGGGCTTTGTGAAAAAGAATGCAACTACAAAGACCACACGGGAGCGATAAGAAGAAAGATGCTTAAACGGTTCCTCACCGATTACTACCTGCCCCATCTGGAAACCAAGCCCCCCTTCCCCCTCCCTACCAGGGAAAAAGTTGCCGTAATTGGCGGTGGCCCCGCGGGGTTAATGTCCGCCTATATGTTAAGTAAAGACGGCTACCGGGTGACTATCCTGGAAAAAAGTCTCGAATTAGGCGGAGCCCTGAGATACATTCCTCAATACCGCCTTCCGAAGGATATTGTCGATTCCACTTTAAACAACCTGGTAAGAATTGCCCATATTGATGTCAGATTCGGAGTAAGCATGGGCAGTGGCGAGAAAACCCTGGATGACCTCAGGAATGAAGGTTGCCAAGCCGTATTCATCGCCACCGGCACTCCAGCTCCCCGACCGCTCACCTTTGAAGGCAAACCGGTACCGGGAGCCGACCTGGAAGGAGTTGCGTTCGGGTTATATCTTCTCATCGACGTAAACCAGAGCAAGGTCTCCCATCAGCTATTACGCCGGCTTTTCGGTGATAAGAGAGTAATCGTGGTAGGCGGCGGCAATGTAGCCTTCGATGCCGCCAGAACCGCCCGGCGGCTTGGCGGAGATGTTACTCTTGTCTGCCTCGAAAATGAGAATAAGTCCTCCAAGGATGGAATTCCTGCCGATGTTGAGGAGATAAAAGGTGCCCGTGAAGAAGGCATCAAAATATGCTACAGCCGGGGTGTAGAAGAGATAATCGGCAAGGATGGCAAGTTCACCAAAATAAAATGTCCCCGCTGCACCTCAGTTTTCGACGAAAAAGGATTCAATCCTAAATTTGACCGAAGTGATTTTATATACCTTGAGGGCGACGTGTTATTGACAACCATAGGACAGGGTCCGGAGCATTCGTTCTTCCAGCAGGAAGGCTTACTTAATGAGCGAGGCAGATCTGATACCGACCCGCTTACCCTTATGAGCAATCGCCAAGAAGGAGTCTTCATCGGTGGTGATGTGAGGCGACTGGGCTTTGCTGCCGAAGCGATGAGAGACGGCATAGTAGCCGCCGAGTCTATAGACCGTTACCTGAAGGGTGAGGAACTCAAGGAAGGCCGGGAAAAGCAGTTTGAAAGCGCGGCTATCCCCACGCTCATGGAGTACAAGCCTCAACCTGAAGCAGAATGGGTACTGCTGGAAGAGAGGCTTAACTTTGAACTGTTTGAAAAAGGCTTCACCCTGGAGGAAGCAATAGAAGAAGCGACAAGATGCCTGTATTGCGGCCCGTGCAAGAGCTGCAAAGCATGCGTCGTCCTCGAGCTGCAACCTGAGATACCCAAAATTGAAGTCAATCAGGATATATGCAGTGGCTGTGGCATCTGTGTAGGCTTATGCAGCTATGATGCCATCCAGCTAAGGGCAGATAACGGCAAGGCAGTAGCCACCATAGACGATATTAAATGCAAGCGATGCGGAGTATGCAGTGCCGCCTGCCCGTCTAACGCCATCGGCATTGGGCACGCCACTTCTGAGAACATCATAACTGAAATCCCCGACTGGTAAAAAATGTAAAGAATATAAACAGCAACTGATTAAATAGTTTACAACCAGGCTACTTTAAACCAAAGACCAAGGCTATCCTGAATCGTCAGGATAGCCTTTTCTTATGGCAAGAAAATTGCCTTTAAACAGTGTGGAGGTGATAAAAATGGAAAAGCTAGCAGTCTTAAAGGAAGATAAAGTAAAAGGAGGTGAAAAAGTGAAACCTATATTGATAGTAGAAGATGAGGATATCATGAGAGAGTCCCTGCAGGACTGGCTGACTGACGTCGGCTATAAAGTGGAGACCGCCGAGGAGGGAGAGAAAGCCCTGGAAGCCATCGATGAGAAGGACTTCGGCATTGTTATCCTCGACCTGAAGTTACCGGGTAAAGACGGCCTCGAGGTGCTTAGAGAAGCTAAGGCGAAAAGACCCCAGCTTAAGGGTATCATTATTACCGCTTACCCTTCAGTCCAAACAGCTATAGACGCCATGAAGGAGGGAGCCGTAGATTACCTGCCCAAGCCCTTCGACCTCAATGAACTGGAAAAATTGGTCCGGGAGACCCTGGGGCCAATCCAGGTGGAGATAAAACCAAAGAAGGCTGCCGGAGAAGCCAAGGCTGAACCTGCCGAAACCGAGGAAGTTATCGATGAGGTAAAGGTTGAAGAGATTATAGCTATAGCTCCCGAGGAAGTCCCGGACCATCTGGCGCAGGGCAAGACCCAATGTGACGCCGGCCAATATCTGAAAGCTCTAAAGGAGTTTGAGGCTGTCCTCAACGCTGCCCCGGGTAGCATCGAAGCCCGAGTCTGGATACGAAAGGCAAAAGAAGCCCTAGCCAAGCCAGAGGCTGAAGCCGTAGCTGAAGGAGAGGAAGCCGCCGCAGAAGGCAAAATCAAGGAGTGCGTTTGGATGAAGATGGGTATGGTAGCCTACCGCATCTGCACCAACGACTATGACTGCACCACCTGCGATTTCGACCAGATGATGCAGGAGAAGATGGCCAGTGGTGATGCCCCGGAACTTGAAGCTGCGCTGGAGAAATTCAAGGCGCTACCCGGTAACCAGAGGCTTTGCCGCTATGCCCTTAAGGGTGATGTATCACACCGAATTTGCAGCCGCCTGTTCCAGTGCAACGCCTGCGAATTTGGTCAAATGATGGAGGATGCTCTCCAAAGAAAGCTGGATAAGCTGGAAGCACGCCGAGCTGCTCTGCTCAAAAAAGAGCAAAAACAAAAAGCTGAAACCGAAGCATAATTAAAGTACCTTGAGACTGCTGAAATATAGTTAGAGGGTACGCCTGACAACCGTAAAAAAGCGTACCCTCTAATTAGAAAGGCTGAAAAAGGTAACCAAGGTAGATTTTCCAGAGATGCACTAGGAGGAAAAAATGGACACCCAAAAAAGGAGGATTCTGCTGGTAGAAGATGAAACCGTGATGCGCGAAGGCATGCGTGACTGGCTCATGGAGAATGGTTACGATGTCGAGAGCGCTGAGACCGGAGAAGAAGCCTTACAGAGAATCAGGAAGGAAGACTTTGGCATTATCGTCCTTGATTTAAAGTTACTGGGCATTGATGGACTGCAAGTATTCGAAAAAGCCAGAGAGCTTAAATCTGAAGCCAAAGGGATAATCATTACCGCCCATCCTTCGCCAGAAACGCAGGAAAAGGCACAAAAGCTGGGAGTCCTCGACTACCTGGTAAAACCTTTCAAGATTGAAAATCTGGAAAAGATAATCAGAGAGGTGCTGGGAGAACCAGAGAGAAAACTAACGGGCAAAGAATATCTCTGGCTGGAACTTAATAACTCTTCTTATCGACTCTGCACCAAAAACTATAAATATGACTCATATGCTTTCACGCAGGGGACCTATAAGATAGATTAAGAACGCTAAAATATAGCTGAAACGTGCCCAACCTATAGTTAACACGTCCTCATCCACATAGAGCTCCACATTTATCCCCCTGTCTTAAAATCTTTCAGACTTCCCCACAGACAACACTCAACTATTCCCAACAACACGTGGTAGAATGTCATCAGCCAGATGTAACCAGCAAGTTGTTTTTGAACGGACTTTTATGCTAAAAATCTAGATAGCCCGGGCATTAAAAGCCTTTACCCCTGGAGTCAGGAGAGATGATTTGTTACTTGAATTAAGAGTCAAAGACATCGGTATCATCGAGGAGATAAACTGGCGTTTGAGTGGCGGCTTAAATGTCATCACCGGCGAGACCGGGGCCGGGAAATCTCTGGTAATTGATGCCGTGGAGGCATTGTTAGCCGGGAAAGTGGACGAAGAGGTTATCCGTCACAGTGCTACCGAAGCCCATATTGAAGGGGTTTTTGCCCTCCCTCAAAATGCGGATATCCACCAACTCAGCGAATTCCTGGCAGAGAATGGCCTCAAAAACGATGAGGATACCCTAGTAGTAAACTGCGACCTGCGCAAGCAGGGTCGCAGTGTTATCCGGGTGAACGGGCAGTCGGTAACTAAAGGACTTCTGCAGCAAATCGGGCGTTTTTTAATTGACATTCACGGTCAAAGTGAACATTTATCTCTCCTTGACCGGAAATATCACCTCGATTTCCTGGATGCCTACGCCCATACCACGAACCTGCGACACAGTTTCAGTGATAAAGCTACCAGACTGTTTAAGGCGGAACAGGAACTGAAAGCGCTGGCTGAAGAGGCAAAAGACCTGACTCGCCAAGAGGAATTCCTGCGCTTCCAGCTAGACGAGATAAGCCGAGCTAAACTACGAGAAGGGGAGGAAGAGGAGCTGGAGAAGGAACGAAATGTCCTTGCCTCCTGCGAGAAGCTAAAATCGCTTTCCTACGAAGTTTATCAGGCTCTGGCCACGGAAGATACCTCATTTTCTTCAGTTTTAGTTAAGTTGAATAAGGCTGTCCAGACAATGAAAAAGCTGGTGGAGATAGACCTCTCTCTCAAACAGCAGCTGGACTTCCTGGAGGAGACTTCATTCGGGCTTGAGGAAACAGCACGAGACATTCGCGCCTATAGTGACCGGTTAGAATACGACCCGCAACGACTCGAAGAAGTAGAGTCGCGCTTAGAACTCGTTAGAAATCTAAAAAGGAAATACGGGCCAACCGTTACCGAGATTTTAGATTACCTGAAAAAGGCAGAAAGCGGACTGGCAGGACTGTCCCGTTCTTCCGAAAGGCGTGCCGAGCTTGAGCAAATATGTTCCGCTCTCAAAAAGGAGATGGGACAAACAGGCATTGAGCTTTCCCGGGCACGTTCCCAGGCAGTCAAGAGGCTGGTAGCTGAAGTGAAGCAAGAACTGCAGGAACTAAACATGCCCCAGGTTGAATTTGAAGTAGCTGTAACCCGGCTCCAAGCTGAGGACGGAATCCCGGCTCCTGACGGAGCAACCTATGCCTTCAACAACGAGGGTATCGATAATGTAGAGTTTATGGCTGCCACGAATCCCGGGGAACCTATCAAACCCCTGACTAAAATTGCCTCCACCGGCGAGATTTCCCGTTTCATGCTAGCCTTAAAAGGAGCCCTTTCTCAAGCCGATAGCATCCCGGTACTCGTGTTCGATGAAATTGACATCGGGGTGGGCGGCAGGAGCGGCGAAATAATCGGTAAAAAACTCTGGCTTTTAGCCCGGAACCGCCAAGTGATTTGCGTCACCCACCTGCCTCAAATCGCGACTTTCGGTGACGCCCATTACAGCGTGCACAAGGAGGTCTCCGGCACTCGAACCCTGAGCGTGCTGGAGACCCTTCAAGATGAGTCGCGACTCAAGGAACTCGGCGCCATGCTGGGCGGTCCCCAGTATACCGCAACATCCCTGGATAACGCTCGTGAGCTTATACAGAAAGCGGAAGCCTGGAAAGATACCTACCGCTCATGAAGAAAAGCAAACTAGCTATCACTGATAATAAACAAGCACCCAACACATTCACCCCAAAAAAGCGGTAATTACCCCTGCCTGAAATACTTCAGGCAGCATTGCCTTAACAAAACCCAGGCTCGTAACCAGCCAGGTAAGAACGCCGGAACCCGTCACGGCCTGCTCCAGCCAACCGGCAATGGGATAAGCTATAACCAAAAGGGTAAAAACCGCCATACCTAGCGCCGAATTAAAAAGATTAAGGATGCCTCCAGTTAGCCTGAAAATAAGCCCTTTGCTCCAGATTTTTTGAATAATTTTTCTCGGCAGTAAGAAGATTAATTGAAATATGGCACTTATTATGGCCAGTGTAATAAAAAACCCGACAAAATTCTCCCAGTCCTCTCCGGGCAAAAAGGAGAGGGCGGTAGCCAGCAGGCGATAGGAGATGCCGGCGAGGGGAATGGCAATGATGAGCGCTATCAGGGAAAAGAAGCTCTTAACCGCCCCGTCTTTAACCCCACCGCCAAAGCTGAGAAAAAGCACCAGAACTGCCAGAATACTAACCCATACCATCATAACCCCCGGGTGAACCTAGTACCGTCTAACAGCCTTGTAAAATTCTTCGGGAGATTTACCAAGGGACAACTTCTCCATAGGACAGATGTCATTGCCAAGATTGTTCAAGATGCGAGTAACAACCCTGGAAAAATGATACTTTATGCCGAAACTATCTAAACTCTGAATGGCCAGCTGACTGCCTAAAAAGCTGTAAACCTCAGCACAAAGGGCTTCTCTCAAGAGTAAAGCCGCCGCGTTACCCACTACACGGTCGAAAACAACCGCGCCCTTTATCTGAGGCACAAAATTATAGATGTAATCGAGCAGGGGAATCAGCCCTTTCTTCCTGGACTGGAAAATGAGCTTATCCCGGTCGTATACCCAAAGGGTATCCTCACTGCCCATGAACCGGTCAAGTAAGTGATTGTATGTCAGTCGTTTCCTTAACGCCACTCTATATAACCAATCTAAATAACCATGTGTTTGAATACCTTACTATTTTCTGGAAAAGCTTTCAAGTCCCCTGGTTAATCGGCTGCCCCATCCAGATTTTCGACGAGGCTTGGTAAGACGCCAGGGACCACGACAACAGCGCGTGGTACTTCGACCGGTTCTTGAGTCGGTATCACCTCTTTGGGTTGAGAACACGAACAACAGCTTCTCTCAGGCTGGTCACGCTCAGGGGTTTAATCAGGTAATCGACAGCACCCATCCCGAGAGCTCTGTCCCGCTGTGGCACTCCGGCTGAGGCAGTGAATACAATTACGGGAATTGCTGATAGCTCCAGCTCACTTTTCATCGCCCGCAGGACGCTCCAACCATCACGCCCGGGTAACCGCAAATCCAGCAGCATCAGAGCAATATGATGTTCCCTGGCTAATCTCAAGCCAGTATCACCATCGCTGGCCTGAAGAACCCGGTAACCCTCCAGCTCAAGTACCCGGGAGACAAAAGTCAGGACTTCAGCCTCATCTTCTATAGTAAGGATCGTCTTTACGCCACACGACCTTGCCATAACTCCAGCCTTCCTTATTTATAACGGCAATCCATCGAACTGGCTGAACCGACCCGCTTACGAGTTAGCCTTTTGTCACATTAATGGCTCTCGCACTCCTTCTTCCGACGTTAATATGCCCGGCCCAACCATAATATAGCCTGCACACCCTATATACTTTTACCATTAAAGTTGTCATTTGTCAATATATATGCCTAGAGACACACTAACAACCCGGTTTTAAACAATTCGCTTTTGCCATCCTGTCCATTATTGACTAAACTGTAAGTCAGATGTATTCTTATACAAACTTTTGACATACAGAGCGTCAGACACCAAGTAAGGTCAACCTTAAATGCTAAAGAGTGTTATAACCGTAGTTATGGTGTTATCTCTGGCAGCCACCATCGGATGTTCAGAGATAGCAGAGCTGACCGGCACATCATCTTCAGCAGGCCCTGAGATAGTCAGGCAAGCCGAGCTTGGTTCAGAGTGGCAAATGAATCAGATGAAACTGGAGGTAGACGTCGGCGAAGAGCTATCAATACTCCTGAAATTAGCCGATGGGGACAAGGTAGATGGCTACTTCTACCTTGAAAAAGGTGGGGACATAGCTTTTAACGTAACTGGCAACTCTCTAATCTATAAGTCTGAAGACGAGACAGCCACAGCCTCCGGAGGGACGGATTCAGACCGTTTTTCTTTTGTCGCCGACCAGGCTGAAGGAACTACTTATACACTAACCTTCGACAATAGAAATGGTAGCGCCGCTACGCCAGCGAAGGTAACCGTTTTCCTGGAGGTCATTTACCCCGCCACCGGCTCCATATTCGTGCCGGTGGGGACAAAATAGCCTGTTCTGGCGGCACAGACATCCGAGAAGCTAGTCTTCAAACTTCTTTTCTATCCCCGCCGGGGGGATACCGTTCTCATCCCAGCCACGCTTCCGATAGTATAAAGAGAGCAGCCTCTGAAAGTCTTCCCGGTCGACCACCTTACCCGCATTCGGGCCAGTGAGCAGCGGATTGGCATATACTTTGTAAGGAAGCGAGTCATCCTGGCGACTGGTGCCCAAACGGGTATTAATCAGGCGCGTCAGGCCATAGATGTCATTCGAGAGCTCCAGAAGCTGTTCGAGTGACAAATCATTGCCGGTCACATGCTTATAGAAGTATTCATAGTGCCTTTCGTTCAGCCCCAGTTCAATCCAGGGCAGACGGCAAACGCCAAGCATATCAAAGAGCGGGCGTAATGTCTGATGATATATGACCGTGTCCACCTTGTCTTCGTCCGACCAATTCTGGCCCTCTTCCATTTCCTTGGCGATAGTCCATGCCCGCGTGTGATGTGCCCCGATGTCCGAAGTAGCATAAGCCAGCGCCATCGAACTGCCGGCGTGGCTGTCGTAGGCGGACTGCTCAAGGCCTTTGACCTGGAGGATTAATTTATCCATCTCCGGCCATTTTTCAATAATGCGCCGGGACCCGTCAGCGATAATATCACCGATACCTTCCCGGTTAGCGATTTTTCGTAACAGCTCTAAAATCGCCTCCTCATCTCCCCAGGTGATATTTCCGCCGTCCAGGTCAGCCAGGGACAAAATCCCCTTCTCGTAGCCCTCTATTACCGCACCCACCAGGTTGCCCACGGAAATCGTATCCATGCCCATTTCGTCGCACAATCGGGTTGCCGAAAGTATCGCCGCGAAGTTGTCTATCCCCAGGTTGGAACCCAGCATGGCACACGATTCATATTCCGGACCCTCCACCACCACGCCCGAATATTTCCCATCCTTAACGAGGCAAACATTGCCGCAACACATTGAGCACGAAAAACAGGCGCTGTCACCTATTTTATAGTTCGCCAGCATAGTCTCACCGTTGATAAGGTCACTCCGGGCAAAAACACTGTCCTTGAAGTTATACGCCGGCAGAATCCCCTTCTCGTTGGCGTAGTCAATGACATTCATCAGCCCTTCCTGCTGCCACATTTTGAAATATTTGTGTTCTGCCAGGTACTGGTAAGCCTTATCAGCCTCGGCCATAAGTCCGTTCAAATCATAGATGGGCAGGTCCCGATGCCCGTTCACCACAATCGCCTTGAGGTTCTTTGAGCCCAAAACTGCCCCCATTCCGGTCCTCCCCGCGTTACGGCCCCAATCGGCGTTGATACAGGCAAACTTCACCATATTCTCGCCCGCCTTACCAATAACGGCAACTCGAGCCACATGGGTGTCCAGCCGTTCTTTTATAATTCCCTCGGCTTCCAGACAGCTTTTGCCTGTCAACTCAGGCATGGGAAGAATCGTCGTTTCACCGTTGTCTACGAAAAGGACAGACAGTTCCGGTGCTCTGCCGGTAATAGAGAGAACATCGACTCCGGTCTGTCTGAGTTCAACACCGAAGTTACCGCCTATGGAGGAATCACCGTAGAGGCCGGTCGCCGGTGAGATAGCGACAAAGGAGTTCTTCCCCGATGAAGGCAGGTAAGCCCCGGTTAAAGGCCCCGGAGCAATAACCAGTAGATTCTCCGGGCCCAGGGGGTCTATCTTGAAATTATGTTTCTTCAAATTGTCCCAGACCAATTTCGCGCCAAAACCGCGCCCGCCAACATATTTCTCGATAAAAGCGTCCGAAATGTCCCGGCGCTCGATAGAACCACTGGTAAGGTCTACGTGTAGATGTTTCTTAAAATATCCACTTTTTATACTCATAGCTCTTCCTTTCCTATCTCGGCGTAATGGATAACCTTCTTTTCACCCTTTTCATAATATTCAATTTCTTTCATTTGAGTATAGCTCAAGACATTATTCAGGCGTTTGGACTCGCCAAGAGCATCCTCCGGAATAAGCCTGAGCGCACCCTTAGGACATTTCTTGACGCATTCAGGGTCGCCACCGCACATATCGCACTTAATAGGCAGGTCACATTCTTCATGAGCGTATATCGCCCCGAAAGGACACGCTTCCACGCATTTATAACAGGATATGCATTCCGACTCGTCCAGTTGTACGACACCGTTGACCCTTTTCAGAGCATCCGTGGGACATACCTGGGCACAAGTGGGCACTTTACACTGGCTGCATACGATAGGCATTCTCATAACCGGATGCGGGTATGTATTTATTACTCTTATGGCCGCTTTCTTCGGATTGACCACTCCGAAATGTTTAATTGCACATACAATTTCACATATCCGGCAACCGGAACACTGCTCTGGAATTACGGTCAACTTTTTCGACATCAGACACTCCTTCGAAAGACTTGTTAAGGCATTATATCACGGTTCGCTCTTTTTGACTCTAATGCCGGCTATTATGTTGTCAGGACATGCGGCGACCCGCGAGTACTCAGCGGAGACCGGCTACCCGGTGACAGGCTCAGCATTTATGATAGCTCAGATACATGCAGATGGCACCGCAAGCGGCTACATTTAGTGATTCTGCTTTGCCCCGGATAGTAGGCACCCTCAACCTGTAATCGGACGCGTCCAGTATCGAGCTCGAAAGGCCGGACGCCTCGTTACCCAGTGCCAGCAGCAACTTATTCTGGTCTTGAAGAACCGACGGGTCTGCCACGCCGCCAAGGTCCGCGGCTAACAGGGAGTAGCCGCTATGTTTCAGTGCCTTTACCAGCTCCAGATAACGGGGAGTCCTTCTAATCCATAAAGATAACACCGTGCCGGCAGTTGATTGGACACATTTTGGAGACAGGGGGTCGGCGCATTTTTCCGTCAGGATAATCCCGGAAAAATCAAAGGCTGCGGCCGTGCGGATGAGAGTGCCCACGTTCCCCGGGTCTTGAACATCCTCAAGCAGCAGGATTTTGGCACCGCTGTTGTCCGGCAGCTGGCCGGAGTATATATCCCGGGGTAGACGAACGACCGCCATAGTCCCCTGAGGTGTCTTGGTGGATGATATCGAGTGTAACTGGCTATCAGTAACCAGGCGTTCAGGGTATTTGTGGTAATAGGGAGATAGCTCCTCTGTGGATACAATTTCAATTATTTCATCCGGATTACTGCTGATTATCTGCCTGATAGCCCGGTCCCCTTCAACAAGGAACGCTTCGGCCTCAAGTCGCCCCTTTCTCGTGGCAAGGTTCTTGTACCATTTGATAGGCTTCAGCGCATTGGTTCTGTCATCGGGCATTAGTAACACCGTATCTTCACCCTCTGTCTACAGCAGTGTTGCCGTCAGTCATTGAAATTCTCTCCAATAATAGCACGGTATCTCCATTTTAGTGAACTCCATGAACCCGGCACTGACTACTCTCCGCAACAACAATCCGTAGTTTTAGCAAACAGCCTTCTTAATTCCTCACGGTCGGATTATCTGAAACTGAGCTTAGCCTGTGATTCTTTTGTAAGGTTTTGAGGTCTGTTTGTGACGTGCGTGTAAGCTGGCTCCATTAAAGTGAAACTACAAAAGCGAAATGGCATCCAGGTTGCCTGAAAGCTGAAAGCACCAAGAACCGGGGGCTATAAGTGAGAACCAAGAAAGCCAGAATAATCTCCTTCTTCGTAGCAATCACACTCTTACTGCCGTGGTCAGTGACCTACGCCAGTGATGCCGGTGACGGTGTGGTCGGTTATGTGGCTGATGCCCCCACAATTGTTTCCAATGATACGTATTTTGATAAACAGTGGGCACTGACTAAAATTCAGG
>CAZLFC010000005.1:0-27286 GCA_964558705.1 uncultured Dehalococcoidales bacterium
AAGGCAAGAGGAATATGCTGCTGCGCACCCACACCACGGCTATGCAGCTCCGGGTTATGGAGAAGATGAAGCCGCCACTGCGGGTGATTGTGCCGGGCAGGGTATACCGCTACGAAGCCAGTGATGCTACCCATGTCCCGATGTTCTACCAGATTGATGCCCTGGCGGTCGGTGAGGGCATTACCATGACCGACCTCAAGGGAACGCTCTACGAGTTTGCCCGCCGTTTCTTTGGTGAAGACCGGAAGGTGCGCTTCCGCTGCGATTATTTCCCGTTTGTGGAGCCTGGCGCCGAGATGGCTATAGAATGCCTGGTCTGTGGTGGTACGGGGTGCCGTTTGTGCGGCAATACGGGCTGGATTGAGATTCTGGGTGCCGGGATGACTCACCCCCAGGTGCTCCAGCGCGCTGGTCTCGACCCCGAGGTTTATACCGGTTTTGCTTTCGGCATGGGTATCGACCGTATGCCGATGCTGCGTTATGGAATCGACGATATCAGGCTTTTCTATGGCAGCGACCTTAGATTCTTGAGGCAATTTTAAGCAAATGAAAGTATCGGTTAACTGGCTGAAAGAATATGTGGATATTAAACTGCCATTGGCGGAGATAGCCGATAAGCTGACGATGGCGGGTATCGAGGTTGGCAGCATTGAGATTATAGGGGGCGATTGGGAAAGTATAGTCGTCGGTCAGATAACGGCGATTAATCCTCATCCCAATGCCGACCGCCTTCGCCTGGTCACGGTGGATTTGGGTACGGAACAGCCGACCGTCGTCTGCGGGGCTCCGAATCTGGTCCTCGGTGATAAGATAGCCTTCGCCAGGGAAGGCGCTCACTTATTAGACCCGCATAGCGGGAAAATGTGCCAGCTGAAGCCAGCCAAGATTCGAGGTGTTGCCTCCAGCGGCATGGTTTGCTCGGAGCAAGAGCTGGGCATCTCGGATAGCCATGAAGGTATTATGGTGCTGCCGGCGGAGGCGCCGGTCGGCACGCCGCTGGCTGATTATCTGGGCGACATCGTTCTTGACCTGGAAGTGACGCCCAACAGACCCGATTGTCTTTCCATTATCGGGATTGCCCGTGAAATAGCGGCTCTTACCGGTCAGAAGTTACACCTCGATGAGATTAGCTATAAGGAAACGACTGTCTCTATCGACGATTACATAGCTGTGGCAATTAACGACCCCGACCTGTGCCCGAGGTATTGCGCCAGCCTGATAACCGGCGTAAAGCTGGTGGAGTCGCCGGCGTGGCTGCAGCAGCGATTGTTTAACTGCGGTATGCGTCCTATAAACAATATCGTGGATGTTACCAACTATGTCATGCTGGAGTATGGCCAACCGTTACATGCTTTTGACTATACGCGAATTAGAGATAAGCAGATTATCGTGCGCCGGGCTAGAGCTGGCGAGGTTATCGTCAGCCTGGATGAGGTAGAGCGCACCTTGGATAATAATATGCTGGTCATTGCCGACGCCGAGCGGGCGGTAGCTGTCGCCGGCATTATGGGCGGGGTTAATAGCGAGGTGGTGGAGCAGTCTACCGCCATACTGCTGGAAGCGGCTAATTTCAACCCGGCGAGCGTTCACCGCACCGGCAATATCCTGCGGATGCCCAGCGAAGCCTGTATGAGGTTTGAAAGGGGAATTCGCCCTGAACTGGCGATACTGGGACTTAAACGGGCTACCCAACTGATAATGCAGCTGGCCGGCGGAGAAGCCGCCCTGGGCGTGGTTGATGCCTACTCCGGTAAAGCCGATCGTGAACCTGTTCGGCTATCGACCGACGAGGTAAAACGGGTTCTTGGCGTTGAGTTCAGTATCGACCGGATAGTGGCGGCTCTCTCTGCCCTGGGTTTTGAATGTAAACCGTCGGCTTCATCTTCGGAGGTCTGGGTAACGGCTCCTTACTGGCGAAATGATATTAACCAGGCGGTTGACCTTATTGAAGAGGTAGTTAGAGTTACCGGCTACGATAAGATACCGGTAACGTTGCTCAGTGAGGAACTGCCCCGGCAAAATCCCGACCCCATTATTCGCCTCAAGCAGGAAGTAAGGCAGGGGCTGGTCGGTTATGGGTTTCAGGAGATAATTACCCTTTCCTTGACCGGTCTGGATATGCTGAGCAAGCTTTCCCCCGAATCTCAAGCCCTGGAACCTGTGCCGCTGCGTATGGCTAACCCGATGACGGCAGAGCAGGAGTATCTCCGCACCAATCTGAGGGCTAACCTGCTGGCTGCCCTTTCGGCGAACCGACGCTATGAGGAAGGTGGTATCCGACTCTTTGAGCTGGGTAAGGTGTATTTGCCCCGACCGAATGATTTGCCGCTTGAAGCAGAGGTGCTCTGCGGTTTACTGAGCGGTTCCCGGCAGGAGAAGTCGTGGCGGGGTGGAGACGAACTTTTTGATTTCTATGATGCCAAGGGTATGGCGGAGGCTTTGCTTGATAAATTGGGCGTGGCTGCCAGCTTTGAAATTGGTAAGGACGAAAGTTTAAACCCGACTAAGCAGGCGGCCATAATGGTCAATGGCAACAAACTGGGTGTTATCGGTGAGGTTCATCCCAGGGTATCCCAGGCATTTGAGCTTACCGAGTCTGTTTACCTCTTTGAAGTTGACCTGACCGCACTGGTGCCCTTTGCCATTGAGCATAAGATGTTCCAGCCGGTATCCAAGTTCCCGGCCATAGTGCGGGATATAGCCCTGATAGTTGATATGGCGATAACACATCAGCAGGTGACGGACATTATCAGTGGCTTTTCACTGGTGAAGCAGGTCAGTATATTTGATGTCTACTCCGGCGACCAGGTGCCCGCTGGCAAAAAATCCCTCGCTTACAGCATTACCTTCCAGTCGCCGTCTCATACCCTGACCGATGAAGCGGTTAACAAAATTCAGCAGCAAATCCTGAAGAAGCTATCCGGTGAGCTGGGGGCTACGCTGCGCGCCTAGCTATTTCAGCCCTGGCTTTATTTCTCTTTAAGATTTAGCGCCTGCCTGACCAGCTCTTTCTCGTGCTCGTAGTTGATGACCCTCTGCAGCATGATTTTCTGCGCCATGACCGGCCCGGCACCGTGCCAGGTACCCACGCCGTGCTGCCCCGCCGTCCAGTGCTGAAGGAGTTTATGCACCTTCAGGATATTTTCGGTGGGTTCGTCGGAGCCGAAGCTGTAAAACTCGTTAACATAGTCCTTGACTTCGGGGTTTTTCAGCTCTTTAAGCGAGGGCATGGTAACGAGCAGTCCGCCGCCGATATCTCCGGCCAGTGCCATCACCCGCCAGAAGGCATTGCAGACATTCAGCTTGGCGACATTGCCCATAATCTCGTCCGGCAGGAATACCCCCGAACCGGGCGGCTCTTCGGAGCCTTTGTTGGCTGCCGCCAGGCCACAGGCGCGGCAGGTCTCCCTCAGGACAACCATCTCCGATAGCTGCTCGTTGATGTGGCTGGCTTTCTCCAGCCCCTTGTATTCTTGAATCAGTTTGGCGGCGCCGATAATCTGGTTCATAAAACCTACCTTGCAGGTTCCGCCGCAGGTCATGCGGTGAGTCCGGGCAAAGCGGGTCACAAACTTTACCGAGTAGGGGTACTCACCACAGTGGAAGACCCTTTCCCAGGGAATAAAGACGTTGTCAAAGACTATCATTGAGGTCTCGCGCTGACCGAAAACAGGATTACCCAGCTCCTCGAGGTTATCTGCCATATCCCTCTCCGCGGAGTAAGCCGAGTACTGGCATACGTAGGTGATACCCTTGGCGTCTACGGGGGTGGCAAAGGCGACGGCATAGTCCTCCTCGCCTTCGAAATGGGCTGATTGGGGTAAGACTACCAGTTCGTGACCGGCATAGGCGCCGCTGATATTGATTTTGGCGCCCCGCACCACAATACCATCCTTGTTTCTGTCCACCATTTTTAAGGAGAGGTAGGGGTCGTCCCAGTTCAGGGTCTTTTTGTTGCGGGGTCCTCTCGGTTCGGTGAGGGCACCCGCTACGGAAAGGTCTTTGGTCTGCACCATCCTCTGGTACTCTAGGAACTTGGCGTGATAATCCGTACCCAGGTCTCTATCCATTTCCCAGGTGGTACTGGCTAACGAGTGAAAAGCGTCATAGCCCACGCAGCGGTAGATGCATGTCCCCAGCATCTCGGCGGTCAAAGTGCCCACTTCCGCCTTTTTCACCAGGTCGTCGGTGCTGGCGCTGACCGTGGTATAGCGGTTCACCACATCATTGATAAGTGGTGAGTAGGAGGTCATCAAGTCACGGTATCTGGGGTCCAGCGCCCAGACATAACTTGCCTTATTTGCCTCAATAACGGTTCGGGTGTTCTTGTTTTCGAGGATAGAGTCCACTTTTTTGCCGTTCATAAAGACTCTGGGCTTGGTCTTTTTCAGGCTGTCCTCAAACTGCTCCGGCGTCATTAAAGCCATTTCATATGTCTCCGTTTCTAAAAGAAGCTATCTTACTTAGCAGTATTATGCCTGCTGATATAGCGTCAAACCGACAGGTTGAAATAGGCTTGGCTAGGTTGCTTTGAGTTGGCTGGTGATAAGTTCCTTCAGGGTTGTGCTTACCTGCTCCAACTTGATAAGCCGGGTCTCTTTTTCGGCACGCATTTTTATCTCGACGCTGTCTTTTTCCAGGGTGCGGGGGCTGATGGTAACGCGGATGGGTATCCCTAACAGGTCGGCGTCGTTAAACTTTACCCCGGGCGACTCTGGGCGGTCGTCGAAAAGCACCTCCAGCCCCGCTGCCTCCAGTTCGGAATAGAGTTTTTCAGCAATGGCGTCCACCTGGGTGTCGTCCCGATATAAGGGGCAGAGGTAGACCTGGTAAGGAGCAATGGGCATTGGCCAGACAATGCCCTTATCATCGTTGTTCTGCTCTATGGCGGCGGCCAGCAGCCTGCCCAGACCGATGCCGTAGCACCCCATAATAATCGGCTTGGACACGCCTTCGGGGTCGATGTAGTAGGCGCCCAGTTTCTCGCTAAAGAAGGTGCCCAGCTTGAAGATGTGTCCTACCTCAATGCCGCGAGTGGATGATAATCTGGCGCTGCATTTGGGGCATCCGTCTCCGGCTGTAGTCCTGGCGATATCTGTTATCATATCAGCCTTGAAATCTCTGGGGTAGTTAACATTTCTCAGGTGGGTTTCTGGTTTGTTGGCGCCGGCAACAAAGTTACTGCCTGAGGTTACCGATTCGTCGGCAACGACTTTCATGCCGCTAATGCCTATGGGTGAGGCTGCTCCGGCGACGATTCCCGCCTCGATTACCTCGGCTTCGGTAGCCATACGCAGTTCCACACAGCCCAGGGCGTTTTTCAACTTTACCTCGTTTACTTCAATGTCTCCCCGGATAGCCACGAAGACCATTTTCCCATCGGCTATGTAGAATACCGCTTTGAGGGTATGGGAGTGAGGTATTTTAAAGAAGTCGGCTACTTCTTCAATGGTGGCGGCGCCCGGCGTAGCCACTTCTGCCACGGGTAGTGGCTCTGTGCTTTCCGGCTTGTCTTTTATACTTTGAGCTCTCTCGACGTTAGCCGAGTAATGACACTTATCACAGTAGATAACCTCGTCCTCGCCGGTATCGGTAATGACGATAAACTCGTGGGAGTCCTTGCCGCCGATGGCACCGCTGTCCGCTTCGACGAGCAGGGTAGGCAGGCCACAGTGAGCGTAAATGTTCTGGTATGCCCGGAGCATCTTGTCGTAGCTCTGGCTTAATCCCTCGTCGTCGGTGTCGAAGCTGTAGAGGTCTTTCATGGTGAACTCGCGGACCCGTATCAGTCCGCCTCTGGGGCGGGGCTCATCGCGGAACTTGGTTTGGATTTGATAGAGCAGCTGCGGCAGGTCGCGGTAGCTCTTAACGTTGTGGCTGACTAGGTCCGTGATGATTTCTTCGTGGGTTGGTCCCAGGACTAACTTGCGCTCTCGGCGGTCGAAGAGGGTAAACAGGCTTTTGCCGAAGGCCTGGTCCCGGCCGGTCTCTTCCCACAGGTCCGGGGATTGGAGAACCGGCATCGTTAGCTCCTGTCCGCCGGCCTGGTTCATCTCGTCGCGGATGATGTTCTCTATTTTTTTGAGGGCTCTCCAGGCCAGGGGTAGATAAGAATACACGCCAGCAGCTACCTGGTGTATCATTCCGGCTCTTAGAAGTAGCTGGTGGCTGACCGTCTCTGCCTCGGACGGCACCTCTCTCTGTGTCTTGCCAAATAATCTTGATATACGCACTTTTTATTCGATAGATGTTTGATTGGTGAACTCTGGCTTGCCCAGCGAGACGAAGATGATGGATAGTATCCCCAGGACGGCGAGGGGTGGCGGGAGCAGGGCGCAAATAGCCCCGGCCAGTGCCAGCCCCCAGACCTTTCTCTTGAGGGCGAAGCTGCCACCCACTATGGAGACTGCCCCGAGGACGATTAGCGGGGTACCGAACAGTCCGAATCCCCACATCCCGGTCAGTGGCGCCAGAAAAGCTGTGCCGATAATGGCCATAATTATACCTACAATCAGGTTGATGCCCCCGGCAATTATGGTCAGGATGCCAGCAGTGGTTGGTTTCCAGGTTGTCTCCATTTTTTTGCCTCCTTGTCAGGCTACTGGCAAATACGCGACTCCCAAGTATTAAACCATATTGGGCAGGTTTATTCTAGTGGTTGGTGGTGTCCCGCGTCTTTTCTAGGTTATTTTCATTTCATACTCTGGCTTGCCGTTGGCCAGATAGATTATGAATTTGACCTTTTTCTCTGCCAGGAGGTGCTTCTCATATTGGTTACGCAGCTGGCTGAAATCGGTGGACTCAAGGAAAAGTCGCAGAATTTCCATCTTCTCCCCCAGCTCCCCCGCCTCCCCCTTGTTTAGCAGTTCACTCAGGATTTGTTCGTATTGTTGCCTGGCTTTGGTTGCCACGCAGGCGGACAGTTCCGGTTCCAGTTCTATGCAGACCGTCTTTTTATGGTTTATCTACCTCACCCCCGGTGCCCCCTCCCCTTCAAAGCAGGGATGGACAAAACCCAATGAGAGTCCGTTCACTTTAGGGCGTTCTCTATTCTGTCTAAGCAATGGTACCATATCAGATTCATTGCAGCGTCATCGCCTTCCTTTAGAGCTTCAAAGTAATCACTTAGCTTGGCATCTCCCATGTCGTCGGCTCTGGTCTTTAGCTCCATCATCCACTCAAAGTCATCTTCAAAATCGAAGTGGGGAGTAAACCCGGCCTCTTTCCAAATTGGATACAGAATTATATCCAGGTACTCGGCATAAGCCAGTGCCTCGGCGCGCTTTTCCTCGGCAGCCTTCTCGGCTTCTTGCTGAGGCTGAATTTGGGCCTGAGCTGCAGTCAAATCATCTTGCAACGACTGAACTTGGGCCTGAGCTGCGGTCAAGTCGCCTTGCGCTGCAGTCAAGTCATCTTGTAATGATTGAATCTGGGTCTGGGCTGCGGCAAGGTCGCTGCTTACCCTGTCATACTCTTCCTGAGGTACCCCAGTAGCGCAAGAGGGTAATAGTAAGAATGTCAGAGCTAGTATTGTACCTGTCACAATAACCCTTCTCATTTTGGACCTCCTTAAACAGTTGATAATTGTTTGCTTACATTACCCCTTTTATATATGTGTTAGCAACCTACCCCCTTTATCCCCCTCCCTTACAAGGGAGGGGGAGGGTGGTTGGTGAAGGGGCTCCGCCCCTTCAAACTTCCCCAATTATCCCCAAAGTCTTTTACCCAAATTTCGCCACCACTTTTTAGGGAACTTCCAACATAATTCTTTGCCATCATACCGTGTCCAGCATATTTGATATTTAGTCTCTAGCTCATCCAGAAGGGGCTGAATAAATTCTGGATGGGAGCCGTTTTTAATTTTGTCATACTCCTCTTCAAACTCGGCGGTGCACTCAAATAGTCGGTCTTCCGTAAAGTCTACAGGCTTTTTGGGCTGTAAGACCGTTCCAAGATTTCTATATCCATTTGAATCGAGTTCATATTTATACAAATAGAATCTGTTATGTGTGGGTATTTGAAAATACTTTCTTAGTTCCTCGCAAGTCTCTTTATGGAGCTGAATTTCAACTTCCATAACTTCAAGCTCCGTTTCTCCACTTGTAAGTACCAGTGCGCAACTAACGTAGATATGAAGGGAGTGTTTATTTACTGTGGTTAGTTTTTGGCCAGGTCCTATTGCCTCTTCGCCCTTGTGTACGAACCCTACGTAGCCAGGGTGGATCACTACCGCCACTTTTTCTCTCTTTGATAGCCATGCCCAATAGACAAAATTCGCAACCCCTAAGAGAGTACCAATTGCACCTAATATCATCTCGGTAGACATTTTTTACAACCTCTCCACCTCTGCCATCAGTGCCATTATAAAGTCCTTTTCCGCTATGGTTTTAATCTTTTTGCCTTTTTTGAAGAGGACGGCTTTGCCTTTGCCGCAGGCGATGCCCACGTCGGCGTCCCTGGCTTCGCCGGGGCCGTTGACCACGCAGCCCATCACCGCCACCTTAATCGGCTTGGTGACTTTTATCAACTCCGCCTCTACCGCCTCCGCCAGCCTGATAATATCAACCTCCGCCCGCCCGCACGAGGGGCAGCTGACCAGCACCGGCCCGTGCTGGCGCAGGTTGAGGCTCTTCAGGATTTCATAAGCGGCGGTGACCTCTTCGCGGGGGTGGGTGGTCAGTGAGACGCGGATGGTATCGCCGATGCCTAGGTAGAGCAGGGTGCTGATGCCTACCGTGCTGCGGATGACGCCGGTGCGCGGTGGTCCGGCCTCGGTAATGCCGATATGCAGGGGGTAGGGTACCTTCCGGGCAATGTCCTGGTAGGCTTCAATGGTCGTGGGCACGTCGAACGCTTTCAGCGAAACCTTAATCAGGTCGAAGTCGAGGCTTTCCAGCAGGCGTATCTGGCTTAAGGCAGCCGCCACCATCTGCTGGGCGACGGTCAGTTCGGGTTTGGTGGCTTCGGGCAGGCTACCGGCGTTAACCCCGACGCGGATAGAGGCGTTTCTCTCTCTGGCTGCCTGCGCCACGGCTTTTACCTTTTCCGGCTCGCCGATGTTGCCCGGGTTTAGGCGCAGTCCGTCGGCGCCGGCTTGTAATGACTCTAAAGCTAAGCGGTAATCAAAGTGGATGTCGGCAATCAGGGGTATGGAGATGCCCTTTTTGATGTCTCGTATCGCCCGGGCGGCTTCGTTATCGGGCACCGCTACCCGCACCAGCTCACAGTCGCAATCCTCCAGTTCTTTGATTTGAGCTATGGTTGATGTAACATCGCGGGTGTCGGTATTGGTCATCGATTGCACCACGATGGGGGCATCGCCGCCGACCGTTACCTCACCAATTTGAACCGGTTTGCTTTTTCGGCGCGGCTTCATGGCATTATGCTGTCTCCACTTATAATTCGTAGAATATCCTGGTAGGTAACCAGCGCCATCACTCCGAGCAGCAGGACGAAGCCTACGGAATGAACCAGTCCTTCTACCCTGGGCGACACGCGTTTACCGCGGCGCAGCAGTTCCAGCACGACGAAAGCAATCCTGCCGCCGTCCAGGGCGGGGAGGGGAAATAAATTTATCAGGCCTACTACCATGCTAATCAGGGCGGCAAATTCCAGCAACGGGCTTATGCCTACCTTGGCTACCTCTCCCATCATCTGCACTATACCCACCGGCCCGGTCAATGTGGCCGGGAAGGCGCCGGTAATCATCCCGATGATACCATTCTTGTAAAGAACAAGAGCTTCAATGCAGCCGTTAACACTCATCGGGATGGCTCGCCAGATTGGTTCGCTCCGACTGACGATGGTCCGTCCTGACAGGGCAAGTTCAGCGTCCAGTAAAACACCAATGGCGCCCTGACCCTCCGGAGGCTTCCATCTGGGTACTACCTTAATTTCCTCGGTAGTCGCATCGCTGTGCTGGACGAGCAGGGTGATTTCTCTACCCAGGTTGAGATTGGTGTTGCGCTGCAGCTCGCTGATACTCTGTATCGATTTGTCGTTCAGGCTGAGTATCGTATCGCCGGGTTCCATAGCTGTCATGGCGGCCGGTGAGCCTGAGGCAATATCTTTTACCACCACCGGTTCGGTTAGCATATTATGAGGCAGCATAAAGGCAATGGAGAACAGGAGGAGGGGCAGCAAGAGATTCATTATGGAGCCGGCGCTGAAAAACAGTAGCCTGATACCGGCGTTTTTACTGGCCAGGCTCCGGGGCAGGTCGGGGTCTACTTCACCGGTTACCCGGTTAAAGCCGCCGAAGGGTATCCAGTTTATGGAATAGATTGTCTCTCCTTTTGTTATGCCGTACATCCGTGGCGGGAAACCTAAACCGAATTCCTCTACTCTCACCCCGGATGATTTAGCCGTGATGAAATGACCCAGTTCATGGACGAGGACAATCACTGAAAAAATTATTAGAGCTATTATAAAGGTAGTTATCATGGTGTATCTCCAGAAGCCAGTTCTATTACTTTTTGTCTTGCCCAGGCGTCAGCGGCCAGGATGTCGTCCAGGGTGGGGTCGGCGGTGATGGCTTGGTGCTGTTCCAGCGTCTGCTCGACAAGTTTGGCAATTTCAATAAATCTGATGCGTCGCGACAGGAAGAGCTCCACGGCTGCCTCGTCGGCAGCGCCAAGCACCGCTGGATAGGTTTCCCCCTTCCTGCCCGCCTCGATGGCTAACTTGAGGCAGGGGAAGCTATTAAGGTCAGGTAACTCAAATGTCAAACTCTTAATCTGATTCCAGTCGAGCCGGGGGAGCTGGGAGTTGGGTAGCCGTTCCGGGTAGGATAACGCATATTGAATTGGTAGACGCATATCGGGATAGCTTAACTGGGCCTTGGTTGAGCCGTCGGCGAATTCGACCATAGAATGTACGATGCTCTGAGGATGAATCAAAACCTGGATATTCTCCAGGGGTATGTTAAATAACCAGTGAGCTTCAATTACCTCAAATCCCTTGTTCATTAGAGTAGCCGAGTCGATGGTTACCTTTGTCCCCATCTGCCACGAGGGGTGTTTGAGCGCTTGTTCAACGGTAACGTTCTTTAGTTGCGCTGTTGAGTAATGGAGGAAGGGTCCTCCTGAAGCGGTAAGAATAAGCCGGGACGGCGCCTGCGTTTCACCCCGGAGGCATTGCCATATCGCGCTGTGCTCACTATCGATAGGCAGAATCCGGGCTTTATTTAGTTCTGCCTCTTGAGTGATAATCCTGCCGGCCACAACCAGTGATTCCTTGTTGGCGAGGGCAACATTTTTGCCGGCTCTCACGGCTACCAGTGTCGGGCTCAGACCTGATTTTCCCGGAGTGGCAATGACTACGGTGTCTACCTCGGGATGGCGGGCGATATCCTCTGGTGACAGGAAGGTGTATTCCCCCTTAGCCAGATGGGTATTGGCTTCTTTGCCTTGGTAATGGACAAATTTCGGCCTGAAATCATTGATTTGCTGGCTTAGCAAGTCAATGTTATTACCCGCTGTCAACCCGACTATACGGAATTGTTGAGGCAGGGCACGGACTACTTGAATGGTTTGCTGACCTATCGAGCCGGTTGAGCCCAGAACAGCCAGTTGCTTTACTACATTACCCATATTACAAAATAATATACCACTACGCCGGCAAAGACAACGCTGTCGATACGGTCCAGAAAGCCCCCGTGCCCCGGTATTAGCTGGCTGGAGTCCTTTACGCCCATATTGCGCTTGAGGAGGGACTCCGTCAGGTCGCCGAGTTGACTGAAGATGCTGACCAGTAGACCTAGGACGATGGCCTGCCAGTAGTTGATGGGGAGGCTGAAGGGCGTTGGCGGAATGAAGCACAGGCTGATTATTATGGCGCCTATGATACCACCAACGGCACCCTCCCTGGTTTTACCGGGACTGATATTTGGGGCGAGGCGGTGCTTGCCCAGCGCCCTGCCGATGAAGAAGGCGGCAATATCGGAAGCGAAAGTGACAAACAGGGCAAAGAAGACCCAGTTCCTGGCCCAATCGTTATTGCCCAGATCCAGATTTCTCAGGGCAACAAAATGGCTGAGCAGCCATCCCAGGTAGAGGATTCCGGCCAGAGTCCATGCCCAGTTGGTGCAGGCATCTGTTTTTGGTTGCCTTAAAAGAAAAATCAGCGGTATAATCACCGCCGATGTTAATAAGACTGGTGTAATGAGGGCATATTCGCAATGTGGGCTTATGATAAACAGCGCGGTCCAGATTAACCCGAAGTAGGTAAGTGGCGGCACTTTGGCTACCGTGACCATCTTGTAGAATTCAAGGGCAGCCAGCAGCCCCCAAACAGCCACTACTATGGTGAACCAGGGCAATGGCTGGTCAAACCAGATGGCAGCGATAAGTAAGGGAATACCCGGTAGTGCTACTATGATTCTTTTTTTAAGCATGAAATTATTGCCGGGGTACAGCGTGTTTGATTTTTAAACAGGCTTTAAGCTTGTCTGTGGATGAAAGTAACGCTACTTCTCCTTTTATTTCTTTATAATCCGCCGAAGCGTCTTTGTCTCCGGCTATAGGCGATCAGTGCTTTTTTCGCCTCTTTTTTAGTAAAGTCTGGCCATAGAGTATCGGTAAAATAGTATTCACTGTAGGCCGTTTGCCACATCATAAAATTACTGGTACGTAGCTCGCCGCCGGTGCGAATAAGCAGGTCGACATCGGGCAGGTCGGCGGTGTAGAGATAGCGATTGAATAGATTTTCGTCAATGATTTCGGGCGGGACACTGTCAGCTATAATGTGACGCACTGCGTCTAAAATCTCAATACGCCCCCCGTAGTTGAAGGCAAAACTAAAAGTCATCCTGGTATTGTTTTTGGTTAACTTAAGGGCTTTGTTTATGGCCAGTTGCGTATTCGGGGGCAGCTCTTCAAAGCGGCCGAGATGACTGATTCTCACGCCTCTTTTGTGAAGCTCGGGAACCTCTCTGTCTATGGCTTTCTCTAGAAGGTCGAGCAAACCGGCCACCTCTTCTTCGGGGCGCTCCCAATTTTCCGTGGAGAAGGCATAAAGGGTTGCATATTTTATCTGTTGTTCGTTAAAGTACTCAATTATCGGGCGTATGTTTTCTACACCGGCCCGGTGTCCCTCAAGTCTGGGTAAGCCGTGCTGTTCCGCCCATCTACCATTACCATCCATAATAATGGCTACATGATTGGGGAGTAGAACAGTCTTTTCCATAGTTAATGGGGTACCTGCCATCTGGCTGTTCGAGAAGCTTCTCGGGCTAGACCTCCATAAGCTTGGCTTCTTTATCTCGACCGGTCTGTTCGATTTTGGCTATGAAGCTATCGGTAATCTTCTGTAACTGGTCTAGGCCGCGCTTGAGTTCATCCTGTGATACGTCCTTGTTTTTCTCCGATTCCTTGAGGCCGTCCATAGCTTCGCGCCTGAGGTTGCGTATCGCTATTTTTCTCTCCTCAACTATGCCTCGTACCACCTTGATTAATTCCTGCCGCCTCTCGTCAGTGAGTTGTGGGATATTTATCCGGACTACGCGGCCATCACTGGTTGGGTTTAACCCGAGGTTGGACTTCAGAATAGCTTTCTCTATATTGCTTATACTTCCCTTGTCCCAGGGTTGAATGACAAGGAGCCTGGCTTCGGGCGCAGAGATGCCGGCAATCTGGTTGAGTGGCGTAGGAACGCCGGCATATTCTACTTTGATGTGGTCTATTAAGGCGGGCGTAGCATGACCGGTGCGAATAGAGGCTAACTCTTTATTCAAGCCCTCTTCGGTTATTCGCATCTTCTCTTCGATATTTGCTAGAGTACGGCTAACCATTATTCTTGCTCACTGGTTACTATAGTACCGATAGGTTCACCGATTACAGCTCGTTCCAGGCCATGGGGAGCTTGGAGGTCGAAAACGATTATGGGCAGTTTATTTTCCAGACATAGAGAGAGAGCAGTGGCATCCATTACTTTCAGACGCTTATTTAATGCTTCATGGTGGGTAAGTTTGTCGAACTTCCTGGCATCAGGATTCTTGTTGGGGTCAGCACTGTAGATGCCATCGACATTGTTTTTGGTCATAAGCAGGACTTCTGCTTCAATTTCAATGGCTCTTAAGGCGGCGGCCGTGTCGGTGGTCATGTATGGGTTGCCGGTGCCCCCGGCGAAGATAATTACTCTGCTTTTCTCCAGGTGACGGATAGCCCGGCGTCTGATGAAGGGTTCTGCCACCTGATTAACCCCTATAGATGACAGGGTTCGTGTGGTTACCCCTTCTTTTTCCAGTATATCCTGGAGGGCTAAAGCATTTATCACGGTGGCTAACATTCCGGCATAGTCAGCGGTAACTCTGTCCATTCCCTCTCGTTCGGCCTTGGCCCCGCGCCAGATATTGCCACCACCGACAACAATAGCTATGCCTACCCCCATCTCTATCACATGCTTAATCTGATGGGCAATCTTTTTTAGGGTAGCAGTATCAATGCCGTAGTCGGCAGTGCCACTAAAAGCCTCACCGCTGAGCTTGAGTAAGACTCGTTTGTATTTAGTAGTGGTCATCTTCGTAAATATCTAGTTGCCTATTCCAAATCTGGAAAATCTATTTACTTTGATATTCTCGCCTACTTTGGCAATAGTATCATCGATGATATCCTGTATTGTCCTGTCAGGCTCTCTAATGTAAGACTGGAGTAGTAGGCAGGCTGACTGAGGTTCTATGTCATCGACTTCTTCGGGGACATCTTCTTTTGAGATGAATTCAGGGGACATAGCCGCTATTTGCATTGCCAGGTTATGAGCCAGTTCCTTGAATTCTTTAGTACGAGCCACGAAGTCAGTTTCGCAATTGACTTCCACTATGGCGCCTATTTTCCCGCCGGTATGTATATAAGCCTCAACTACTCCTTGGTTGGCAACACGTTCTGTCTTCTTTTTTGCCTTGAGGCAGCCTCTCTCTTTTAAGAGCTCAAGAGCTTTTTTCTTATCTCCTTCTGTTTCAAGCAGGGCATTTCGGCAATCTATAACCCCTGCTCCAGACTGGTCTCTTAGCTCCTTTACTATTTCTGTTGGAATCTTCAATTTGTCCCTCTTTAATTTATTACTCATCCGGGGTGTAGATAATGGGTTCGGTGGTTTCGGCAACCCCGACCTCTTCTGTGCCCGTTTCCTCAACTTCCTCTGTCGATATAGCCGCCTGACCGACTTTGCCTTCAGCAATAGCGCCGGCAATTTTATTGCATATCAGTTTTATGGCTCTGATGGCGTCATCGTTGGCTGGAATAGGGTAGTCTATATCATCAGGGTTACAATTAGTATCCGTTATAGCTACAACAGGTATACCGATACGCTTGGCTTCAGCCAGTGCAATTTTTTCCTTGGTAGGGTCGATAATAAATAGGGCATCTGGCAGATTGGTCATCTCTTTAAAGCCGCCCATCAGATGATTAAGGCGTGAGATTTCATCTTCAAGCTTCAGGACTTCCTTCTTAGGCAGATTGCTAAAGGCTCCTCTGTTTTGCTGGTCTTCCAGGCGGACAAGATAGTCTATACGGGATTGGATGGTAGGGAAATTGGTCAGTGCGCCACCCAGCCAACGTTGGTTGACATAGTACATGCCACAGCGTTTGGCTTCTTCTTCAACGGCTTCATGAGCCTGCTTTTTGGTTCCGACAAAGAGGATGGTGCCGCCTTCCTCTGCCACTTGCTGAACAAAATCGCAAGCTTTGTCTAACATACTGACCGTTTGCTCAAGGTCAATAATATGAATACCATTGCGCTTGGTAAAAATGTAACTTTTCATACGGGGGTGCCAGCGACTGGTCTGATGACCAAAGTGAGCGCCGGCTTCTAAAAGTTCTTTAAGTGTGACTCTATTTGGCAAATTTCAATCCCTTCCTTACCCTCAATTATAAGTTTGGCTTGGTTACCTTTTTTACTCTATATTTTTGATTATTTATTCGTCTTCAAATCTATAAGCCCGTCAGTCAGTATATCTTATAACAGGTGATAAAATCAAGCCCAGCAGAATGGCCGGTTTGACATAATGCTAAAAGACTCCTTGACAAAAAACGGCAAAGCCTTATTATAGAAGTACTGGTTAGACTTAATGAAGGTGAGGAGGCCAGATGCAGATTAGGAAAACATATAGTAATGTAAAACCTGAGTTGTTATACGATGAAGTGAAAGATTTTGTCCTTAAGCAGGGAGCGATTGTAGATGAGGCAAAATTAGAAACATATTCTTTACCCAATGATTCGTCTTCGTTTATTTCGCGTGGCACGCTAACCTTTAAGATTCAGGGTGGGTCAGGTACAGCAGTAAAAGAATGTCTCAGAGCCCATATCGTAGGGGCAGCCAGGGGTGAAACGAAATTGATGCTGGATATAGACGACAAGCTGTTTTCGCGGGATAAAATTTCAGCTATGCAGGATGACCTTAACTTTATTTTCGGCTCGTATGAGGTAAAACATCACTAGAGGCTTATGCGGGAACTAGCCTGCCTTTACCGCTTATCTTTGTGCTCAGGTATCAAACGGTAAGGGTAGACAGGTGCTTTATCCTCTTGAGCATGTTAGGGTGAGTGGTAAAAACTTCCATCAATTTGTCGGTAGTGCCTAGCCGTACTTCCTTTTGGCGTAGTTCCATAAGTTCATCATAGTCGATAGTGCCGCTCATATCCCGGTCGATTTGAGACAGTTCCTTAATTTCATTCCACGCCCGGGAAGGGTCGTTGATGAAGAAAGCCTTGACTCCCTCGATATGCTTTAGTTCCTCTTTGCCTTTGAAGCGCGCGTTTCCGTAGGCCAATTTATATAGTGCGGTGGCCAGGTGATGTGGCATGTTCCCTAATTTGACGCTTCCCAGGTCGGCATAGTACTCACGTATTCTAGAGCCATAAAGAACTAAAAGATTAGTAATAAAGTAAAGCAGGAAGGCGCCGAGTCCGATTAGCGCCGCATAACCGCCTCCCTGTCTCCGACCGCCAAAGGCTCCTCCCCATATCATGCTCCAGGCGAGAAAATACATTATCAAGGGGATAGCCGAAAGCAGGGTGATGATTACCATGTCCCGGTGTTTGATGTGAGACAACTCGTGCCCGAGTACGGCTCTCAATTCGTCTCGACTCAACAGGTTCAGGATACCTCTGGTGACACAAACTCTTCCATCATGGCGTGTTCGCCCGAAAGCAAAAGCATTAGGTATTGTTAGCTGTGAGATGCCAACCTTAGGCTTAGGGAGATGTGCCTCCTTGGCTAGTTCGGTGACCATCCGGTGCAGTTCCGGCTCCTCTTTTTCGGAAACCCACTTTATCTTCATTGTCCAGCCAACTATAGCCGGGCTAATCAGATACTGAAAACCGAGGAAGGCGAAAGCCAGGATGATATAGGAGACGGCACTTCCAGCCCCTATCCAGGTGCCGATACCGGTTATCACGCCATAAAGGATGCCAAAGAGAACGGCAACCAGCAAGAACATCCTGGTTTGAAGCCACATAACTTTCCTCCAGTAAGCATAAGATAATAATAACCAAAATTGTCAGGTGGTATCTTATGAGAATATCAGGATTGGCTCAGAACCTGTCTTTCAGGCTGCGGCGAAAGACAACCCGGCGCCAGTTACCGCCGGTGGAACGCATCTCCTTTATTCTGGGTATATACTTTATGGTTGGTATTAGTAACAGTATTATTGAGAAAATAACGTATTCTGCTGAGTGGTATATCAGCCAGGCCACGAATGGACAGCAGGTAAGAGCCAGTCCATAGCTGAAAGTAGGGAAACGGGTGATGAGCATGATAAGCCCGAATAGAGGCAGTCCAATGACGAGAACCCAGGGCATTAAAAAGGCGACAACTCCAACAACGGTAGCCCCGCCTCTTCCCCCACGAAATTTCAGAAACACTGGAAAGCCATGGCCAATTACGGCAACTGCTCCCGCCGCCAGCTGAATTTCGAGTGGAGTGCCTAACCAGCGAGCCAGAAAAACGGCGGCAGCCCCCTTGATGGCATCGATGAAAAGAACCAGTATACCTTCTGCCATACCTACGTTGTAGATGACATTCATCGCCCCCATATTCCGGGTTCCTACCTTGCGAATGTCTATACCCTTTCTGAAACGACCCATGAGATAGGCTGCGGGGAACGAACCAATGAGGTAGCTAATGATTATGGCGATTGCAGCAATGTATATTGTAGCATCCACAGTTTTTAGTCCTTTCTCTTTCTGGAATTATACAGCGCAGTATATTACATAAGCAATGAAATTTAAACATCGCTGCCGTCAAATGCGCTTATCACCGGTCGGCTGTATATGGTGTGCCCTGGCTCTTCCCATATGCTGGGCTACGGCTAATGCCAGAATACCAACCCCAATAACGTCGGTCAGCCACCCCGGTATAATCAGGACAATCGCTCCACCCAGAAAGATAAGCCTCTCCCATAGTTTCAGTGGTCTTATCAGGTAGCCTTCAATTACTATAGCCAAAGCTATGATTCCGATTAAAGTAGTCACAAAGGTTATTGTTGTTTGTGCGGGTGAGCCTAGCATTAAGATGCTGGGGTCATAAATAAACACAAACGGTACAATATAGTGAGCTACGCCTAGGGCAGCAGCTTGCCACCCGGTTCTTAATGGTGGCGCCTCGGCAATCCCCGCCGCAACATATGTCCCCACGCACACCGGTGGTGTAATTATCGCCGACAGCCCCCAGTAAAATACAAACATATGCACGGCTATAGGCTCAAGTCCCAGCCTGATTAAGGCGGGCGCCACCAGAATAGCCAGCAATAAATAAGCGCCGGCAGTAGTCATTTCCATGCCTAGTATCATGCAGGTAACTGCCGCCAGGCAGAGCAGGGCAAGTGTATTGCCACCGGATATCTCTACCAATCCCGAACTCAGGTTAACGCCTAGCCCGGTCAGGTTAAGGACGCCGACAATTATCCCCGCGGTTATTAAGACTGTGGATACCCCCAGTACCATTTTAGCCCCGGACTCCAGAGCGCCCAGTATGTCTCTCAATCTAAGGCATGTTTTTTTGCGAAACGAGCATACCACTATCAGTGAGACAATTGCCCATAGGACTGACATCTGTGGTGAAAACCTGATTACCATAATAAGGTATACCAGCACTACCAGTGGGATAATGAATTGCCAGCCTTCCAACAAAGTCTTTTTTAGGGAAGGCAGACTCTCCCGAGGCAAGCCGCGGATGCCTGTCTTGGCGGCTTCCAGGTCTACCATTACGAATGTGGTGGCGAAGTAGAGGACGGCGGGTAAGATGGCGGCAATAGCTATCACGGGATATGAAACACCCAGGAAGTCAGCCATAATGAAAGCGGTTGCCCCCATGACAGGCGGTAAAATCTGACCGCCATTGGAGGCACTGGCTTCCACAGCTGCGGCATAATGCGGTTTGTAGCCAATCTTTTTCATCAGGGGTATGGTGATTACGCCGGTGGTAGCTATGTTAGCCGTGGTGCTCCCCGACATTGTGCCCATGAGAGCACTGGACACCACGGCTACCTTGGCAGGCCCGCCCCTCACATGCCCCAGCAGGGAGAGGGCCAGGTTGGTAAAGAAACGGGTGCCCCCGGAAATTACCAGGAACTGAGCGAATATAATAAACGCAATAACGATGGTAGCGGCTATACTGGTGAGGGAGCCGTATATGCCGTCGGTCCACATACCGATGTATCGAGCCAGGTCCCAGACATTATAGCCGATACCAAGTAGAAATCCCGGGAAATGGTTGCTGAAGAGGGCATAGAGAATAAAACACAGGGCTAATATGGGCATAGTTATACCCACGGCTCGCCTGGTGGCTTCGAGGATAAGGACAATCGTAGTAATGGTTAGTCCTAGCTGATAAGGGGTTAAGATTCCACGAGCCAGGCTTTCCTCAACGGCATCAAACATGAAGAAGAGGTAGATAGGTTGAGCTACTGCCAGGAGGGCAAGCACTATGTCATACCAGGGTAACTTGTCTCTGGCAGCCGTCTTGGTTGGCGGGATGAGAAGGAAAACAAGCGCCAGCACGAAGAACACATGAGCAGCGAGGTGAGGCAGGTGAGTAATATATATATGTAACCGAAATAGAGTGCCACTGATGTATAGGATGTGATACAGGCTCATGCACACAGCCAGTGCTGCTACGCTTATACCAGTTACTCCCCTAAGTTGCCTGAACCTGCGTCCTGTTGCCGTCCCGGAAGGGACTTGCCCTAGCTCTTCGGCATTCAGTGAATTCATAATATTTTTTTCTAGGGGGGTGCTTTATTTTTCCTGCCCGAGTTCAGCGAGGGTTTGCTGCTGCATTACCTCCAGTTCAGGAGTCCAAACGCCTAGTTCCTGGTAGTATTGCACCGCTCCACTGTGGTAAGGGCTACCTCGGTAGGCAGTGGCTATAGATAAATCAAGCTTGGTAAATACCGGGTGGACACTACCCAGGTACTCCAGGTTATCAAAGAGGAGTTTGACCATTTCGTAAGCCAGGTCTTCGGGGAAATCATTTCTAACCACTAAGACCATAGGCCAACCGACACACATTACAGCCTCATCCTGGCCGCGATAGGAGCCTGCTGGAATGTTCCGGTAGGCATAAAAAGGAAGCTCTTCACAAATAGCCCTGGCTTTGTCCTCGTCAATTGAGAGGAAATTTACGTCCATATCCGTGGCCAATTCAGAAAAGAACGG
This sequence comes from uncultured Dehalococcoidales bacterium, assembly GCA_964558705.1. Lineage (GTDB taxonomy): Bacteria > Chloroflexota > Dehalococcoidia > Dehalococcoidales. The sequence continues at coordinate 20,651 of CAZLFC010000005.1, forward strand.
CGCTGGTGGATGGGCTGGTTGAAAAGACACATCAGTGGTCCTGTCTTTCATGGCTGCTACCGCTTGTTTTGGTCCCAGTCGGGGCATAGCGACAAAATCGTCGTAGGTCATTCCGTAAGCATCCACACAGGCTCTGGCCAGGATATCAAATGCCTTGGCTGATTGCTCTTCTACCATCACTCGCTTGCCCTTAATGTCCTCAAATTCCTCTATGTCTTTTTGAGCGGCTATGTGGATGAGGGTGACGTATTGACCTGCCAGAGTTCGTACCGTTCCTTTGTCCTTGCCCTCGAAGGCGCCGGTGCCATGGTAGGCGTTGTACAGGTCATAGGTGGTGGTAATACAGAGGTCGGTGGCGCCATCGACGTTTCGCGTTAAGCTTTCCGTGGCGCTGGTCGTTGGCTGAACGGCTACTCTTATGCCTAACTCTTTGGTTATTATCTCACCCAGCGCTATAAGCATAATGTTGGATGTTGTGCCAGCGGGTACTCCGGACCATACCTGGGCCTCCGGCCACCCGGGCTTAGGCGCAGGTCCTGGTTTGGCACAGGCTGTCATAAGAGATGATGAGGCTATTATAAATGTCAGACAAATTAAGCCTGATACCAGTAATGATTTTTTACCTTTCATTTGTACCCCCCAACTGTAATATAAGTTGGATAAGAAGCCCTAGTATTTTAGCTCATCTCATTGCAATAACTCAAGCGTAGGATAAAAAGAGAATTTCTACAGGTGGCGCAGCTTGCCTCCAGAGAGGCACCAGCGTAAAATGTGGTTGTGAACAAAAAGACAGGCCACCATATTATTCTGGTGGAGAGCTTGGTAAAGAAATTTGCCGACCTGACAGCGGTAAATGACGTCAGCTTCTATGTAGAGGAAGGGGAGGTTTTCGGACTTCTTGGGCCTAATGGGGCGGGGAAGACAACCACCATCAATATTCTGTGTACCTTGTCTAAACCTACCTCAGGCAAAGCAACAATCAATGGTTTTGACGTTGTTCGTGAGCAGAGTCGGGTGCGCCAGAGTATCGGGCTGGTATTTCAGGACCCCAGCCTTGATGAGCGCTTGACCGCGCTGGAGAACCTGGAATTTCACTCTCTGGTTTATAATGTTCCGGCTTCAGTGCGGAAAGAGAAGATTGCGCATGTCCTCAATATGGTAGGGCTCTGGGAGCGGCGTGGCGACCTGGTCAAGACCTTCTCCGGCGGTATGAAACGCCGCCTTGAAGTGGCTCGCGGTCTTATCCATTACCCGAAGGTGCTTTTCCTGGATGAACCGACTCTTGGGCTTGACCCGCAAAGTCGTAACAGCCTCTGGGAGTTTATTATGGACCTGCGCCGCAAAGAAGGTGTCACGATTTTTCTGACTACTCATTACATGGATGAAGCCGGCTATGCCGACCGTATTGCCGTTATGGATTACGGGAAGATTATCGCCCTGGATAGCCCGAAAAAACTGAAAAGTATGGTGGGCGGTGATATTATCAGCTTGAGGACTACGGATGATGAGGCGGCACAGACGGAGCTCTTGAGTCGATACAATATCGAAGCCAAGCGCGATGGTGAGCAGTTGACCTTTGAGGTTGCCAATGGGGGAAAGTTTATCCCCGGTTTTATCAAGGGATTTGGTATCGATATCCTGAATATCAGCCTGCGCCGTCCCACTCTGGATGATGTCTTTCTCAGGCTAACCGGACACCAGCTTCGGGACGAGACGGTTAAGAGCGAAATGAAGGAGATGGTACGGCGGTTCAGCCGGTACCGAATGAGGCGCTAGTCATTCGACGTAAAGGTAAGCCATGAAGAATTTGCGTGGTATTTATATCATATGGTATCGGGACATGGTGCGGTTTCGGCGGGACAAGTTGCGCATGGTGGGTGCCATTACTTTCCCCCTCTTGTTTCTGATAGTGTTCGGTAGTGGTCTGGGCGGCACGATGGGTATGCTGGCTCCCGGGGTTAATTTCGTCAGGTTTATTTTCCCGGGCATAGTTGGCATGACGGTACTGATGACCTCTTTTACCGCAGGGGTATCGGTAGTTTGGGATAGAGAGTTCGGCTTTCTAAGAGAAGTGTTGGTAGCGCCAATCAGTCGGGTGGCAGTGGTGGCGGGTAAGACGCTGGGTGGGGCGACTATCGCCTTGATTCAGGGTATCGTGGTGCTGCTCTTCGCCCCTCTCTTCGGGGTCAGTTTTTCCCCTTTAGTCGTGCTCAAACTCTTACCGGTTATGTTACTGGTGGCTTGTGCCTTATCCGCTATGGGAATTCTGCTCGCTTCCCGTATCAAGTCTATGGAAGCTCACCAGATGGTAATGCAGTTTCTCATGTTCCCCATGATATTTCTATCCGGGGTCTTTTTCCCGGTTAATAATTTGCCATCCTGGATGGGCGTGTTGGTCAAGATTAACCCGGTGACCTATGCGGTCGATCCCTTTCGTCAGCTGGTGCTCGGGGAGCAGGCCGGCGAATTATTCCGTGTTACCGTTTTCGGGCATACTATGTCTATCGCCGAGGATTTAATGGTGGTGGCGGCTTTTGGGGCGGTAATGGTCATCTTGGCTATGTGGTCGTTCAATGTACAGGAGTACTAAATGAAGTTATCGATAGTGGACACCCACGCCCATCTGGATATGCCTCACTTTAATAAAGACCGAATGGAGGTCATAACCAGAGCACTGGACTCAGGGGTGAACAAGATTATAACGGTGGGTATTGACCTGGAGTCCAGCCAAAAAGCAACAAAGCTGGCGGAAAGCCATCAAAGGGTTTTTGCGGCGGTGGGCTTTCACCCCCACGATGCTGCCGGCGTGAAGGCAACAGACATAGCTGACCTGGCCGATTTAGCCGGACAGCGCAAGGTGGTTGCCATTGGCGAAATGGGGTTGGACTTCTATAGAAACAGGTCGCCGCGGGAAGCACAGTTACAGGCGTTGAAATGGCAACTGGAGCTGGCGATGAACCTGGACCTGCCGGTAGTCATTCACTGTCGTCAGGCGGATAAGGATATGCTGCCCTTGCTGCGTGACTGGACGTCTTCGCATAAACGCCCGGACGGAAAACCTGCAGGAGTAATTCACTGCTTTAATGGTGATACCGACACGGCAAAGCAGTATCTTAATATGGGCTTTTTTATTGCGCTCGGTGCGTATATCGGGTATCCCACCTCGTTCCACCTGCGAAGCGTTATCAAGAGCCTCCCGGCCGACCGGATATTGGTAGAGACTGATTGTCCTTTTCTGCCGCCCCAGATTCACCGCGGCAAGCGCAACGAACCGGCCTACCTGCCGCTAACGGTGAAGTTACTTGCCGAAATCAGGAAAGTATCGCCGGAGGTACTGGCTGGGGAGACAACCCGGAATGCTGTCAAATTGTTTGGTCTCGATGCTAAATAGGTCGTGTTTTACAAAATGCTGGTATTTCTCCAGGGCTGCTGATTTTCAGTAAGCTTTGGACATACTAATGGTTCGGGGGTGCAGATATGGGAAATGACAGGAGTAATCTTGCCGGTAAAATGCCCAAAAGCAACGCTGAAAAGATAGCTTGCTCCAGCGTATTGAGAGAGTCGATGCTTCGTTCAGTGTTCCGGGCATTGAAGCTCCCTGTGGGCAGTTACGGGCTGGATGCGGGATGCGGTATTGGTATCCCTGCTTGGTGGTTGGCGGAGGCTATAGCGCCGGGTGGACATGTCATCGGTGTTGATTTGTCGTCTGAGTACTTAACACAGGCGAGGGAAATTATCCAGAAAGCGAATCTCTCCGAATATGTTTCCTTTAGGGAGGGGGACATGAACAGTCTTGCCTTTGAAGACGACACTTTCGACTGGGCATTGAGTATAGATGCTGTCTGGTCCGAGCGCCCGGTTAAGGAGCTGGCACGGGTGGTAAAACCAGGCGGCATCGTAGCTATCCTTAACTGGTCTTCTCAACAGGTGCTGCCGGGATACCCCTTACTGGAGGCACGTCTTAATTCTACCCCGTCCGGGATTGCTCCTTTCGTCAGGGGAATGAAGCCGGAATCGCACGTTTTACGTGCCCTGGGGTGGCTTCGTGATGCGGGCTTGACGGAGTGTAAGTCCGGAACATTTGTGGGTGAGGTTTACGCCCCGCTGAGCGAGGATATTATCATCGCTATGCTGTCGCTTTTCGAGATGCGCTGGGAAGGTGCGCAGTCGGAGCTCTCGGCGGAAGATTGGGCGGAATATCAGCGCCTTTGTCAACCGGAGTCGCCGGACTTTATCCTGGATAGCCCGGACTACTACGCCTTTTTTACCTATTCGCTTTTCTACGGCTCTAAATCAAGCTAATTGCCATAAGGGTAAAACTAGAGAGCAACTTCAACGCCTTTGTTACTGAGCTCCTCATCGTTGATTGTCCTCAGTGGTGGAAGTTGGCTAACATCGATACCTGGCTCATAGTTGAAAATATCACCCAACTCTTTACTCAGCATGAATATTAGACGGGCAATGGGCAACTCCATGGTACAGGCATCCTGGCACTGCCCGCAATTGACGCATGAGTCCATAACGTGGGCAGCTCTCACCAAGGGGAAGAGAACATCAGGCGGAACCTCTCCGGACGGTACAAAGCCCCTGCCAGCCTCCAGAAAACACTCATCGCAGTAGCAGATAGGACAGGCATCCCGGCAACCGTAACACTTGATACAGTGGTTAAATTGCTCAAACCAGTAATTGGCTTTCTCTTCATTGCTCATATCGTTAAGACTGGCAAAATCTTTCTCCTGCTGTTGTTTGGCCAGTTCTACGGCTGCCTCATCTTTTTTCTTCCTGTTTGCTACGGCTTCAGTGGTCGGAGTATCTGCTTTGATACAGTCATCCTCAATTGCCGATTCGATAAACTCTGAGCCCTTTTCAGAGCAGACCTCAACAAAGGTCGTGTTCTTGTCTTTCACTCCCCATTTGCCGCAGGCAATATCAGCCATAATCGGGATGTTGGTCTCGCACCGCCGGCAGTTCTCCCGCCGACCGTACCCCTTCTGCTCCAACTCGGCTAAATCCTTCTCCTTTTCTGTTCCGTCCTTTAACCGGATAATCAGCTTATTATCTTCAATGTCTTCAGCAATGATATCAGCCGGGTCTACCTCAAATTCGTCTTTGAACATCTTCTTTGCCTTGGCCGAAGGCAGAGTGCCGGTGCAGTTCAAACCGATGAGTAGCAGATTGTCGAGGTTTACCTGGTACCTTTTGGCAAGCTCAATAATTGCCTTGGCATCACAGGGTTTAGCAACCACGGCAATCTTCTGGTCGGAGGCACCGTTCAAATACTCTTTAAGGAAACGTGCCATGTTGGGTGAAGTGCAATGCAGTGACCCCGTTGTCTCTACTATATCTTTTGAATCAGTAACAAGCGCAGGTATGCCGTCGTACCTGTTGCCGTCCCTCGCCTTGACAGTAAGCGCGGCGTCCACTCTGCCGTTGTCCAGGGCGAACTTGAGTAGTGAAGTAACGACACCCCCACATTCAGCCTTATCGATTATCTCCTTGTCTGATGAGTGTGCAATGTACATATCACCCTTCATTATTTCACCTCCATTTTTACAGCGCATACCTTGGTTTCCGCACACTTACAGTTCGGGTCAAGAGCCGGGTGGGTCAGAACATTGGCACAGGAATCAGGAAAGTGAATAGGTAAAAATAATAGCCCAGGCGGCACTTCATCAGTTACCTTGACTACAGCTTCTATGCTACCCCGCCTTGTCTTTAGAATGACTTCATCCTTGTTTTTGACCCCTGCCTTAATGGCATCCTCAGGATTGACCTCGACGAAGCCCCGGGATATCTCGTCATTCAACCTCGGCGTTCTTCGTGTCATTGAGCCGGTGTGGTAGTGGAAGATGCTCCTGCCTGTGGTCAAAACATAGGGGTATTCCGCGTCGGGTAGTTCCGCCGGAGGCTTAAACTCCACCGCCTTGAAATGCCCCAGGCCGTCAGGGGTATTAAATTTCTCCAAAAACATGGTGGGCGTTCCCGGATGGTCCTCTGAAGGGCATGGCCAATGAATACCTCCTACTGTCTTGCTCAGCCGTTCGTAGGTTATCCCTTTATACTGGGGGACACATCGTCTTATCTCTTCAAATATATCGCCAGACGAGGAAAAGCCGAACTTATCCTTGTATCCCATCCTTTCTGCTAGCTCACATATAATCCGCCAGTCGGGTTTAGCCTCGCCTTGAGGTTCCACAACCTTGTCTATCTTCTGTACCCGTCTGTCTATAAAGGTATGAGTAGCTTCCCTCTCTACCCAGGTGGCTGCCGGTAGTACCACATCAGCCAGCTTGCCTATCTCGCTGAGGAATATGTCCTGAACCACCAGGAATTTGGCACTTTCCAAAGCCGTCTTGACATTATTAACATCAGGTACCGCCATCATAGGGTCGCCCCCAACTACATAGAGGTAGGGACACTTATACAGCATATCTATATAGGTAATGCCCGGCTTGGTGGGCAGGTTGCTCGCTCCCCATGCCTCCTCAAAGAACTTCGCTGATTCCTCACTCACACGCTTGAATCCAGGATAGAAAACACATAGGCAGCCCATGTCTCCACTGCCCTCACCATTTAGCTGACCTCTCATTGAGTTTATGCCGCTTCCAGGCTTACCAGCATGCCCACAGAGAAGGG
>CAZLFC010000006.1:0-2170 GCA_964558705.1 uncultured Dehalococcoidales bacterium
ATCAGTGGCGATACGCCGCCGATTCCATCGGTTGCCTATAATGCCGAAAGTAAAAAGGTTCCTGTTATTTTAGCCAGGGATAGTACTGGGGCACTGGTGACGAGGATTGAGAACGCCTTGGGTAAGGCAAGTTTTAACCACGATTCGAAGCTGGCGCGGCTTACGGAGATTATGAGCCAGCATTTCAACTTCGGGGTGGTGGATAAGGGGTTGGGTATATCCGGTTAAGCTAGCTAGCCTATCATTGTGAACGGTTATTCCAGTCCCGCTTCGCGCAGGGCGGCAACCAGCGACTCCTTGCTGGGGCAGACGCCCATAATCCTGACCAGTTCGCCGACAACCATGGCCGGAGCGGTTGACAGGTTATACTTCTCAAACAACTCGTGGCGTCCCTTATAGGTAATTATCTCCACCTTGTCGCCGAATTCCGTCTCGATTTCCCGCAAAAGTTTGGTCAGGCTGATGCCACTGGAGCAGGTTGGAGTGGACAGGAATGCCTCTATCTTTACCTTGTTCATAGTCCACCTTCCCTCAAGGCATTGGCTAGGGTGGTGCGGCTGGGGCATATCCCTTCAATCCTGATTTTCTCGTTGATAACCACCGCGGGGACGCAGCCAAGCTTGTATTCCTCAAATTTAGCAATTGCCTCGTCGCCAATGAGCTTGATTACTTCCAGCTTGCCCTTGTAGTTCCGGGCAAACTCATCGGCAAGTGCCAGGATGGCGAGGCACCCGGGGCAGGGCGGGTCGCCGCTGAACACCTCCATCGTTACCGTCATGCCTGTCCCTCCAGTGCGGCGTTGATGGCGTCTTCCAGTTCGCCTTCGGAGATAATTTTTCCGGCGGCGATAACCTTATCATTGAGCACCAAGGTAGGAGTGAACATCACCCCGTATTTGCCCCCCTCCTCGGATATGGCGTCGACTTTGGTTACGGTTACCTTACCGGGGTATTTCTCGGCTACCCTGGTGGCTCTCTTTTCTGCCTCCTTGCACTTGGCGCAGGGCGGTGTGGAACCAAAGACCTTTATCTCTATCATGATTACCTCCCATCAGAGTTTACTGGAATCAACTGATTACCTGGACTCACCTCCTTAATATAATTACTCGGACTGGTTCAAGCCTGTATCCAGAGCACCACATAATATATTCCTATCCCTATAAAAATAATGGAAGTTGTTGTACGGATAACTTTCTCAGTGCGGGTAACGGCGTTAAGCCAGGTTGAAACCCTGGCGACACCGGCAGATAGCAGGATGCCAAAGACCAGAACAGGGAGCCCTGTGCCGATAGCAAACACTGCGGGTAGGGTTATGCCAGCGGTAGATTTAAGAGCTAAGGGTATCAATATGCCAAAGAATATGACGGCGCTGTAAGGGCAGAAAGCTAGCGCAAACAGCGCACCTAGCAGGAATCCGCCTGCCATGCCCCGCTCAGCAAGTTTTGCCCCTATTGAAGATAGCTTGTCTCCTCCTAGACTAAAATGGAACCTGTCGATGTTTAACATTATTAGGCCTATTACAAGCAGAAGTGGCCCTAAGATTTGCTCGCCGAAATCTTGAACAAACGAGGCAACGCCTGGGATTTCAAGTCCAGTCGCGATGAGCAGAATACCAAGTATGGAATACGAAAGCATGCGACCCAGCGTATAGAGTGTTCCAGTAATAATAGCGTATCGGCGTTCTGTTACTTTACGACTCACATATGCTAAAGCGGCAATATTAGTAGTCATAGGACAGGGGCTGATGGCAGTTAGCAGTCCTAAGAACAATGCTGAGAGTACCGGGACGTTAAGGCTCTCCGTGAGCTGATGTAAGAGACTACTTAGATCCATCGGTTTTTCCCTCGAGGCTTTCTTCGATCCTGCCTTTCACAAGATTGACAAACTCCTCGTCATTGCCCAGCAGAAGCCAGATGTCCTTTACCTCTTCGATGTGGTCAGTACTATCTACGATCGTGTTGATAAATAGCGATGAAGTAAAAGCAGCGTATTTATCTATTACGGCAGCATTTTCTTTATCCTCCAGACTGAATGTCTCGAGAGTTACCTGGCCATTAGATAGCTTGTCTTTGAAGTAAGTTTCTAGTGTATAGCGAACGCCGGTTTCTGCATAGAGGCAGCCAGAACAGCGCTGCGCGCGGTGAAAGTAGACAACTTCGACTCTCTCAGCC
>CAZLFC010000006.1:2180-26982 GCA_964558705.1 uncultured Dehalococcoidales bacterium
CTCTCAGCCGGAGCGAGAGATGTATCAGAGTCCGAAGGCACTTCAGGAGCTGGGCTCCCGCAAGCGCAGAGTATACCTGCTACCAGGAGAATAAGCAAAAACGAAATACATATCTTCACTTTAGCCATTACGGTCATCCGCGATTCCCTTTGCACTGTTTTCTTCATTATCCTCCCCTGCTTACCGTCTGTCCTTGATCCATTTCATTATCTTCTGGGGACTGGAGATTCTACCTTCGGATATTTTGATGTTGTACAAAAGTATTGTCGTAGCACTCCCTTAAGTATTACTCAGGTCAGTCCAGAATGAACCCGGCCACCCAGCCGACCAGTGTCCCCACCACGATAATCGTCGGGACGTAGACGAGCGCTTTCTTCATACCGAAGACCCGGCCAATGGCGAGCCAGTTGGGCAGGCTGATGCCCGGACCGGTAAGCAGTAGTGCCAGGGCGGGCCCCTTGCCCATACCCAGATTCATCAGGGTATCAACGAAGGGAGCTTCCGTCATGGTGGCGAAGTAGGTGACGGCGCCAATCAGGGTAGCCAGGAACGACTGGCGTAGACCGGCGCCACCCAGCCAGGTCTCAATCCACTCCGGCGGCAGTACTGCGCCGATAATCCCGACCACAAAGACACCGACCAGTAGCAGGGGGAAGATGATACGCACGAACCACCAGGTTTCCCTCAGCCAGGCTTTTATCTTGTCCCTGTCAATAAATTTCCGGACATAAACCCCGACTACTACCAGTCCTATCGCCCAGACCACCACCTTCTGCCAGTACGGTCCCTGGGTCACTATGTAGTTCGGCGCCAGCAGCCAGACTACCAGCAGCAGGAGCAGGACTAAACTCTTCCGGCTCATTAAAGCCCCGCCGCTCATCTGGATGGTGGAGACACGGCTCTTTTCTTCTTTGTAGAAGACGGCTACCATGACAAAGCCGACAACAAAGGACATGAGCAGGGCGCTGATTAGGCGGGCGGTAACCATTTGCGCACCGAGGATTTGACCGGTGTAGACCAGCGCCAGGATGTTGGCGGCGGGCGCTACCCAGAGCAGTATGAAGGCAGCACCGATACCGGCACCACCGCGGTAGATGCCGCTGGACACCGGAATAACGGTACAGGAGCAGGCGGCGACGAAGAAGCTGCCCCCGGTGGCGATGCCGAAAGAGGTCAGCTTGCGGGCGGCTGCCCCCAGATAGCCGATTATGGTTTCCCGGCGGACAAAGGTTACTATCCCGCCGGCGAGGAGGAAAGCCGGAATGAGGCAGGTAAGCACGTGCAGGGCAATATATTCTTTCAGGGAAAGTAAACCGGCCAGCAACAGGTCAATAACCATCTTACCGTTCTCCGTGTTAAATTAGCTGCATATACTAATACTGAACTTTTACTTTTTTAATGCTTTTGGCCCGACTCGGCAGGAGCGTTTCAGCCTGGCCCAGTCCTCTGCCAGCGTTTTGTCGCTGATGGGTAAATTTTTGAGTAACCCGGTCAGGGCTATGGCGTGACTATTGGCGGATTGCCAGTCTACCGAGTAGACAATCCAGACGCCGTTCTTGCGTGATTTCAGAAGGCCAGCCTCCTCGAGGATGCGCAGGTTGTGCGAGACCCGGGACTGGGAAATAGCCAGGGCTTGCATAATCTCGCAGACACAGCATTCCCTCTCCAGCAGAATTTTCAGAATTCGAAGTCTTGTCTCGTCGGAGAGAGCCTTTAATGCCTTAATTAAACCCTGCATGAGACTGCCTCCCGAAGTGATATATATTTAAATATGTTCATATCTTCATATATATTATATCATTTTTTTAGTTGGTTAAAAAGTTTGAGTAGAGTGGGGGGTTCTTTGAACCCCCTCGGTACTAGCTGTTATAATTAGAAGTCAATGGATATTTTAGCGGAGCTTAATCCGGCGCAGCGGGAAGCAGTAGAGGCAATTAGCGGTCCGGTGCTGATTTTAGCCGGTCCCGGGAGTGGTAAGACCCGGGTTATCACCCACCGGGTAGCTTATCTGGTTAAGGTTTGTGGGGTTAATCCACGCCGGATTATGGCGGTTACCTTTACCAATAAAGCCGCCCGGGAAATGGAGGAGAGGCTTCTCCGACTGGTCAGTGGTTCAGTGAAAGAGTTAACCCTCGGTACCTTTCACGCCATTTGCGCCCGTATCCTGCGTATGGATGGCAGGGCGGCGGGTATTGACCCCCACTTCGTTATCTACGACGAGGAAGACCAGATTAGCCTGCTCAAGCGCAGCATGCAGGAAACCGGCTTCGACCCCAAGCAATATGCCCCGCGGTCGATAAAGTCGGCTATCAGCGCGGCTAAGAGTCGATTGTTGACCCCGCAAGAGTATATTGAGCAAGGCCACAGCTATTTTGAGGAGGTGGTAGGCAGGGTCTATGAGCGCTACCAGCAACTGTTGACCACCAGTGGTGCTCTCGACTTCGATGATTTGCTGATGAAGGTGGTGCTGCTGTTCCGGCAGAACCCCGAGGTTTTGAGCAGGTATCAAGACTGGTACCTGCACCTGCTGGTAGATGAGTTTCAGGACACCAACCTGACCCAGTATGAGCTAATCAAACAACTGGCGGGCAAGCATCGTAATATCTGTGTAGTGGGCGACCCCGACCAGTCGATTTATTCGTGGCGCTTTGCCGATTTGCGTAACATTCTCAACTTCGAGAAGGATTATCCCGAAGTCAGGGTGATATTGCTGGAGCAGAACTATCGCTCGACCCGGAAGATTCTGGAGACGGCATCTTGTATTATCCTGGCTAATCAGCAGCGCAAGCCCAGGGAGTTGTGGACGAATAACGAGTCGGGTGAGCTGACTAGCGTGATGGAGACCTATACTGAGAAAGAAGAAGCTCAGTTTGTGGTTAATGAAGTGGAGCGTCTGGTCGGCCGGGGCGAGGTGAAACACGGCGACTGCGCGGTAATGTATCGTACCAATGCGCAGTCGAGAGCCCTGGAAGAAGCTTTTGTGCGCTACGGGGTACCTTACCGGCTGGTGGCGGGGACTCGATTTTATGAGCGACGCGAGATTAAGGATATTGTGGCCTGTCTCCGACTTATCCAGAACCCGACCGACTCAGTGAGCCTGATGCGGATAATCAATGTGCCGCGACGGGGTATCGGGCAGCAGAGCTTGAAGCAACTGTCTGACTGGGCACGGTCAATGGATGTCCCCGAGTACCGGGCGTTACAACTGGTCGCCAGTCCGGAGGAGGGGTCGCCGCTGCCATTCAGTTCTCATATCAGTCGGACGATGGCGGGTTTTGTCGACTTGATGGACGGGCTTATGGCGGGCAGTCGGGAACTGAATCTGGTCGATTTGCTGGACCAGCTGGTAAAAGAATCCGGTTATCAGGAGTATATACTGGGCGAACTCGACGGTGAAGAACGCTGGGAGAATATCCTGGAGCTGCGCACGGTAGCTCAGCAGTATGCCGACCTGGCACCTCCGGACGGTCTGGCCGCTTTCCTGGAAGGGGTGGCGCTGGTATCGGATATTGACGGGCTTGATACGACCGTGGACGCGGTAACCCTGATTACCCTGCATCAGGCCAAGGGATTGGAGTTTCCGGTGGTGTTTATCGTGGGTATGGAGGAAGGTATCCTGCCCCATAGAAGGTCGTTTGACGACCCCGAGCAGATGGAGGAGGAGCGCCGCCTGTGCTATGTCGGTGTCACCCGCGCCAAGCAGCGGGTGTACCTGGTACGTGCCTTCCGGCGCAGCCTGATGGGCAGCAGCACCGTGAATAGCCCCTCGCGCTTTTTAAGCGACATTCCGTCACATTTAATCGTCGGAGGCGCTCTGTGGCAGGGGAAGGATAGCCTGGCCGCCACGGCGATGTATTCCTGGAACAGGAATGTTGAGTCGGACAGGACGGCCGCTCCCGGTCAGGATTTACCGGAGCTAAAGACGGGCGACCGCATTTACCATGCCACCTTTGGTGACGGTATAGTGGTGAGTTGCCGGCCGATTAAGAATGACGAGGAAGTGGTGGTGGCTTTCGCCGAAGCTGGAGTAAAGAAGCTACTGCTTAGCTATGCCCAGTTGGAGAAGGTGGACTAACCCTTGACAATCTACACGGAAACGTGTATAATCGAACTAATATGCCGATTAAGCTTCTGGACCCTCAGGTAGTATCCCGTATTGCCGCCGGTGAGGTGGTGGAACGACCCGCCTCGGTGGTGAAGGAACTGGTGGAGAACGCACTGGACGCGGGGTCGACTCATATTTCCGTGGCTGCCAGGAATGGCGGCGTCAGCATGATTAGCGTCACGGATAATGGCACCGGTATCCCGCCGGGGGAGACGGAGCTTGCCTTTGCCCGGTATGCGACCAGTAAGGTGGGCAGCTTTGCGGACCTGGAGTCGATTGGCAGCCTTGGCTTTCGGGGAGAGGCGTTACCCAGTATCGCCGTCGTGGCCGAGGTGGAAATAGTTACCTGTGCTGCCGACGATTCAGCCGGTACTTACCTCAGCCTCAAGGATGGCGTCGTTGTTGCCCGGAGCAGTCAGGGTCGTTCCCGGGGAACGACGGTTACGGTACGGAATCTGTTTCGCCAGTTGCCGGCCAGATTGAAGTTTCTCAAGGTGCCGACTACCGAGAACAGCCATATTGCCCGGGTGGTGAGCCAGTATGCTCTGGCCTTCCCCGAGGTTAAGTTTACTTTGCTTATTGATGGTCGGATGACGCTTAACACGCCTGGCAGCGGTCGGTTAATCGACAGCATAACTCAGATATACGGCCTGGATGTAGCCCGAAATATGCTGGCAATTAAGGATATGGAGTGGCAGGGTGGGGCGGCAACTGACTTACCAGTGGTAACCGGCATGATAGGTTCGCCGACGGTAGCTCGGTCTCATCGGGGTTACCTCAGTCTGTTTGTGAATCGACGCTGGATAAACAGTCGAATGCTGGCTCGGGCGGTGGAGGAGGCTTATCACGGGCTGCTAATGACGGGGAAGCACCCTGTGGCTATCATCGATATTTCATTAACCCCCGGGGAGGTAGATGTTAATATTCACCCCACCAAGCTGGAGGTAAAATTCTGCAACGAGGGCCTGGTTTTTACGACTGTCCAGAGGGCGGTGCGTCGGACCTTAATTGAGCAGGCGCCGGTGCCCAGGATTGAGGAGGTAGCTGCTACCTATACCTCGCCCTTACCGCCGGAGCAAGCATCGTGGCTGTCGGCAATCGGTGCTGATAGTCTTGCCGCTTCACTACCGGAGGCATCACGTACCCCGATCCTTTCCCTGCCGGCCCTGCGGGTATTGGGGCAACTCCTGAGCAACTATATCGTCGCTGAGGGCCCCGACGGGTTATATATTGTCGACCAGCATGCGGCCCATGAGCGTATCTGTTTTGAAAAGATTAAACAGCAGTGGTTACAGCAAGGGGTGGAGGCTCAGGGACTGCTTGAGCCGGTGACCTTTGAGGTTAATCCTCAGCAGGAAGAGGTTCTAAAGTCATATTATGAACGCTTGGCGGAGTTCGGCTTCTCCGTTGAGCCGTTTGGCAGTAGAACGTATCTGGTCAGGACGGTGCCGCTACTGCTTCATGACCGGGATTGGGTAGCGATGATGAGGGAGTTGCTGGATTCCTTATCGGGTGGGGATACGACTGATTGGACGGAAAAGGCAACCATATCCATTGCCTGTCATAGTGCGGTAAGAGCCGGGCAGGTGTTGACCACTGACGAAATGCGCGAACTGATACGGCAACTGGAGCAGGTGGCCGTTCCTCATACCTGTCCTCATGGTCGACCGACCATTATCCGCCTCGACTCGGCGAAGCTAAAGAGGGAGTTTAGCCGGAGCTAGTTTAGTCGGCTGGGTTAACTATTTGCTCCTGTAAGGAGTAGCTGTCTGTAGTGCCCCACTGGCTCGGCGGCCATATTGATAACCAGACTTTACCAACTATGTGTTCGCGGGGTACGGTCCAGCCGTTATGAGAGTCGTTGCTGTTATTGCGGTTGTCGCCGAGGACAAAGTAGTTGTCGTCCGGAACTTCTCTCTGGCTCAGGGTGTAATCAGGGAGTTCTTTAATATAGGGTTCATTCAGTGGTGAGTCGTTAACATACACCACTCCGTCTTTTACTGCTACCTTATCACCGGGTAAGCCGATAATACGCTTGATATAGTCGACATCCTCGTTGTCCGTTGGCTTGAGTACCACCACGTCGCCTCTTTCCGGTTCGTGGAAGTTGTAGGAGATTTTGTTTATTAGCACTCGTTGTGTCCATTGAAAGTTTGGCTCCATACTGCTTCCGACCACTATAAAAGTCTGGAATGTGGTCTGTAGCAGCGCAAAGATTATCACTGCTAGGACGACGGTGCCTATAATCTCGCGGAAAAAGTGTTTCATTGCTTTAGTTATTCCCGATTATAATATAAAAATTATAACTTATTTGCCTTTAGCTTTCCAGTGTTTGAGCTGAGTCCTGTCTAGCTGGCCTGTTGGCTGTTACTACGGGAGCGTAGCGTTATATCTTTGGGCAGTCAATACGTTGACCGGATTTGCACTTTTCTGGAAGGTGGTGCTAGAATGGTAACGATATGAGCTATATGGAGCAGGCGCTTTCCCTGGCTAGATTAGCCGTAGGTCAGTCCAGCCCAAATCCAGCGGTTGGAGCAGTCGTGGTTAAGGATGGCGTGGTGGTCGGGCAGGGTTATACACAGCCGCCAGGCGCACAGCACGCTGAGATTGTAGCTCTGGAGCAGGCAGGGGAGAAGGCTCACGGGGGCAAAATGTATGTTACCCTGGAACCGTGCTGTCACTATGGGCGTACTCCACCGTGCAGTAAGTCCATCATATCGGCTGGTATTAAAGAGGTTCATGTGGCTATGCTTGACCCCAACCCCCTGGTTTCAGGAAAAGGGAAGGGTGATCTGGAGGGGGAAGGGATTAAGGTGTGTGTGGGGGAGCATGAGGAGGAAGCCAAAGAGATTAACGAGTCCTATATCAAGTTCATTACTACGGGCAGGCCTTTTATTACGGCCAAGTACGCCGTGTCACTGGATGGGAAGATTGCCACCAAGAGAGGCGATTCTAAATGGATCAGTGGTGAGGAGGCAAGGAAATACGTTCATAACCTGCGTTGTACCTGTGATGCGGTGATGACGGGAGTGAATACCATCCTTATCGATGACCCTCGTCTTACCTACAGGTGTAGTGGTAAAGGGGGGACCGCCAGGAAGCAGCCGCTCAGGGTAATTGTAGACGGTAGAGGCCACACGCCGTTAACGGCCAGGTTGTTTACTGAGCCAGGTGAGACACTGGTAGCGCTGGGCAAGACGGTTTCCGCGGAGGAGAAAGCAGCCTTTGCTCAGGCTGGTGCCGAACTACTGGAACTGCCCTCAGTAGAAGGGCTGGTAGATTTGGAGCAGTTGCTGAAGGCATTGGGCGAGCGTGAGATTACCAATGTGTTGGTGGAAGGTGGGGAGACTCTCCTCGGCTCTTTGTTTGACGCTGGATTTGTCGATAAGGTTATTACTTTTATTGCCCCCATTATTATTGGTGGCAAGGAAGCAAAAACACCGGTCGGTGGTAATGGGGTTGATAAATTGGTAGATTCATTCAGATTAAGTCGTGTTAGCGTTGAGAAGTTTGGTGATGACTTGATGGTCTGCGGATATGTAGTTGGGGAGTGAATGTGTTTACCGGAATTGTAGAAGAGGTCGGTAAGGTTATTTCAGCACAACCAGCGAAGCTGCATATCACCGCTAGTAAAATCCTTCAGGGACTGGAATTGGGTGGTAGTGTTGCCGTTAATGGGGTATGTCTGACTTTAACCGAGATTAAGGCCGGTTCATTTTCGGTTGACGTGATGCCGGAAACATTAAAACGGACTAACCTCGGTCTGCTGGGGGCAGGAGACGGAGTCAATCTGGAACGCCCTCTGGCTTTGGGAGGAGAATTAGGTGGCCATTTAGTTCAGGGCCATGTGGATGATACTGGAAAGATAGTCTCTATTATACGAGATGGAGAGGCATCGATAATCAGGTTTGAGACTTCTCCCGCAGTGATGCGCTATGTGGTGGAGAAGGGTTTTATTGCTGTTGACGGGATTAGCCTGACCGTCACCGGCAGAGATGCCGGTTCTTTTCAGGTTTCTATAGTTGGTTACACCGGGAAGCATACTAATCTGGCTGGCCGGAAAGTAGGTGACCTGGTTAATCTTGAGGCAGATATTATTGCTAAATATGTTGAACAGCTTAGCTCGGCTCACAGTAAAGGTATAACTGCTGATTTTTTGCAGGAGCACGGCTTTTCGGTGAGTTGATTTAAGTGTGTTTTTTGGTTTAGGAGGCAAGCATGGGGTTATCAACCATTCCTGAAGCTGTTGAGGACTTTAAAGCAGGTAAGTTCGTAATTATAGTTGATGATGAAGATAGAGAGAATGAGGGCGATCTGGTATTAGCTGCCGAGAAGGTTACCTCTGAAGCTGTTAATTTTATGGCGCTGCATGCCAGGGGATTGATTTGCTTGCCGATAGTCGGCAAGCGGTTAGACGAGTTATTGATCCCTTTGATGGTGCCCGATAATTCCACCAAGTTCTGTACCGCTTTTACGGTCTCCATTGAGGCTAAGCGGGGGGTGAGCACCGGTATTTCGACGGCGGATAGAGCCCATACCATAAAAACGGTGCTTGACCCGGCTACCAAGGCCGGGGATTTGGTTCGGCCCGGCCACATATTCCCGCTGCGGGCCAGGGAGGGTGGTGTTCTGGTGAGGGCTGGACATACCGAATCGGTAGTTGATTTAGCCAAGCTGGCCGGCCTTTATCCCGCCGGGGTTATCTGTGAGATAATGAACGATGACGGCTCCATGGCACGGTTGCCTCAACTTGAGGCGATGGCGGAGAAATGTGGTATTAAGCTTATCAGCGTAGCTGACCTCATTGCTTATCGCTGCCGTCATGAAAAGCTGGTGCACCGGGTGGCTGAGGCTAAATTGCCCACCAGATTCGGTCGGTTTACCGCTATTGCTTATAAGAGTGATATCGACCCCGATGAGCAACTGGCTCTGGTGATGGGTGATATATCCACTGAAGAGTCGGTGCTGGTCCGAGCCCACAGCGAATGTCTTACCGGTGATGTGTTCAGCAGTCTTCGTTGTGATTGTGGGGATCAGATTGCTTATGCCATGAAAGCCATTGCGAATGAAGGACGGGGAGTTTTATTGTATATGAGGCAGGAGGGGCGAGGAGTCGGTTTCCATAACAAGATTCGTGCCTATGCACTTCAGGATGAAGGCTTGGATACGGTGGAAGCTAACCTGGAGCTGGGTTTCGCGCCCGACCTGAGAGACTATGGTATCGGAGCTCAGATTCTGGCTGATCTGGGTCTACACGAGATTCGACTGCTTACCAATAATCCGAAAAAGGTAGTAGGTTTGGAAGGTTATGGTTTGAAAGTAGTCGAAACGGTACCTATAATCATTCCTCCCACTCCGTATAATCGTCACTACCTGGAAACAAAGCAGAAAAAGTTGGGTCATCTTTTAGAAATACAAAATACTAATGATAATTAGGTAACTACAAATAGGCAGGAGGGAGTGATGAACAAGCATTTTGAAGGTATGCTGCTGGGAAAGGGGTTGAAGTTCGGGCTGGTTGTCTCTCGTTTTAATGAGTTTATTACCAGGAAGTTACTTGAGGGGGCGCAGGATACCTTGCTCCGTCATGGTGTTAACGAGGGTGATATAGAAATCGCCTGGGTGCCCGGCGCCTTTGAGATTCCGCTGGTGGCTAGTAAGATGGCGCAGACCAAGCGGTTTGATGCTGTTATCTGCCTTGGTGCGGTAATTCGTGGTGCCACACCTCACTTTGACTACATTGCCGCTGAGGTCACCAAGGGTATTGCTAAGGTGGGTTTGGACACCGGGTTGCCCGTGATTTATGGTGTTATCACTGCAGATACTCTGGAACAGGCTATTGAGCGGGCAGGCACTAAGGAAGGGAACGAAGGCTTTAAGGCTGGGACAGAAGCTATCGAAATGGCTAACCTGCTCAAGGGCATAAGCTAACCTTCGTCAACTCAATTGGTTGGGTTTTAGGAGGATATTGTCTTCAGTCGGTAACTTTATAGACGGTGTCTCCTCTTCTGACCCGGTCGCTAACTTTAATGCCAATATTGTCTCCGGCTTTAGCCTCTTCAACATTAACATTGTTAATCTGCATTGAGCTTACAGTGAGTTCTATTTCGGTGGTGTGACCTTTAATACGAATCGTATCACCCACTTTTAGCTTACCGGTTAACTCAATGCCGGCTACCACCGGCCTGGCAAAGAAGTCAGAAACCTTTCCGACTGCCTCCTCAGGCATTTGGGTCCCTCCTTTACGCTAAATTGAAGCAAGGTTTTCCGATGGCCTTTTCATTAGTATACGTTATCCAGTTTGCGCAAATCAATATGTCCCGGCGAAATATTTAATCTTTGACACAATACTCCTCGTAACCTATAATTAAGCCAAGTTTGATACTCGGAGGGTAAGGTCTTGGTGCAGGAAGATGAAGCCGGTATGGTAGGTCAGGAGCAAGCGCTGGAGGTTGAGCAGCTTAAGAGGCATTTGGAAATGCTGGACCAGCGTTTGGATAATATTGACTCGGTGACTACTGCCCTGGTGGAACGGGTAATGAAACAGCCCATTACCCTTAATATGACCTGTCCACACTGCGGTAAGAATATAGAGATTGCTATTATAGGCGGTCATAAGCCAACCGCATAAATAAGGCTGGATAAATTCCTTCTCTCTCTCCTCTCTTGGGGTATATTACTCTCTTGTTGATTATTTCCTCGCTGTTTAGTAAGATATTACGGCTTTGCTTACTTCTATTTTTCTTCTTTAGCTCTTTGGTGTTGCTCTCTGGCAATTTAGCGTAGATAGAAAGGAAACAAGATGCTTGAGTTGATGATTATTGCTGCCTATTTTTTGGGAATGCTTATCGTAGGGGTGGTGAGTCGGAGGAGAGCGAGAGAGGCTGACGATTTTTTTGTAGCGGGCAGGAGAGGTTCCTCCTGGCTTATTACCGGTTCATTGCTAGCCACCATCGTTGGTGGGTCAGCCACGGTGGGTATGGCTGGGCTAGGTTTCACTCAGGGTTTAACCGGGGCGTGGTGGTTATTGGTGGGCAGTATCGGACTGGCGGTGCTGGGTTTTCTGTGGGCCGGGAAGGTTCGGCAATACGGGCTTTATACTCTGCCTGAGTTGGTGGGCAAGCAATATGACCGGCGGATGGCTCTAGCCGCCTCAATTCTCATCGTTGTAGCCTGGATTGGTATTGTCGCCGGTCAGATTATAGCTTCAGGGAAGATAATGAGTGTGTTGGGAGTAGGCGACCCCCTTCTATGGATGGTAATTTTCACCATAGTTTTTGTGGTTTATACCATCCTTGGCGGCCAATATGCCGTTATTCGAACCGATTCTGTGCAGACGATAATAATATTTGCCGGAATCTTTGGTGGACTGGCCTTGCTCCTGTCGCATCTGGGCGGGTTAGGTGGCTTGAAGGCTTCCCTCCCCCCGGAGCAGTTTGCCTTTCCCCTTAGCCCCAGTTTTGGCGGGGTGAATCTGGTCACATTTCTATTACTGATTGGTCTAACTTATGTAGTAGGGCCTGATATGTATTCCCGCCTGTTTTGTGCTAAAGACGGCAAAACAGCCAGGGCATCGGTGCTCTGGGCTGCCTTGCTTATTATTCCAGTCGCCTTTGGCATTACTTTGATTGGCATGGGGGCATCTGCCTTATTCCCCCAGATTTCGCCGGAGCAAGCCTTTCCTACGGTGATAAAAGGGGTGTTACCGCCTGTTCTGGGCGGTCTGGTTCTGGCGGCTTTACTTGGCGCCGTTATGTCATCGGCTGATACTGTTTTATTAAGCGCCAGCACTATATTGACGGTGGACATAATCGGCTGGTTTAAGCCCAAACTCAGCCAGGAAAAAACCCTGACTATTTCCCGCTGGATGGTGGCGGTTTTAGGGGCGGGTTCTCTAGCCCTGGCCTTGGCGCTTAAGGGAGTAATAAGCGCGCTACTTTTTGCCTATACTGTCTATACCGCCGGTATAATTCTGCCGGTAATCGTTGGCTTCTACAGGAAAAAATTGAAGGTCACTCCGGTGGGGGGATTGGCGGCGATTATAGGTGGTGGGACGGCGGCTCTGGTCAGCAAGTTGGCGGGTATACAGCATCTGGACCTGTGGAGTCTATTGATTAGCGTGGCGCTTCTTTTCATAGTGAGCTTCATTGATAATGGAATTAAATCAAGGAAAGAGGCATCTAATTTATAGCTCAAGGCACACTGAGAGCAGGTTGGCAAGGTTAGCTTGACTAACCAGGAAGCCAGCTAGTAGAATTACAGTGTTGCGGGCGGTTAGCTCAGTTGGTTAGAGCGTTGCGTTGACATCGCAGAGGTCAGAGGTTCAAGTCCTCTACCGCCCATTTTGCCTTTCTGCTCAGTTTCATCCCGTTGCTCAACTTTGTCCCTTGGTTTGCTTTTGTTGGAGGCCGCTGTCCGCTGAAAAGCCGTTGCGATTCTCATTGTGCCTGTGGTATTCTCTTATTCTAACGACTTATAATAAGATACCGGGGCATACTATTGAGAATTAAGATAGGCGATGGACTTTTACCGCTGAACCTGCTGGTTGTTCTGCTGATAGTGGTGGTCATTTTTTCACCGTTTAGTGTTTGGCGTATTATTCTCGGGCTGCCGCTGGTGCTTTTTACCCCCGGTTACGCGCTAATGCTGGCCATCTTTCCCGGAAAAGGGAGGGTGGGGGGTATTGAGAGGGTAGCACTCGGTTTTGGAATAAGTGTGGCGGCGGTGCCATTTATCTTGCTGGGTCTAAATTATACCCCGTGGGGGTTCACAGTAGAATCGACGCTTTATACCATAGCTTCCTTTGTGTTTGTGGTATCCGTAATTGCCCTGGTGAGGAGAAAAAGGTTATCAAGCGAGGAGAAGTTTGACATTGAGTTTCGACTTGGATTACCGGGTTGGGGTGGGAATGCATGAATAATTGGAGAAAAATACTATCGGTGGTACTGGTTGTCGTCATGCTGGGGGCACTGGGGGTATTGTGTTATGTTCTGGTTGAACCCCCGGTGGGTGAGCAGTTCACCGAGTTTTATATTCTGGGAGCAGAGGGAAAGGCTGCTGGCTATCCTGAGGGATTGAAGGTGGGGGAAGAGGGAAAGGTGGTAGTGGGTATTGTCAACCGCGAGCATGAGTCGGCAAGCTATCGGGTAGAGGTGGTGGTAAATGGAGAAAAAGATGGTGATGTGGGGCCGGTGTTACTTGGGCATGAAGAGAAATGGGAAGAGGCAGTGAGCTTTGTGCTTGAGGTGGCGGGTGAGAATCAAAAGGTGGAATTTTTTCTCTATAAACAGGATAAAACTGATGTTTACCGGGCACTACACCTGTGGGTTGATGTAAAAGGCGCTGGTTAGAGGTCACTTTCATGTTGTCATCATCGCCACCGTGTGGCATAATGTTTAAATACTATTGTTGTTGGTAGAGAAATGGGATTTTGGCCGACGAAAGATAAAGACAAGCTTTATAAGCAGTGGTTAGAGCATAGTGACCTTCCTGCCGAGGCTATTCCTAAGAAGGAAGTGCCTAAAGAGAAGCCGATGCGGGTGGAAAGGGAGGAACAACCGCGCTGGGAGGAGAAAGCGCCGCGTTGGGAAGGGCAAAAACCGCCCTGGGAAGGGAAGGCGCCAGGACCGGGACGCCCGGGGGGTCTGGGTGGGATTAGTCAGCGTCTTCTTATCCTGTATATATTGCTTGGAGCGGCTATCATAATATTATGTGTGGGGGTGGTTATTCTCGTCGGGCAGGTCTTCTAAAAATAGCTGTCAGAGACACGTAAAAAAGAAGCGGCAAGCCAATAAGCTTGCCGCTTCTCTATATCAAGCTATTCCTGTGTCAGACCAGTATTCCTTCAATCTCAGCCATAATCTGCTCGGTGGTGAAGTGTCTGCCGGTATTAGCCCCGCTGGGGCAAGCGGCCACACAGGCTCCGCAGCCTTTGCATAAGGCTTCATTGACCTGACATATCTTCTTCTCCTCATTGTAGGAGATAGCCCGGTAGGGGCAGAGACCCTCGCAGATTCTACAGCCGGAGCACATCTCTTCATCAATGTAGGCGATAGCCGCCTCAACCTCTATGGTGCCGGCACTTATCATGGCTAGAATCCGGGCGGCGGCGGCTGATGCCTGAGCCACACTGGTAGGAATATCCTTGGGTGACTGGCAGCAACCCGCAATGAATACACCGTCGTTCATAGTAGCTACCGGGTCTAGCTTGGGGTGTTTCTCCAGGAAGAACCCGTCGGCACTTCGACTCAGGGAGAACATGCGGGCAACTTCCTCTGAATCTGCCCTTGGTTGCAGAGCTGTGCTCAGCACCACCATATCTACCGGGATCTGACGCTGGATGTTAGCTAAAGTATCTTCAACATGGATAAGTAGTTTGTCATCCTGCTGGGTAATATCGCTGGGGCGACCCTTAATGAAAACGGTGCCTTCGTCCAGAACCCGGTTATAGAACTCCTCGTAACCCTTGCCCACTGCCCTGAGGTCGATATAGAATTCGTAGACTTTAGCCCCGGGGACATGGTCTCGTATCAGGTGGCTGAATTTCATGGAATACATACAGCATACTTGCGAACAGTACTCATGGTAATTCTTATCGCGACTGCCCACACAGTGTATGATGCCGATTGTTTTGGGGTCGGTACCGTCCTTCTTCATAACATGGCCGCTGGTGGGACCGGAGGCATTAATCATCCTCTCAAACTCAAGAGCGGAAACGACATTATCGAGTCGTCCGTAGCCATACTGGTAAATCGGAGTAGGGTCGAAGGAGTCATAACCGGTGGCTACGATTACGTTACCAACATCTACCTCGACAATCTCCTCTTCCATATCGTGATTAATTGCCTCAGCCTGGCAGGCTTTAACACACTCCATACACTCTGAGCACACGCCACAGTTCAGGCAGCGTTTAGCTTCCTCGATGGCTGTTTCTTCGGTGAGGCCTATCTCAACCTCCGCAAAGCCCTTGCGTTTATCTGGCTCCATTGTTGGCATTTCAGCTCTTGCCTTTATCTCCACTCCCTCCTTGGGAACATCTTTTACTCTCTGCAGTGGGGCTGGTCTTCCCTCTTTCGGGTCGGCCCCGCTCAGGTAGAGGTCAATGGAGATAGCGGCTTCTTTGGCGGCGGCAACGGAGGCAATAACATCTGATGGCCCGGAAACCACATCGCCGCCGGCGAAAATGCCTTCAATGTTTGTTTGCAGGGTGGTTGGGTCAACGGTGAGTGTTCCCCAATTAGTATATTCGAGTTCTTTGGGCAACATTGTCTTGTCTACCGCCTGGCCAATGGCAATGATTAAATTATCGACTTCCACGTCGAATTCCGAGTCTTTGATTGGTATCGGGCGCCGGCGGCCGCTGGCGTCAGGTTCACCCAGCTCCATCTTGACGCACTGGATGCCGGTTAATTTATCGTCTTTAGTCAGCACTTTGACCGGTGCGGCCAGGATGTTTAGCTTAATCCCTTCTTTTTCGGCTTCATCTACCTCGCTCTTCTCGGCGGGCATTTCATTTCGAGAACGACGGTAGATAATCGAAACCTCTTTGACTCCCAGGCGGTGGGCTACTCTGGCAGCATCTATGGCGGCATTACCGCCCCCAATAACTGCCACCTTGTTGCCGAGTTCAACCTTTTCCTCGGCATTTGCCTGCTTCAGGAAGTTTAGAGCATGGAGGACTCCCTTGGCATCTTCGTTGGGGATGCCCGCCTTCTGGCTCAACCAGGCACCGGCACCGAGGAATATGGCTTTGTAGCCTTTGTTGAAGAGCTCCGCGAAGTCTTTTACCGTGTTATTTGTCTTTATTTCTACGCCCAGCTCTTCAATGTAGCTGATTTCATTATCAAGTACATTATTGGGTAAGCGGTATTCGGGGATACCGTAACGCAGTAGACCACCGGCTTGAGGGGCTGCTTCGAATACGGTAACCGCGTATCCATTCCTGACCAGGTCATAGGCGCAAGCCAGACCGGCCGGTCCGGAGCCAATGACGGCTACTTTATCTTTCTTCGTCTTTTCAACGGGAGTTGCCTTTTCTCTGCCTACTCTTAACTCGTAGTCAGCCATGAATCGTTTCAAGGAGCGGATGGATACCGGCTCGTCAACCTGCCCTCTTTCGCATTCCTTCTCGCAGGGGTGCAGGCAAACACGCCCGCAGACGCCGGCAAAGGGCATAGTTTTTCTTAATACTTCAAGCGCCTCTTTGAACTTACCCTGGGAGATGAGGGCTACATAGCCCTGGGCATTGACGCCGGCGGGACAGGCGACCCGGCACGGTGGATGGCCTCGTTTTTCAATCGTGAACTTGTTGGGGACGGCTTGTGGAAACGGTCTGTAGGTCGCTTTTCTTATACTTAAATTCAAGTCATATTCACTAGGTACTTCCACGGGACATGCCTTTTCACAATCACCGCAACCGGTGCATTTGTCAACGTCTATGTATCTGGGCTTCTTTCTGATTTTTGCCTTGAAGTTGCCTATGTAGCCAGAAATCTCCTCTACTTCACTATAGCTCATTAAATCAATGTGAGGGTGTGCGCCCACCTGGCTCATCTTGGGGGTAAGGATACAGGCTGAACAATCCAGGGTGGGGAAAGTCTTATCCAGCTGGCTCATATGGCCGCCAATGCTGGGCTCTTTTTCTACCAGATAGACTTTATTCTTGGAGTCGGCAATCTCCAGAGCTGCCTGAATTCCGGAGATACCGCCGCCCACTACCAGGGTATTGGGGTTAATGGGAACCTCTCTGACCTGCAGGGGTTCCTGGTAGTAAACGCGTCTTACCGCGGCGCTTACCAGGCCCTTGGCTTTCTCGGTGGCTTTTTCGTGGTCTTCGGTTATCCAGGAACAGTGCTCACGGATGTTGGCCATCTCAAAGAGGTAACGGTTCAGGCCGCAGCTTTCGCAAACATTGCGGTATGTTCTCTCGTGTAGCAGGGGGGAGCAGGAGGCTACCACTATGCGATTAAGTTCCAGATTCCTGATATCCTCTCTAATCATCTCCTGCCCCGGGTCCGAGCAGGTATATTTATAGTTGCGAGCAATTACCACGTTGGGTAAAGTCTTGGCAAATTCGGTAACCGCTTCTACATCAACTACTCCGGCGATATTGCTACCGCAGTGACAGACATAGACACCGATTCTTACATCTTCGTTATTTTTAGCCATATATCATTCCCTCCCTTTGAGCAAAGCCTCGGTTCTCGAAGTGCTTTCGCTCTCTGGTGTTGATTTAGCCGTAGATGGGGCTTTCGCCCCTTTGGCTGTTTTGGATATAAATGGTGCCAGAACCTTATCGGCGGATACAATGTTCTTATCCAGAGCCAGTAATTTGGAATCAACCCCCAGCGCCAGACCTAGCAATTGGCTAAAGAACAGGATAGGCAGGTTGTATTTAGCCCGGAACTTACTTTTTGCCAGAGGCTGGTAAGCATCAAGGTTGGTTTGGCACAGGGGACAGACAGTAACGATGCATTCGGCACCGCCACTGGCAGCACTCTCAAGAATTTTATTAATTAAACCCAGAGCTATACCCGCTTCAGGTATAACCAAGGAACTGCCGCAACAGCGGTCTTTTTGCAGGAAAGGAGTAGACTCTGCCCCTAGACTCACGGCGAACTCGTCCAGGGACTGCGGATTATATTTATTATCGAACCCAGGCTCAGTGCGAACCATCTGGCAGCCGTAGTAAGCCGCCACCTTCAGTCCTGTCAGGGGGTTAACTACCTTTGATTTAACAACATCAAGCCCGATGTCATTGTAGATAACTTCAAACAGGTGGCGTACTCGGACGGTTCCGTTATACTCTAAACCAGCGCTGGCCAGGCATTCATTTACCTTCTCTCTAAATTCGGAGTATTTCCGTATAAGGGAATTAGCCCTGTTTAATGAGGTATAGCAGGCGCTGCAGGGTGTTACCAGGTCTAATCCTGTTTGCTCGGCGAGAGCCAGGTTACGGGCGGCAACTGCTACCGACGCCAGCTCATCTATCGAACTGTAGGGTGTCGTCCCGCAGCAGTTCCAGTCTTCCAGCTCAAGTAACTCAATCTCAAGGGGACCGCATATAGCCCCTGTTGATATGCCGTAGGCTACTGCTGTTCCTTCGGATGAAGAGCAACCAGGAAAGTAGGAATAATACTTCATCTGGCACCTCCTAAAGCCTTGGCTTTATCTACAATAGACTTAATCTGGTCGGTTCCCTTTATCTTGGTTGGCGTCATCGTCATTCGTCCGTGTGTCATCAGGTTCAACGCTAATGGCAGCATCTTAATCAGGCTAAATGGATTTACCTTGCCGGTTAATACTGTTGACAGGTAAAACTTCATCATCATTCCCAGCTCATGCACGCGTCCGTTACTCTTTATTGAGTCGATGAAAGTCTGGTACATATCGGCGGTCACTGTCCGCTTGGTGGTTAAGCCGTAGTAATTGGCTAGGCGTTCCAGGGTATGCATCAGTTCGGTTATTTTGACTTCTTTAGGACAGCGCGCGGTGCAGAGGTAGCAAGAGGCACAAATCCACATGGTATTGCTCTTCAGGACGTCCTCGCGTCTACCGGCGCGGATTAGCGCAATGGTTCTTCGGAGAGAATTGTCCATTTGGGCCGCGTTAGGACACGAGGATGAGCACATGCCGCACTGGATGCACCACCGAACGCTCTCACCACCTGGAATAGAGCAAACTTCTTCAAAAAAATCATAGCCATCGGTTGTAATCGCAAGTTCATCACTTGTTTTGCTTTCCACTACACTCATATATAATCCCCCTTTAATTTAAATATTCCAATATCGGAGGGAGGGTGGGTGATGATAAAAGAGATGATTAGAATTGCTTCCAGCCTTATAGCTGTTAACCATATTGAAGGGCTGTTGCCTATTTAGTATGCAGGAAATCATAAATACTAGGGTAAATGCACCGTATCCGAAGCATTTTAACACATTGCTCGATTGTTGGCAACCTTTAATGTATTGTAAATGACAAAATTGCCTATTGATGGAACTGTGATTTTGATATACGATTTGCCAGTCAGTTTTACAGGAAAAGGGGGACAGTCGGGTGAAGCTTACGATTGTTTACGACAATGTAGTAACGGGAGCGGGGCTGAAGGCAGGGTGGGGCTTTTCGGCTCTTATCGAAACAGAAAAGGCATCGTCTATACTGTTTGATACCGGGGCTGACAGCCACACTTTGTTGCACAATATGAGAGAGTTGAAGATTGTCCCGGAAAATATAGGGATAATCGTAATTTCGCATGCTCATGGCGACCACACCGGGGGTCTTCGTGGTTTATTGCCGATAAATAAAAAGGCCGAAATATACGTTCCGGCATCATTTGGAGAGACTATTCCCGGGAGAAAAGTAACTACGGTTACCGATTCCTGTCAGATTACTGAGGATGTTTTTTCCACCGGTGAGCTTGGAGGTATGGAGCAGTCTTTAGCCGTCAGGACGAAACAGGGGATTCTGTTAGTGGTGGGGTGCTCTCATCCCGGGCTGGGGAACATTATAGACGCAGCCTCAGGATTCGGGGAGGTCTACGGGGTGGTGGGTGGTTTCCATGACTTCCATGATTTTAGTAGATTAAATAGCTTATCCCTGATGGGTCCCTGCCATTGTACGATGTATCAGTCGGAGATAAGACGCCTGTTCCCGGGGCAATGTATTGAGTGTGGAGTGGGTATGGTTCTGGAGCAATAATAAGCCTGCCTTGCCATCCCTCGTATTCTCGGGTTATTATGTAGATAGAAATATTTCAGGTGGAAAGTTACTTTTTTAATTCGTCACCGGTTACATAGATATAATGGCATATAGACGCGGCCCCAATTTAACCCCCGTATTGTTTTTAATAGTTTTAAACATCCTGGTGTTTATAGTCGTCCGTATAGAACCGAGTTTTCTTTTTCATCTGGGACTACAGCCGGCTACCTTTACCGCTAGGCCGTGGACTATAATCACCAGCCTTTTTGTCCACGCCGGCATCGGGCATATTTTAGCCAATATGATAACCCTCTTTTTCTTCGGCAGGTTTCTCTCTGTGTTAGTGAGGGAGAGAGACTTTCTCCTTATTTATTTCCTGGGGGGAATACTGGGGAATGTCTGCTTCATACTGCTGCCGCCTTCGCCACTGGCTATAGCTGTCGGTGCTTCCGGGGCTATTTTTGCGCTGGGAGGAACGCTGGCGGTGATAGTGCCGAAGGTGAGAGTCTTTATTTTCCCCATCCCGGTTCCGCTGCCCCTCTGGGTGGCGGTCATCGGGGGTTTCTTTGTAATCTCGTTTCTGCCTCAGGTAGCCTGGCAGGCTCACCTCGGCGGTCTGGTTTTGGGGCTTATTGCCGGGTTGTTATTCAGGAGGAGGCAGCGCCGTTTCCTTTAGTTTGTTAGTTGTAATGCGTTGTGTTAAGCAATCTGAGGCCAGGGTAATTGCGCTTATAGCTTATGATTGGTATAATAGGATTTGTGAGCTGTAGGAGAGGTGGCTAAGGCCTCTTGCCAAAGGAAGGGCGGGAGGTTTTCATTTGGTAAATTAGGGGGGATTTAAGCAGTGGCTTCCGGTAAAGAAAAACGTACAGGCAAAGATGATAAGCTGGAGATAATGCGTCATTCCGCATCCCATGTTATGGCGGAGGCAATTCTGTCTATCTTTCCTGATGCCAGGTTTGCTATCGGTCCGGCTATCGAAAACGGCTTTTATTACGACTTTGACCTGCCTCGTTCTTTGACCCCTGACGATTTACCGGTTATTGAGGCTAAAATGGCGGAAATAGTTGCGGCTAATCTACCTTTTACCCGGGAGGAGATGGACAAGGCAGCGGCCCATCAACTGTTTGCTGACCAGTCCTATAAATTGGAGTTAATTGACGAACTTCCGGATGAGAAGGTCACTATTTACCGGCAGGGCTCATTTGTTGATTTGTGCCGGGGACCTCATGTGAATGCCACCGGGGAAATAGGTGTTTTTAAGCTTATCAGTACTGCCGGAGCCTACTGGCGGGGTGATGAGCATCAGCCTATGTTACAGCGAATATATGGCGTTGCTTTTGAGACAGAGGATGCCCTGGCCGAGCATCTAAAAAAACTTGACGAGGCTGCCCGGCGCGACCACAGGAAACTGGGCAAAGAGCTTGACCTTTATAGTATTCACGAGGAGGCTGGTCCGGGGCTGGTTCACTGGCACCCCAAGGGGTCGGTAATACGACGTGTTATCGAGGATTTCTGGAAGGATGAACATGTTAAGCGTGGCTATGATATTGTTTACACGCCTCACCTCGCCAAGCTGGACTTGTGGAGAACCAGCGGGCACTGGGAATTTTACCGCGATTACCTGTATAGCCCGATGGAGGTGGAAGGGCAGGAGTACATTATCAAGCCGATGAACTGCCTGGGGCATATCCTGATTTATAAGACCAGGCAGCGCAGTTACCGTGATTTACCACTGCGTTACGCTGAGCTGGGCACCGTTTATCGGTATGAGCGTTCCGGAGTATTGCACGGCCTGTCACGGGTCAGGGGCTTTACTCAGGATGATGCCCATATTTTCTGTAGATTCGACCAGCTGGAAGATGAAATCGCCGGGGTGTTGGATTTGGCTCGATTTATGGTAGATACCTTTGGCTTCTCTAATTATCAGGTTTATCTGTCTACACGACCGGAGAAGTATGCCGGCTCTCTTGAAGCCTGGGAGGAGGCTACCAAGATACTGGGTCAGGCTCTGGACCGCATGAAGATTGACTATGAGATAGACCCCGGGGAGGGTGTCTTTTATGGGCCTAAAATAGATATTAAGTTTGAAGGGTGGCAGGGGCCCACTATCCAGGTTGATTTTAATCTTCCCCAGAGGTTCGATGTTACCTATATCGGTGACGATGGACAGGAGTATCCGGTGGTGATGGTGCACCGCACTGTTTTGGGCAGCATGGAGCGCTATCTTGCCTCTCTTATTGAGTACTACGGAGGTGCCTTCCCGGTATGGCTGGCGCCAGTTCAGGTAGTAGTGATTCCGATAGCTGACCGCCACCTTGACTATGCCTATAAACTTGGAGACGAGCTTAAGGGCGAAAGCATACGTGTGGAAGTTGATGCTCGGTCAGAGACAGTAAATCGTAAGATTCGACAGGCGCAACTGGATAAGGTGCCCTATATGCTGGTGGTAGGTGATAAAGAGGTGGCTGATTCTACTGTTTCCGTTCGCCTGCGTAGCGGGGAACAGTTATCTGCTCAGTCATTCGATAGTTTCAAGGAGAAGGTCGGAGCAGCTATAAAAAGTAGAGCGAATGAATTAAAGTGGAGTTAGGCTGGTAAAAACCCCCCTAATTTGCTTGGTATGAGTGAATATGATATAGTTTTTGCCGGTAAGGTAACAGGGGTAAAAGGAGGTATATAAGGCATAGTTAAGAACTTGCGTGTCAACGAGCGCATTAGGACTAAGGAAGTCCGCCTTGTGGGGGATAAGGGGGAGCAATTAGGTATTATGCCCGTATTTCAGGCATTGGAGGTGGCCAGAAGGCAAAGCCTTGATTTGGTTGAAGTAGCAGCTACGGCTGAGCCTCCAGTTTGTCGTCTTCTGGACTACGGAAAATATAAATACGAGCAGGCTAAAAAAGAGCGTGACCTCAGGAAGAAGCAGAAGGTTTCCCTTTTAAGGGAGGTCAGGCTGCGACCCAAGATTGATGACCATGATTTCGAGGCTAAGGTGAGGTCGATTAGAAAGCTGCTGGATGATGGGGATAAGGTTAAGGTAACGGTGATGTTCCGGGGGCGTGAAATCACGCACCTTGAGTTTGGCTGGAAATTATTGAACAGGGTTATCGAATCGCTTAAAGAAGTGGCTTCTGTAGAGAGGCAGTCGGTGATGGAAGGGAGGAGAATGAACATACTGCTGGCATCGACGCCTGGACAGAAGACAAAAGTAGGAGAAGAGGTGAAGGAAGCTTAGAATGCCGAAGATTAAGACACACAAAGGGGCACGGAGCCGCTTCCATATTACCGGTAGCGGCAAACTTATGCGGACCAAGGGTGGGAAGAGCCATCTGCGGCGCCGTAAGCCAAAGGCAGTCAAACGTCTTTATGCCGAGACAATTTCGGTAAGCTCCGTGGATAGAACCAGAGTAAAAAGATTAATACCGTATGGTACAGCATAGGTAGGAGGGTTATCTTTTGCCACGAGTAAAGAGAGGTGTAACCACACATCGTCGTCATAAAAAGGTGCTGGCTCTAACTAAAGGGCATCGGGCAACCAAACATTCCCTGTTTCGTCGGGCTCACGAGTCTATGCTCAAGTCGCTGAGCTATGCTTATGCCCATCGACGGGAACGCAAGGGTGATATGAGGCGTTTGTGGATATTGCGCGTTAATATTGCGGCCAGGGCACAGGGTCTTACATACAGTCAATTAATGAACGGCTTAAAGAAGGCGGGGGTTGACATAAATCGAAAGATACTGGCTGATATGGCGGTCAGGGAACCTGAGGCCTTCGCTAACCTGGTAACCATTGCTAAAGGTAAAGTTCAGGACTAGAGTAGAGTCTGTAGCGATGAAAAAACTTAACGCTGTTTTCGCAGGCTTGGCAGCGTTATTTCTTTTGGTTATGCCGTTGGCTGCCTGTGAAGGGGAGGTTAGCTTCACCACGGCTTCGCTCAGTGAGGCGACCATGTGCCTGGGGGTGGACGATGATAATCTGCCGCTTGACGCCACGGATGTTTTCTCTATTGATACACCGGAAATCTTCTGTTCGGTTAAGCTGTCCAGTGTCCCCCCTGGTACCGAGTTCAGGGCTGAATGGATTTATGTGGGCGGCGAGCTGGAAGATGTGTCGGATTACCCGATTGCTGAGTGGGGGACCACCGTAGAAGAAACCCTTTATCTCTCGGTATCATTGGAGCGTTCTGATGTTGAGTGGCCCAGGGGATATTACAGGTTAGTCCTGTATATAAATGACAAAGAAGAATTGAGCGTGCCCTTTACCGTCGAATAAGCACGCTGGATGAAAAGAAGTATCAACTCGATTTCTTGACCCCTTTATTGTTTATAACCTATAATGCCATAAGGCTATGACCAGAGTGCGGTTTTGCTAATGATTAGTAGCCGCACTTTCTTTTAGCGGGTCAGCAAATTCTGTCTTGGGATGGGGTTTAAAAGCAAGTACATCATGTTGAAGCAGCTTGAAGAAATAAAAGCAAAAGCCTTGCAGGAACTGGAGGCGGTTGGTAACCTCAAGGAACTTGAATCTTGGCGGGTCCGTTATCTGGGTAAGAAGAGTGAGTTGACCGTGATTCTGCGTGGTTTGGGCACTTTGTCCCTTGACCAGAAGAAGGAAGTTGGGGCGGCGGCGAATAAGGTTAAGACTGGTCTGGAAGGTAGTTTAAGCCAGAAAGAACAGGTTCTTCGCGAGGTACGTCTGGCGGCCACTGCTGAAAAGGGTGCTATTGATATTACTCTACCCGGCCGTCCCTACCCGGTAGGTCGTCTGCATCCCATCACCCAGACTATTTATGAGATATGCAACATATTTACCGCGATGGGCTTTCAGGTGTTGGAATGTCCGGAAGTGGAGTGGGATTATTATAATTTCGAGTCGTTGAACATCCCCGAGGAGCACCCGGCTCGCGACACGATGTCGACTCTCTGGGTAGATTACGAGTCCGCTGAAGGCAAGAGGAATATGCTGCTGCGCACCCACACCACGGCTATGCAGCTCCGGGT
>CAZLFC010000007.1:0-15807 GCA_964558705.1 uncultured Dehalococcoidales bacterium
AAGCTATAGAACAGGGGCTGGTGGAGTACCTCGACCTGACGCCACTTTACCTCGACCGTTTAACCAAGCTCATTGACCTCGATAAACTGCGCCAGGCCAAGCTGAAGATAGCGGTTGACTCCATGTACGGGGCGGGAGCGGGTTATTTTAAGGCGCTGCTCGGCGGTGGAGATATTGAGCTCACCGAGATGAATAGCGAGCACAACCCGCTATTTCCGGGGATTCTTCAGCCTGAGCCAATCGCGGCTAATTTAGCCGGGCTATCGACTGTGGTGAAAAGGCAGGGGGCTGATGTGGGCCTGGCGACTGATGGTGATGCCGACCGCATTGGTATCATGGACGAAAACGGGGTGTTTATAACACCGTTGCAGGTCTTTGCCCTGCTCGCCCTTTATCTTCTGGAGGTGCGTGGGGAGCGGGGGGCTATTGTCAAGACGGTAACCGCTACCAGTATGCTTTACCGGTTGGGCGAGATGTTTAAAGTGCCGGTCTATGAGACGTCAGTGGGCTTTAAGTATGTCGCGCCGGTAATGCTTAAGGAAAACG
This sequence comes from uncultured Dehalococcoidales bacterium, assembly GCA_964558705.1. GTDB lineage: Bacteria > Chloroflexota > Dehalococcoidia > Dehalococcoidales. The sequence goes on from CAZLFC010000007.1 coordinate 547, forward strand.
CGCTTATCGGTGGTGAGGAAAGCGGTGGTTACGGCTTCCGGGGGCATATACCGGAACGGGATGGCATCCTGGCGGGTCTTTACTTCCTTGACCTGATGATTAAGACCGGTAAAACCCCGTCGCAACTCATAGATTATCTCTACAGTAAAGTAGGCCCTCACTATTTCCAGCGTATTGATTTGAAATTTCCGGAAAAAGAACGCCGGGCGATAGCTGAGCGTCTTGGCAGTAATCCTCCCGATTCTATTGACGGCGTTAAATTGGAGAAGTTTGATACTACTGACGGTTTCCGCTTTATACTGGTTGATACTAGCTGGCTGCTCGTCAGGTTTTCCGGAACGGAGCCGGTGCTCCGTATCTACACCGAAAGTGATAGCCCGGCTCGTGTGGAGAGGTTGCTGGAACTGGGTAAAAAACTAGCAGGAGTATAAAGGGGAGTTCAAGAGGGGTGAAGCCCCTCTTCTGAAAACTTCTCCCTCTCCTTTGGCCGAGAGGGGGATTAAGGGGGTGAGGTAGATAATTAATCTGGATGACCCTCAGGCTTTTAAGAAACTCGACCCGGCGAATATGCTGCAGTGCCTTCACGATATGCCGCAGCAATGCCAGCAGGCGTGGCAAATGGCTATGGACTTTACCCTGCCGGCAGACTACTCCCGGGTGAACAAGGTTGTTATTTTTGGCGTGGGCGGCTCGGCCATCGGTGGCGATTTGTTAAACAGCCTGGCCATAGCGGAGGCTGAGATACCGATTATTACCCATCGTGGTTATAATCCGCCGGCCTTTGTTGACGCTCAGACCCTGGTCATTGCTTCCAGCTACTCGGGGATGACCGAGGAGACACTGTCGCCATTCCGAAAAACTCTGGGAACTGATGCCAAAAAGCTGGCGATTACCACCGGCGGCAGACTGAAGGCGATGGCTGAGGAGAATAATGTGCCGGTGTTCAGCTTTGATTACAATGCCCAGCCCCGGGCGGCGCTGGCTTTCAGCTTTTTGCCCATTCTCGGCATCCTGTATAAGCTTGGCTTCGTCAGTGACAAGTCGGCGGAGGTAGCGGAAACAGTGCAGGTCTTACAGGAGCTGTCACAGAAAATAAGTGAGGGCGTGCCGACACTGCACAACCCGGCGAAGCAACTGGCAGGGGAACTGCATGGCAAATTGCTGGTGGTATACGGCGCCGATATAGTGGCGGAGGTGGCGCATCGCTGGAAAACGCAGCTTAACGAGAATAGCAAGACGTGGACTTTCTACGAAGTCTTCCCGGAACTTAATCACAATTCTATCGTTGGTTACCAGTTTCCTCCGGAGCTAGCCGGCAAGATAGTGGTCGTTCTGCTGCAGTCACCCTTGCTTCCCCACCGGATTCAGCTTCGCTATAAGGTTACCTGCCAGCTCCTGGAAGAGGCCGGGGTCGGTTACCGGATTGTAGAAGGGGAGGGCAATAGCCCGTTGAGCCAGATGATGAGCCTGGTGCTTTACGGCGACTACGTCAGCTATTACCTGGCGATGCTGAACAAGATTGACCCCACCCCGGTGCAAGAAATAGCTTACCTCAAAGAGCAGCTGGCCAAAGATAAGGGGGAGTAAGGGGTGGATGCGTCCGAATATAAACCGACTGATGTGGAGAAACGCTTCCTGAAATATTACGAGAAGCTCATATTGGAAACAATACAGGCACGTGCTCATCTAAAGCTATGGGAACGTCTTGAGGGCTATAAATCCAGCTACCTTGACGAACTTAATAGTGCTCCGCATTTCTTCAACTTCACCATGAAAGCACATCTGGATGATACGTTAATGACTCTATCTAGAATTTTGCGTGAACAAAATAAAGCATTTACCATATCCAAATTCCTTGATTTCGTAGAACGGGAAATAAAGGTATTTTCCAGTGAAGCCTTTTGTCATCGCGTGAAGTGTAATCCAAGTTATGATGAATATTGGATTAAATCTCATTCTCCGATAACCAAGGAGAAAATAGAGGAAGACAGACGGAAACTCGGAAGCTTAGAGGAAACAATAACGAATCTTATTACTTGGAGAGATAAAGTACTTGCTCATATAGATAAAGGTTTTCTAGAAAGCGATAGGAAGATATCCCAAGAGTATCCGCTTAAAAGGCAAGAGCTAGAGAAGGTTATTCAGGCGCTTATAGACATACTGGATAGATATTCAGGTGCTTATGACCTCTCTAGCTTTGCAGAGGAGTTCCCTGGCGAGGACAATGTGCAATTTGTTATGGATTGTATTCGCTACTATATTCAAGAACAGAATAAGCAGATAGAAACACTTCTAAAGCAAACCCGTGACAGGGGATAAATTGAGAATAGTATTGATTTTCCCTGCTCAGCAGATTTTTACCGCTTAGTGTATTGAGGTGCTTTGCGGGCGCGCTTGAGGCCGGGCTTCTTCCGCTCTTTAACCCGGGAGTCCCGGGTGAGCAGTCCGTTCTGGCGCAGTAGAGGCTTGAGGCTTTCATTGGCTTTCACCAGGGCGCGGGCAATACCGTGAGAAATAGCGCCGCTCTGTCCGGAAATGCCGCCCCCGGTAACCTTGACCACCACATTATACTTATTAGCACTCTCCGTAACGAAAAGCGGTTGTAGTATAGTCTGGCGATGCTCAGGGCGAGGAAACAATTCCTCGTAGGGCGTGCCGTTTATAATAATCGCGCCGTTGCCCGGTGATAGTCTTACCTGAGCTATAGCTTCCTTACGTCTGCCTGTTCCCGGAAAGTAAGTTTTCTTGTCCATTTGAACTTGTTCCTTATCCCTTTTATCTCGTTTCCCCCAGCGTTGAGACGACTCTTGCGCTAATTACTTTTCTGCCTCATCCGGCTGAAGATTCTTGGTCTGACCCTGGTGAGGGTGAGCATCACCCACGTAAACCTTAAGTCTTTTCCTTAGAATAGCACCTAGACGATTGTGAGGCAACATACCTTTGACGGCATGCTCAATCGCTCGGGTAGGATGATCCTGCATCATTTTCTCCAGGCTGATGCTTTTAAGTCCACCGGGGTAACCGGAATGCCGATAGTACATTTTCTGCTTCATCTTGTTGCCGGTAACCCGCACTTTTTCCGCGTTGATGATGATTACGAAGTCGCCCATGTCCATGTGACGACTGAACTGCGGTTTGTTCTTGCCCATAAGCAGGCTGGCCGCTTTAGTAGCGAGCCTGCCCAGGATTTTATCTGAGGCATCAATAACATGCCATTGTCGTTCAATTTCAGATGCTTTAGCGGAATAGGTTTTCATGAAGCTTCCCCCTCAAAAGGTTGTGGATAGTTTACTTTTATAAGACACAGTCCTCGGGCGGGGGCGGTTGGTCCGGCCAGTCCCGGTTGCTTGGCCTCAATTAGACTGCAAAACTTATCAACACTCATTTTACCCTGCCCAACTTTAATCAAGGCGCCTACGGTATTGCGCACCTGATGGGTTAGAAATGAGTTAGCTATCATATTAAAGATAATTAAATCGCCGTCTTTTTTCACTTCGGCTTTATGTACCCTTCTTACCGTACTCTTTATCTCGTCCCCGATAGAGCTGGCGAATGAGGCAAAGTCGTGCTCACCGATAAGTGTCTGGCATGCCTCATTCATTGCCTCTATGTCCAGATGTCCCCGAACCAGGTAAGAAAACCGTCTCCTTATCGGGGAGGGAGTTGAGCTGTTCAGTATATAGTATTTGTATTCACGACTAACCGCATGGCGCCTGACATTAAATGAGTCATCCACCCTGTATCCGCCCTTAATGGAAATATCCTTGGGCAGATAGTAGTTCAGCCCGTTAACAAATGTTTGCGGCGGGAGCGATGACTTGGTCCTGAAGCTGACCACTTGTTCCCTGGCGTGAACTCCGGCATCGGTCCGGCTGGCCATAATCAACCGCATCTTTTCCCCGGTGAGCTTCTCCAGCGCTTTCTCCGTTTCCTCCTGGATAGTCGGTCGTTTTACTTGAAGCTGGAAGCCGTGATAACGTGTGCCGTCATATTCCATAATCAATACCATCTTAGTGGTCGTTGCCAAGCTGATAGCCTTCCTCTTACTCTACCAATTCAAGCCGTACCATAGGTGCATTGTCACCTAACCTGGGTCCTAACTTGATGATGCGAGTATAGCCACCGGGGCGTTCCGCATACCTCGGGGCAAGCTCAGCAAATAGCTTCTCCGATGTTTTTTTGTCCAAAATATATGAGAGTGCCCGGCGGCGGGAGTGCAGCGTGCCTTCCTTACCCAGTGTAATCATCTTCTCCGCCAGACCACGCACTTCCTTGGCCTTAGCCTCAGTGGTAGTAATTTTCTCATAACTTAGCAGGTCGGTTACCAGGTTACGGTACAGCGCCTTCCGATGACTTGTAGACCTGCCTAATTTTCTACCAGCTACTTTGTGTCTCATGTTATCTCCAACCTGTCACTTCTATCATTCTGGAGTCTGACTCTCGTCTGTTTTTTTCTTTACTCCTCGGTGGAGGTTTTAGTATCAGTATCCGTTTCCGGAGCAGCTAAATCGGCCGACTCTTCTTGGCCCGGCGAAGTTAAATCTTCAATCTGGGGAGCGAGGGACAAACCTAACGAATTAAGGCGCTCTTCTATCTCCAGGTTAGACTTCTGACCGAAATTACGTAATGAGAGTAATTCCCTCTCCCCTCGGCTGATAATTTCTCCCACGGTAGCGATGCCGGCGCGCCTCAGGCAATTCATGGTGCGCACTGATAAATCCAGTTGGTCCACCGGCATATTATACTTCTCTTCGGGGATGGATAAGCGGATGGATTCCTTCTCCTCCTCTATCTGAGAAATCCGGGCATAATCAACAAATGGAGCCAGCTGTTCGGTTAGAATAGTAGCCCCCTGGCTGATGGCGTCGGCGGGTGATACGGTGCCGTCTGTCCACACCTCTAGATTCAGACGCTCACGGCTAACTTCTTGCCCGATATGAGTTGGCTCAACGGTAAAATTAACCTTGCGTATCGGGGTGAAGATGGCATCTACCGGGATGGTGCCCAGAGGCAGGTTATCACTGGACTCGGCTGGGCGATATCCCTCGCCCAGCTCAACATTAAACTCAACATAAAGTCTGGCTTCGGGCGAATCCAGCGCAACCAGATGAAGCTCATGGTTCACAATTTCAAAGTCGGTCGAAGGCTCAATGTCAGCAGCAGAAACCTGTCCTTCCTCTTCGCTCTCCAGCATTAGTTTGCCCGGCTGGCCGGAAAGCGGTTTCAACCTCAAGGCTTTAACATTAAGCAGAAACTCAATGGTATCTTCCTTGACATGGGGGATTGTTGAGAATTCGTGTTGAGTCCCTTCAATCTTGACCCGGGTCACAGCTGCTCCGGGAAGATAAGCCAGCAATACCCGTCGTAAGGCATTACCCAGGGTAATACCGAAGCCCTTTTCCAGTGGCTCAGCCTGGAATCGTCCGAAGTTATCTCTACTTTCGATGCACTCAATTTTAGCTATAGCTAAACGAGACAAAATGTTACCTCCCTGTCAACCAGCTTAGCGTGAATAATATTCAACAATGCCCTGTCCGGCAAATTTAGCCTCAATATCATCAGGAGTAGGCATGGATAAAATTTCACCAACCAGGTTCTTCTTATCCAGGCTTAACCAGCTCAGCATAGTCTTGCTCTCGATGCTCTTGGCCAGTTGTTTAAAATATTCGGTGTTGGTGCTTCCTTCCTTCCAGCTAATCTTGTCACCCTCTTTAACCAGGCAAGAGGGGATATCAGTTTTGCGTCCGTTGAGCATAATGTGTCCATGTCTAACTATCTGACGGGCCTGAGCACGGGAGTCGGCGAACCCCAGCCGATAGACTACATTGTCGAGTCGTCTTTCCAGTAGCACTAACAGGTTTTCCCCGGTGATACCTGGCTGCTTCTCGGCCTGGTTAAAAAGCCGTCTGAACTGTCTCTCCAGGATTCCGTAGGTATAACGGGCTTTTTGTTTTTCCCTTAATTGAAGTCCGCGGTCAGACGTTCTCGGACGTCGACTAAACTGCTGTCCCGGCGGCTTGGGACGTTTGTCCAGTGTGCATTTAGCCATACACTTATTGCCTTTAAGCATTAACTTTTCACCGCTGCGACGGCATAATCGACAGACCGCTGCTGTATATCTTGCCATTTCTTTACCCTCTACACTCGCCTTCTTTTAGGAGGACGGCAGCCATTATGTGGGATGGGAGTCACGTCCGTAATGCTGGTAATATAAAGGCCGGCACTCTGGAGAGAGCGGATAGCCGCTTCACGGCCACTGCCCGGTCCCTTAACGAATACCTCTACCTGACGCAGGCCGTGCTCCATAGCTTTGCGGGCGGCATCATTGGCCGCCAATTGAGCAGCGTAAGGAGTGCCTTTACGTGAACCCTTAAACCCGGCAGTCCCGGAGCTCCCCCAAGCGATGACATTCCCCTCAGGGTCGGTTAGGGTCACTATAGTATTATTGAAGGTAGATTGGACATAGGCTTTCCCGGCGGGAATGGATTTACGTTCTCGCCTTCTTGCCTTGCCTCGCTTCTTCTGTGCCATGCCTTTCTCCTCTTTAACTATATTAAGCTGGCTACTTCTTAGCCATACCGCGTCTTTGTCCTCTGCCAGCTACTGTTTTACGAGGACCACGTCTGGCGCGGGCGTTGGTGCGTGTTCGTTGTCCTCGGGCTGGCAGGCTACGCTGATGCCTGAGGCCACGGTAGCAACCAATCTCAATGAGCCGCTTAATGTTAAGGTTTACCTCTTTTCTGAGTTCGCCCTCAACCTTATGTTCACGGTCGATAAGTTCCCGGAGACGGTTAACCTCATCTTCAGTAAGGCTATCCGTCTTGGTATCATAATTAATACCAAGTTGTTCTAGAATCTTACGGCTCGAGGTAGGCCCGATACCATATATTTGCTGTAGGGAAATCCATATTTGTTTGTTTCTTGGTATATCTACCCCGGCGATACGTGGCATTTAACACCCTCCTTGTTCAGCCGAAAATTAGCCTTGTCTCTGCTTATGTTTAGGGTTGGAGCAAATAACTCTGATTACTCCCCGCCGCTTCACAATCTTGCATTTATCACATCTAACTTTAACTGATGCTCTAACTTTCATTATCAAAACCTCGTTATTACTAAAGCCGATAAGTAATTCTACCTCGATTCAGGTCATAAGGTGAAAGCTCTATTAATACCCTATCACCGGGTAGAATTTTAATGTAATGTAATCTTATCTTACCCGATATGTGCGCCAGCACGATGTGTCCATTAGGCAGCTCGACACGAAACATGGCATTAGGTAGAGACTCCACTACTGTTCCTTCGACCGTAATAGTCTCTTTTTTACCCATAACCCCCTTCTTTATGCGATGGTGAATATCTCAGGTTCGGCATCAGTGATGGCTATGGTGTGCTCGAAGTGTGCCGAAAGGCTCCCGTCAGCGGTAAGTACTGTCCAGTGGTCATCGCTGACGCGGGTATGCCAGTCACCAACGCATACCATGGGTTCAAGAGCCAGAGTCATCCCTTTCTTTAGCAGCGGTCCCGATGCCGGTATACCAAAATTAGGTATTTGAGGTTCTTCATGCATCTCTCGCCCAATGCCGTGCCCGGTATATTCACGCACTATCGAATAGCCTTTTGACTCGGTATAATGCTGAATGGTGGCTGATATATCGCCCAATCTTGCCTCGGGGCGGGCAGCCTGTATACCAGCTTTTAAGGTCTCTTCGGTAGTTTCTATTAGCTTTTTGGCCTGTGAGCTAATCTTGCCCACACCTACGGTTAACGCCGCGTCACCCTGAAACCCCATGAAAATTGCTCCAATGTCCAGGGATACAATATCACCTTCATTTAAAACTCTCTCCCCGGGAATCCCATGTACTATCTCATCATTTACCGATACACACAGGTTGGACGGGAATCCGTGGTATCCCTTGAAGGAGGGTTTTGCCCCCAGCTTTTCCAGTTCTTTGGCAGCAATAATATCTAACTCTTTGGTTTGCATCCCGGCTCTTACCTTACCCTTAAGTATCTCTAATACTATACCTACAATTTTACCTGCCTGCCGCATCGCGGCTATTTCCTCGTCAGATTTAATAATAATCATTCGACAGTAAACTATCCTCCGCGAAGGGCAGCCACTATTCTCGTGCTTATCCCGTCTATATTTCCCTCTCCATCTACTTCCAGTAGCTTGCCTGCCCGGGTGTAATAATCAATGAGAGGCATGGTCTCAGCGAAGTAGACCTGTAGCCGCTTTTTAATTGTTTCCGTTACGTCATCGGCACGCTGGTATAGCTCGCCACCACACTTGTCGCACTTACCCTGAACCCTGGGTGGAGAGTTTACCTCGTGATATGGTGCCTGGCAATCGCGGCAAATCCAGCGTCCGGTGAGTCGCTGAAGAAGCTCCTCTTCAGCGACCTTAATATATACTGCATTATCTATCTTTTTAGCCAGCCCAGTTAGAGCTGTATCCAGTGCTTTAGCCTGGTCTAGGTTCCGTGGGAATCCGTCAAGGATTATTCCGGTTTCGCAGTCTGGAGCCGATATGCGCTCCAGAACCATTTTTATGGTTATCTCGTCGGGTACCAGCATCCCCTTTTCCATATAAAATTTAGCCTGTAAGCCTAACTCTGTCCCCTGTGCCAGGGCCTGCCTGAACAGGTCACCAGAAGCAATGTGGGCCAGACTCAGCTCTTTAGCCACATTGGCAGCTTGTGTTCCCTTGCCGGCTCCGGGAGCCCCCAGAAAGACAATGTTCATCTGTTTTACTCCTATTTAATGAAGCCTTCGTAGCGCCGCATTACCAGCTGCGCTTCTAATTGCTTCATGGTATCCAGGACAACACCTACCACGATAAGTAAGCCCATGCTGGATAGCTGTATCACCTGGACATTGGTAATCTCCCGGGCTACGAAAGGTATTACTGCCACTGCAGCCAGGAAGAGAGCTCCTGCCCAGGTAATCCGTTTAATAACTCCGTTAAGATAGTCAGACGTATGCTTGCCGGGCCTGATTCCGGGAATAAAGCCTCCCTGGCGTTGTAAGGTGCCGGGCAAGTCCTGCTGCTGAAAAATCACCATAGTATAAAAGAAAGCGAAGGCAATCACAAGGGCAAAGTAGAGACCCCAGTAAAATAAGCCCATTGGCAGGGGCGCATTGGGATTGAATAAATTCACAATTTGATTAGCCAGGTTCGGTTCAGCCCCGGCAGGATTGGCCATATAACTGGCGACCACTCCCGGGAAGATTACCATTGACATGGCAAAGATAAGGGGTATCATTCCCGCCGTATTTACGCGCAGAGGGATATGGGTTGAACCAGATTGCTTATACATACGACCACTGCGGAAGGTGCTGCGCGCATATTGAACCGGAATGCGCCGGTGTGCCTCGGTGAAGATGACTATTACCGCCGTAGTAATCAGGGCGATAACGATGTAGACGGTTAAGCCACCCATTTGGCCCTTAGCCATAAAACCTTGTCCAAGCATTTCTGGTAATCCGGCAACGATGCCGCCGAAGATTATTATGGATATGCCGTTACCAATGCCGTATTCGGTGATAAGTTCACCCAGCCAGACCAGGAACATGGTGCCGGCTATCATTGTTAGAACCATGGCGACCGTCGGCAGTGGGGCAGCACTGGCTATGGCGCCCTCACGCTGGAGCAGGACCATCTGTCCATAACCGGCCAGCCCTGCCATTGGTACCGTCAGCCAGTGAGTAATAAGGTTAATCTTATGTCTGCCTGCCTCTCCCTCCTGTGAAAGGGCTTGCAGTCGGGGGATGATAGGCACCATTAGCTGCATAACAATCGAGGCCGTTATATAGGGGTAAACACCCATTGCCGCTATGCTGAAGTATTTCATGGCGCCGCCACTGAACATATCCAGCATACCCAGCATGGCGTTACGCTCGAATAGCTGCTGCAGAGCGGCGGGGTCTACCCCGGGCAGGGGTACATGAGCCACAAAGCGGAATATTACCAGAATTCCCACGGTTAAGAGAATCCGACGCCTTAAGTCGGGCAGACTCAGGGCGTCAATCATGGCCTGAAAAAGTCTAGGTCTAGACTGTCGTGGCCGCATGCCCAACCTCCTCCGCTTTACCTCCGGCCGCCTCAATCTTGGCTTTAGCGGTGGCTGTGAACTTATTAGCCTTTACCGAGAGGGGATGATTAATATTACCATTACCCAGGATTTTAATCGGGTGGCGTAGAGATTTCACCAGTCCGGTGGCCATCATTTTTTCCGGTGTTATCTCGGTCTCAGGCTCAAAGATGTTAAGTTTATCTATATTAACCACGCTGTACTCAGTTCTAAAGAGGTTAACGAAGCCGCGCTTGCGCGGCAGGCGTAAGATTAAGGGTAGCTGCCCGCCTTCAAAGCCGCGGTTCATTTTATAACCGGCGCGGGACTTTTGCCCTTTACAGCCTCGTCCGGAATATGTTCCGTGTCCACTGCCGTCCCCTCGCCCTACCCGCTTTCTATTCTTCTTAGAGCCGGGAGCGGGGGAAAGTGTATCCTGTCTCACGACTTTTCCTCCTCCACCTTAACTAGATGTTTCACCTTGTTAATCATGCCTAAAATTGAACGGCAGTCATCATGAGTGACGCTCTGATTCAGTCGACGGAAACCAAGAGCTTTCAGGGTTTTCTTCTGAACCTCGGCGTAGCCGATACCACTTTTGACCCAGGTTATACGTAGTTTAGACACCGGTTGCCGCCTCCTCAACTTTAGGAGTTTCTTTACGTTTGGCTAGTACCTCTTTGGGATTCCTGAGCTGGCTGAGAGCAAGTATTGTTGTTTTAGCCACGTTGATATGATTGGAACTACCCAGTGATTTAGTCAGAATATCTTTGATGCCGGCTATTTCAAGGACGGCACGGATGCTACCACCGGCGATAATGCCGGTACCTGGCGCCGCCGGCTTGAGCAGGACCACAGCCGCACCGGATTTAACTTTTATGGCGTAGGGGATAGTTGTCCCGACCAGCGGGACTTTAACCAAATTCTTTTTGGCAATAGCACTACCTTTGTTAATCGCAGATGGCACTTCGTTAGCCTTGCCGACCCCCATGCCGACATGTCCGTTGCCGTCTCCGGTTACTACCAGAGCGCTGAAACTGAGGCGTTTGCCGCCTTTTACCACTTTAACCACGCGATTGACATCTATCAGCTTGTCGTTTAGTGCTAGTTCTGTTGGGTCTATTTTGCTTATTGGTGCTTTTGCCACCTTATAATTATCCCCCTTAAAATTTCAATCCCTCTTTTTTGGCTGCCTCAGCTAGGGCTTTAACCCGGCCGTGATATTTGTAGCCGCCGCGGTCAAAGACCACCTGTTTTATCTTCTGGTTTAAGGCACGTTTGGCTACCAGGGCACCAACGAGCCCGGCTTGACTGCTCTTGTTTTGGCCGTTTATCTCAGTCTTCATTTCGGGGTCAAGGGTTGAGGCTGAGGTCAGGGTATGCCCCAGTGAGTCATCAATAATCTGAGCGTAAATATGATTTAAGCTACGGAAGACACACAAGCGTGGCCTGGAGGCCAAGCCTGCTACTTTGGCTCTGATGCGGGCGTGTCTTCGGTAACGTGCTTCTCTTTTATTATCTTTCTCCATTATTTCCTCTTACCTGATTGCCTTGCCTGCCTTGCCGGGTTTGAGGCGAACTGACTCGCCGGCATATCTAATTCCCTTGCCTTTATAGGCGTCCGGGGGGCGAATAGCCCGAATTTTAGCTGCCATGTCACCGACTATTTCCTTGTTAATGCCGATAACCTTAATCCTGTTGGGGCCCTCGGCGGCTAGAGATATGCCCGGCAATGGTATTACCTCCACCGTATGCGAATATCCGACACGAATCTCCAGGTTGTCTCCCTTTTGTTCGGCCCGGTAACCCACACCTACTATTTCCAGGCTTTTCTCGAAGTTTTGAGATACCCCTTCTACCATATTGGCTAAAAGGCTGCGTGTCAGTCCATGCAGGGAACGGTGCTCCTTGCTATCACTGGGACGTTCCACTATCAGGGTATCGTCCTGTTGTTTAATGGAGATGTCAGGGCTTAAGTTACGCTTTAGTTCCCCTTTAGGTCCGGTTACGGTAACCTTATTCTTCTTTTTAATATTCACCACCACATCTGGTGGTATCTTAATGGGCATTCGTCCTACTCTAGACATGCATATCGCTCCCAGATTTGCTTACCATATGTTGCACAAAAGTTCGCCGCCAATCCCGCGACGCCAGGCTTGATGTCCGGTCATCACTCCCTTGGATGTAGAGACGATGGCAATACCCAGACCACCGTAAACACGGCTGATTTCTTTCTGGTGGACATATGCTCTTAGTCCGGGCTTGCTTATCCGCTCCAGTCCGGAAATGACTGACTGGTTTTTATCATCATATTTGAGGTAGATTTTTATTGACCGGTGAGGTTTATCCCTGAGTACCTCATAGTCTTTTATAAAGCCCTCATTCTTGAGTATTTTGGTAATAGATAGCTTCATTCTTGAGGCTGGTATCAATACAGAATCATGCCTCGCCATAATTGCGTTGCGTATTCGGGTTAGCATATCGGCTATTGGATCTGAGACAGTCACCGTTACCCCCTAATTAGCTCCTTCTTTTATTTCGGTTACCAACTTGATTTTCTAACTCCGGGAATCTGACCGGCCAGGGCCAGTTTCCGGAAGCAGATACGGCACAGGCCGAACTTGCGCATATAGGCACGAGGTCGGCCACATACCTGGCACCGATTATGTTCCTGCACTCTATATTTAGCAGGACGCTGCGACTTTACAATTTTTGATGTTTTTGCCATTCCTATTCCTGTCTAATCTTTACTGAAAGGCACGCCTAATAATTCCAGCAGGTTTCTACCTTCCTCGTCTGTTTTGGCGGTGGTAACAATTGTTATTTCTACCCCTCGTGCTTTATCTATCTTATCATAATCTATCTCGGGGAAGGCAGTTTGCTCCTTGAGCCCCAGGGTATAATTGCCCCTGCCATCAAAGGAGTTCTGGGGAACTCCCTGAAACTCACGCATCCGGGGTAGGACGGCGTTTACCAGCTTGTCAAAGAACTCATACATGCGTTTCTTCCGCAGGGTTACCTTTAACCCGATAGGCATTCCGGTCCTTAGTCTGAAAGAGGCGATAGACCTCTTGGCGCGGGTGGTCACCGGATGTTGCCCGGCAATAGTAGTCAGGTCACTTTCGGCTGCTTCTAGAGCCTTAGCATTCTTGAGTGCCTCGCCCATGCCAATGCTAAGCACGATTTTATCCAGACGCGGCACCTGCATCACATTGTTATATCCGCAACGCTTCATTAAGTCGGGGATAATTTCTTGTTTGTAACTTTCCTTTAATCGTGACATTTAGTCAATCACCTCGTGGCAGGAGCGGCACACACGAACCTTCCTACCGTCTTCCAGGAAGCGGAAGCCGATACGGGTAGGGTGGTTACACTTGCCGCACAATAGCATGACGTTTGACACGGGGACTGGTGCTTCCCGTTCTATTATGCCAGCCTGCCTGACCTCTTTTACTGCTCTGGTATGCCTTTTAATAAAGTTGACACCGTCAATCAGTATCTCTTCTTTCTTGGGGTACGCAAAGCGCACCTTACCCTTCTTCCCCCGGTCCTTACCGGCGATAACCAGTACGGTGTCATTCTTTCTTATATTCATCGTTTGGTTTCCTTATAAAACTTCCGGTGCCAGCGATATAATCTTGGTAAAATTTTTATCTCTCAGCTCTCGGGCGACCGGGCCGAATATTCGGGTTCCTTTAGGATTATTCTTGTCGGTGAGAATCACCGCGGCGTTGTCGTCAAATCTGATGTAGGAGCCATCGGGGCGACGATATGGCTTAGCACAGCGAACGATGACTGCCTTGACCACATCTCCCTTCTTCACTACCGCCGCCGGGGTCGACCGTTTCACTGAGGCTATAATGATGTCCCCTGCCCGGGCATATTTCTTCCTGGTGCCACCTAAGACGTTGATGCACATAAGCTGTCGGGCACCGGTATTATCTGCTGCTTTAAGTCTGGTATTAGTTTGAATCATGTTAGTCTATTCCCCAAGATAGTGTCAGGATATTTCCTTAGGTTGGATCTCCGCTACCGCTCCCTTGGTTATTATTTCCGCTACTCGCCATCGCTTCTGTTTGGACAGGGGACGGGTTTCTACAATCATTACTTTGTCGCCTATCCCGCACTCGTTTTTTTCATCGTGAGCTTTGTACTTTACTATTCTCCTGATGGTCTTCTTATATAACGGGTGGTGTTTGGGGGTTTCTACAGCGACAACCACTGTCTTGTCCATACTGTTACCTACCACTCGGCCAACCCTGCTTTTACGTTTATTTTCCATAGACTTAGTGCCTACCTTATACCTAGCTCTTTCTCCCTGATTATGGTATGGAGTCTGGCAATCTCCTTTTTAACCCTCGGAATTTCACGGTGGTTCACCAGCTGTCTGGTGGCCAGGCGAAAGCGGAGGTTAAAGAGCTCCTGATGAGCTGCCTCCAGTTGCTTTTTCAGTTCCTCGATGCCGAGGGTTCGGATTTCTTCAACCTTCAACTTGGACCAGCTCCTTCTGCTTTGATTCGCTGCCGGGGGTTGCCGTGCTTTCTCTGCGTACAAGCTTGGTCCCTATCGGGAGCTTGTAAGCAGCCAGGCGAAAAGCCCCTTTGGCGGCTTCTTCGCTGACCCCGGCCATTTCGAACATAATTCTCCCCGGCCTGACTACGGCCACCCAGTGGTCTGGAGAACCTTTACCGCTACCCATGCGAGTTTCCGCCGGTTTCTTGGTAACCGGCTTATCCGGGAAGATACGTATCCAGACTTTACCCCCACGCCGAATATGGTGGGTTATAGCACGCCGTGCTGCCTCAATTTGCCGACTGGTAATCCAGGCAGATTCCAGCGCCTGCAAACCAAAATCGCCAAAAGTGATTACGTTTCCCACCTGAGCTTTGCCCCGGCGGTGTCCTTTGTGACTCTTGCGATATTTAACTCGCTTAGGTTGTAGCATCCTTATCCTCGTTTTCTATGGTAGGGGACTCTGTCTCCAGGGTCTCGGTGGCTTCAGGTTCCTTGGCAGCCCTGGGTTTCCTGGTTGCCTTGGGTTTCTCGGCAGCTACGGGTGCCTCGGCAGGCTTGGGTTCTTCTACTGCCTCAGGTTCTTTGACGGCTTCAGGTTTTTTAGCTGCCCTGGGTTTCCTGGTTGCCTTGGGTTTCTCGGCTGCCACGGGTGCCTCGGCAGGCTTGGGTTCTT
>CAZLFC010000007.1:15907-26451 GCA_964558705.1 uncultured Dehalococcoidales bacterium
CTGGTTGCCTTGGGTTTCTCGGCTGCCACGGGTGCCTCGGCAGGCTTGGGTTCTTCTACCGCCTCAGGTTTCTCGGCTACTTCTGGTTCCTTGACCGCTTCAGCTTCCTCGACTGCCTCAGCTGCCTCAGCCTCCTCAATCTTAGGTTCGGGAAGAATATCACCTTTGTATATCCATACCTTTACCCCGATGCGACCTAGAGTAGTACACGCTTCAGCCAGGCCATAGTCTATATCAGCCCTTAATGTATGCAAGGGGACTTGTCCTTCATGTAAAATCTGACGGCGGGCAATCTCGGCACCACCCAGTCTGCCGGAACAACTGACCCTTATTCCTTTAGCACCGGCCTGAATGGTACGGAAGATAGCTTGCTTCATTGCCCGGCGGTAGGCGATACGGCGCTCAAGTTGCTCGGCTATTGACTTGGCAACTAAATAAGCATCAAGCTCAGCCTGCTGAATCTCCAGAATATTTAGTTGCACCCTTTTGCCAATAATGCTCTCAAGGTGGAGTCTCATTTCATCAACTCTCTGTCCTCCCCTGCCGATGACGATACCGGGTCGGGCAGTGTGGATAGTTACCGCGACTTTATTTGCCTGGCGGTCAATCTCTACCTGAGAGATACCAGCTTCAGTGTATTTAGATTGTATAGCCTGTCTTAGCTTCAGGTCTTCCTGTAGAAACTCTACAAAGTGCTTATCGGCATACCATTTGGCCTGCCAATCACGTATAACACCAATTCTAAAGCCTAACGGATGAACTTTACGTCCCATTAACCTTCCCTCTCCGCGACAATAACGGTAATATGACTGGACCGTTTAAGAATATGACTGACTCGCCCTCTAGCCCTGGCGCGATGTCTCTTCATCGTTGGTGCTTCATCAGCAAAGATTTTGACAATCTTCAGGTCTGAGGGTGTCATCTGGAAATTATTCTCAGCATTAGCTGCCGCTGATTTTACCACCTTAGCCACGACCTTCGCCGTGGGTGTGCGGGTAAAACTAAGCATAGTTAGCGCCTCATCTATCGATTTGCCCCGTACCATGTCCACCAGCGGGCGCACTTTACGGGGCGACACACCGGTGTCTTTAGCTAGTGCTTTTACTTCCATTTCATATCCTGTCTAAAATGTGCCAATTGTAATCTACTTTTTCTTTCTTACCTGGGTAGCTTTTTCTGCCTTGGCTACGTGCCCCCTGAAGGTTCGAGTTAAGGCAAACTCACCTAACTTGTGCCCTACCATATTTTCCGTGATGAAGATAGGCACATGTCTCCTGCCGTCATGTACTCCGATGGTTAGTCCTACCATGTCCGGCAGGATAGTAGAGGCGCGTGCCCAGGTCTTGATTACTGTTTTCTGTTCGGCGTGGCGGAGAGCCTCCACTTTCTTTAGCAGTTTGGCATTAACCGCCGGTCCTTTTTTAGTTGACCTTGACATTATAACTATTTCCCTCTTCGCTTAACAATCATTTTATCTGAAGGTTTTGGTTTATGGGTTCGGTAGCCCAGAGCCGGCTTACCCCAGGGTGTTTTGGGTCCGGGTAGTCCAATCGGAGACCTGCCTTCACCGCCACCATGGGGGTGGTCACGCGGGGTCATCGCGGAACCTCTTACCGTTGGCCGCCAGCCTAACCACCGTTTACGACCCGCCTTGCCCAGTTTAATACTTCGATGGTCGATGTTCCCAACCTGTCCCAGAGTGGCTAAGCAGTTGCTGGGAACACGCCGTACCTCGCTTGAGGGTAATCGAATCAGGGCATATTCGCCCTCTTTCACCATGAGTTGAGCGGCGACTCCGGCACTCCGTACCAGCTGCCCGCCTTTCCCTGCTTCCAACTCGATGTTATGTATTTGACTACCGCTTGGTATCATCTTCAAGGGTAGGGCATTGCCCGGTTTCAC
The DNA here is from genome assembly GCA_964558705.1 of uncultured Dehalococcoidales bacterium. Taxonomy (GTDB): domain Bacteria; phylum Chloroflexota; class Dehalococcoidia; order Dehalococcoidales. The sequence continues at coordinate 17,810 of CAZLFC010000007.1, forward strand.
TTCGGCATCACTGCCGGACTTTATGATATCCCCGACACTAAGCCCGGTAGGGGAAAGGATGTAACGTTTTTCTCCATCCGCATAGTGTATGAGGGCAATATATGCCGAACGGTTAGGGTCGTATTCAATAGACGCCACTTTACCGGGGACACCAAGCTTGTCACGTTTAAAGTCGATAATGCGGAGTCTCCGCTTCGCCCCTCCACCCCGGTGGCGAACGGTTATTCTCCCCTGGTTATTACGTCCAGCTCGCTTTTTAAGGGGTAGTAGCAGAGATTTCTCCGGCTTGCCTTTGGTTATTTCTTCAAAGGTAGAGCCACTCATCCCGCGTCTACCGGGAGAAGTTGGACGATATACTTTTAGTGCCACTTAAATTCCCCCTGCATAAAGTCTAAACACCTTCAAAGAACTCTAACTTATCTCCCGGCTTGAGGGTGACTATAGCTTTTTTCCATGACGGGGTTAACACCATCCGTCTGCCTATTCTTCGTTCTTTGCCGGGTACTGTCATTAAATTAACTGCGGTCACCTTGACATTGAATGCCTTTTCCACCGCCTGTTTTATCAGGTTTTTGTTAGCCTCTTCAGCTACCTCAAAGACATACTTGCCTTGGGTTTGCAGTATGGTATCTTTCTCAGTTATTAGCGGACGACGCAACACTTCATAGAGATGCATTGCTGCCCCCTTGAGCTAATTTCTTGCCCCATATATTTTCTACTTTGTTTACCGCGGCGACTGTCATCAATAAAACTTTACAGGAAAGAAGGTCGACTACATTCAGTAAATTAGCCGGTATAGTCTTGGTCTCTCTCAGGTTACGAGCTGATTTGATGACACTATCTTCCGAATCAGAGGTAACGATGAGGGTTGAGGAATCTATCCCCAGTGCTGCCAGGACATTCACCATTTCCTTAGTCTTGGGCTCGTCAAATTTCAGTTGTTCCAGGACCTTTAGCTCCCCATCTCTTACCTTGGCTGATAAGACACATCTTAGGGCTAGCTGGCGCATTTTCTTGGGCATGGCTTGGTGGTAGCTTCTCGGCGCAGGGCCAAATATGATGCCGCCACCACGGCGTATCGGCGACCTGACATCGCCGGAGCGAGCGAAACCGGTGTGTTTCTGTCGGTGTAATTTTCGGCTGCTGCCAGAGACCTCGCTGCGAGTTTTGGTACTGGCTGTTCCCTGGCGAGCGTTGGCCTGCTGACTTACCATTGCCTGATGCACCACTGCCTCGTTGAATGGCACAGCGAATATCTCGTCGCTTACCTCAATCTGACTAACTTCTTCTCCGGTAAGGTTATAAACTGGAACTTGCACTTGGCTGCTCCTTACCTGATTTTCTTATCATTACGAGACCATTTCGGCCTCCGGGTATGGCTCCCTTGACCACCAGTAAATTGCGGTCAGGGTTACTTTCCAAAACTTCCAGGTGGCGCACCGTCACTTGACTGTTTCCCATACGTCCGGCCATGCGCGTTCCTTTAAATACGCGGCTTGGGGAAGCGGAGGCGCCTATAGAGCCCGGGTGACGGTGCCGGTCAGACTGCCCGTGTGTTTTGGGTCCGCCCCTGAAATGATAGCGTTTTACCACGCCGGCGAAACCCTTGCCCTTTGATACGCCGGTAATATCAACCAGGTCACCTGCTTTAAACAGGCTGACATCAACCGTTTCCCCGACTTTAATGCCTTTAGTATCATCGACTCGTAATTCTCGCAGATGCTTGAGCTGTCCCAACCCTTTGAGTTGTCCCAGGTGAGGCGACTTTAGCCGTTTGGCCTGGCCGAAGCCAAGCTGGATGGCATCGTAGCCTTCTTTGCCTGTCGTTTTGACCTGGATTATCGGGCACGGGCCAGCCTCAATAGCGGTCACCGCCTCAGCTTTACCGTTATCTTGGAATATCTGAGTCATGCCTAGCTTTCTGCCAATAATTCCTTTTATTGTATCTTTAGCCATTCTATACCTGTTGGTTCATGTACTCTTATGACTTAATGTCTATCTCAACCCCTGACGGTAGATTCAAGCTGGTCAGGGCGTCTATTGTTTTGGAAGTTGTTTCTACGATGTAAATAAGGCGCTTATGAGTTCTGATTTCAAACTGCTCCTGCGAGTCCTTGTCTATAAAGGGGGAGCGGATAACGCTGAACTTCTGGATATGGGTAGGCAGGGGCACCGGTCCGGAAACCACCGCTCCGGTCCGCTCCACGGCGGCAACTATCTGCTCCGCAGACAGGTCCAGTATCTTGTGATCAAAACCCTTTAGCTTAATACGAATCTTCTGTTTTAACATTTAGAAACCTCGCTAAGGTGCTGAAAAGTTAATATTCTCCACCCATATTTATAATCTGTTTAGCCAGTTCGGCTGGTAGCTCCTGGTATTGATAGAATTCCAGAGAGTGCGTGGCTCTGCCCTGGGTCAATGACCTGAGGCTGGTGGTATAGCCAAAGGTCTCGGCCAGGGGAATAGAGGCACGAATGGAACATATTCCATCATAGGTTTCTATCGCCTCAATATTGCCTCTCCTTGAACTGAGGTCACCTATTACATCTCCCAGAAACTGCTCCGGTGTAACCACTCCCAATTTCATGATAGGCTCTAAGAGGATAGGCTTAGCTTTACGGACACCATTTTTTAGAGCTATTGAGCCGGCCATTCTGAAGGCAATTTCTGAAGAGTCAACCTCATGATAGCTACCGTCATAGATGGTGGCTTTAAGGTCGACTACCGGGTAACCGGCTAGAACTCCGGTCTCCATAGCTTCTTTAATGCCGAACTCTACCGCCGGGACAAACTGCTTAGGTAAGGTGCCGCCTTTAACTCTATCCAGGAATTGAAAGCCGCTGCCACGCTCTATAGGCTCGATGTCGATATTGACATGACCGTATTGGCCGTGTCCTCCGGTCTGCCGGACGAATCTTCCCTCAGCTTTTACCGGTATAGTGATGGTTTCCTTATAGGCGACCCTCGGTTTGCCTACCTTGGCCCCCACCTTAAATTCGCTGAGCAATCTGTTTAATATGACCTCTAGATGAAGCTCACCCATACCTGAGATAACCGTCTGCCCTGTATCCTGGTTGTAGTCAACCTTGAAGGTAGGGTCTTCCTCACTCAGCTTCTGGAGAGCATCATCCATTTTATCCTGGTCAGCCCTGGTTTTGGGCTCAATTGCTACGGAGATAACTGGCTCAGGGAAGCGGATAGCTTCCAGAAGTACCGGTTGAGAAGAAAGGCACAGGGTGTCGCCGGTAAAGGTGTTCTTAAGCCCTAAAGTGGCGACGATAGCCCCCGTATCTGCCTCGGTTAACTCCTCGCGGTGATTGGCGTGCATGGTTAATAGTCGCCCCAGGCGTTCCTTCTTGCCCCGTGTTGAGTTGAATATCTGCGCCCCTGCCTTCACTTTTCCCGAATATACCCTCAGGTAAACCAGTCTACCCATAAAGGGGTCGGAGACTACTTTGAAGGCTAGTGCGGCGAGGGGTGAATCGTCTCGGGCAGGGCGAGTAACCTCGGTGCCTACTCTGGTGTCAATGGCTCTTACCGGTGGCATATCTAAGGGGGAGGGAAGATAGTCTACGATAGCATCGAGTAATGTCTGAATGCCCTTATTCTTCAGGGCACTGCCGCAGAGGATAGGTATTACTTTGTTTTCCAGGGTTACCCTTCTCAGGGCGGCTGTTAACTCGGTAGCGGTTACGCTGGTACCTCCAAGATAAGCCGCCAGCATCTGGTCGTCTACCTCAGCCAGTTTTTCAATAAGTTCATGGCGGAGCTCCGTATATCTGGCTTGCTCTGATTCCGGAATATCTACTACCGTCGGTTCCGAATCAATATTGTCGCTAAACTTCCACATCTTGTTCTCTATAAGGTCAATAACACCTTCATATAAGGCTTCACTACCCAGAGGTAATTGTATCGGCAGGGGATTAGCCTTAAGCCGTTCTTTAATCATGGACAGGCTGCGGTTGAAGTTGGCACCGACGCGGTCCATCTTATTGATGAAGCAAATTCTGGGCACGTTATACGTGTCAGCCTGTCGCCATACTGTCTCTGATTGAGCCTCAACTCCAGCCACGGCGTCCAGAATAACTACTCCGCCGTCTAACACTCTAAGGCTCCGCTCTACCTCAGCCGTAAAGTCCACATGCCCCGGGGTATCAATAATATTGATCTGGTGGTCTTGCCAGAAGCTGGTGGTAGCCGCTGCCGTAATAGTAATACCGCGCTCCTTTTCCTGCTCCATCCAGTCCATCACAGCTGTCCCTTCGTCCACCTCACCAATCTTATAGGTACGACCGGTGTAATATAGTATCCTTTCGGTGACAGTGGTCTTGCCAGCATCTATATGGGCAATGATGCCTATGTTTCGTATTCGTTCCAAAGGGAAGCTCCTAGTCACAGTATTCTCCCTTACCTTGAACGTTTCTGTTCTTCGGTTTTTTACAGTAGCATTAGATATAGTAATCGTAAATCCCTCACCATTTGTAGTGGGCGAAAGCTCTATTAGCTTCGGCCATTTTATGCGTATCGTCGCGCTTTTTGATAGCTGTCCCTTGCTTGTTGGAGGCGTCAATAATTTCAGAGGCTAGCTTCTCTGCCATAGATTTTCCCGTCCTGGCTCTGGCCGCTGTTACCAGCCAGCGTATAGCCAGGGAAAGACTGCGGTCAGGTCTGACTTCCACCGGTACCTGATAGGTAGCGCCCCCGACCCGGCGTGGCTTGACCTCAATCAGTGGTGTTGCATTTCTTACTGCCTGTTCCAAAACACTGATGGGGTCCTTGGCTTCTTGTTGCTCTATAATGTGTAGAGCGTTATACACGACTTTCTCCACCGTGCTCTTCTTGCCACACGTCATCATTCTGTTTAAAAACCTGGCTGTGGTTACATTATTATATTTAGCATCAGGTTTTGTTTCTCTTTTTATGACTCGGGCTCGCCTTGGCATCTCGCCTCCTTGATTTAGGTAACCTCAGTTGTGCTTTTAGCTTGTTTACTTCCATACTTGCTGCGACCCTGGCGGCGGTTAGCTACGCCGGTGGTATCCAGTGCTCCTCTAACAATGTGATAACGGACACCGGGTAAATCCTTAACACGCCCGCCGCGAATCAGGACAACGGAGTGCTCCTGCAACTCATGTCCCTCACCGGGGATATAAGCGGTTACTTCCATCTGGTTGGTTAACCGCACCCTGGCTATCTTGCGCAGTGCCGAGTTAGGCTTCTTCGGGGTAGTAGTCTTAACCTGGACACAAACCCCTCGCTTCTGCGGAGAGCCTTTCCCTTGTAGCATCTTATTCTTTAAGGCATTGTAGGTAAACCGCAGTGCCGGCGTTTTGGTTTTTTGGGTCACCCTTTTACGCCCCTTACGGACAAGCTGATTAACTGTAGGCACTCGTATCCCTCCTATCCCACACAATTTTAAAGGATGAGCCCAAGCTCATCCATTTAAATCGTAGCGCTAGATTGAAAGCTAAGTTTCAATCTAGCAACTATTAGCTAAATCCCAAAGACTAAGAAATAAGTCTACCATAGCTGAGTGTTAGCTGTCAACAACTTTTGCGGGGTTGACCAGAAAAATTTATGCAGGGACTATTGACAAAGGCTGTAAATAGTAGTATCATATAAGTTTGTGATTATCCCCCTAGATTTCAGTCCTTATTATATTTGTGTCTCTTCATTACTATTATTAACCACGGGTCTTATTATTAAGTAACGCCGCAATATATTTAGGTTCTGCATTCTGTATATATTATAGCAGAGGTGTATTTTATGGCAACGACACGCACTGAAAAAGGCATCCCTTCTGTTTCTAGAAAATCTTACGCCAGGTTACCACAGATACTAGAAGTTCCAAATTTGATTAAAGTTCAGTTGGACTCGTTTCAGTGGTTCCAAGAAGAGGGATTGAAGCAATTGCTGGATGGGATATCTCCGATTGAGGACTTTACCGGCAACAGGCTGAGACTGGAGTTTATTAGCTGCGAATTCCGGGATCCTCATCACTCGGAGCAGGAGTGCCGCCAGCGCGACTTGACCTACTCGGTCCCCATCTACATTAAGACGCGTTTGTTGGTTAAAGGGACAGGGGAAATCAAAGAGCAAGAGTTGTTTTTTGGCGATATCCCCCTAATGACGGCTAAAGGTACCTTTATTACCAGCGGAGCAGAACGCGTAGTAGTAAGCCAGTTAATCCGCTCCCCTGGTGTTTATTTCACCCTCGAGGAAGATACCAGCAGTGGACGCGAATTGTCCCGTGCTAAGCTAATCCCTACTCGTGGGGCCTGGCTGGAGTTCGAGACCAGCAGTCGTAATGTAATCTCGGCTAAGATAGACGGTAAACGGAGGGTTCCCATTACTACACTTTTACGTGCTATTGGTTACGGTAGCGATGAGGAGCTACTCAACCTGTTTCCCGAGGATAGCTCTCTGGAACATTCGTTTATTAAGTCGACTATGGAACGTGAGCCTTTGATTAGGGATAAATCGGAGGCTCTAATTGATATCTATAAGAAATTACGTCCCGGTGACCCACCTAGTATTGACAGTGCTAAGAAGCTTATAAGTAACCTGTTCTTTAATTCCGCTCATTATGACCTTGGGAATGTAGGTCGCTACAAGCTTAATAAGCGATTAGGGCTTAAGGATTCGAAAAAGAACCGGGCATTAGATGACGAGGATATTGTAGAAATAACCAGGCGCATCATTATGGTCAATAATGGTGCTGATACGCCTGACGATATTGACCATTTAGGGAATAGGCGGGTGCGCACCGTTGGCGAGTTGATTCAGAATCAATTCCGCATTGGTCTTTTGCGTTTGGAGCGAGTAGCCAAGGAGCGTATGAACATTATCAGTACGGAAGCAGTTACTGCCTCGGCTCTGGTAAACATTCGTCCTGTAGTGGCAGCTATCAGGGAGTTCTTTGGGGGCTCACAGCTGTCGCAGTTTATGGACCAAACCAATCCCCTGGCTGAACTGACTCATAAGCGCCGCTTATCAGCGATGGGGCCGGGAGGCCTGTCACGTGAACGTGCTGGTTTTGAAGTCAGGGATGTACATTTTTCTCACTATGGCAGGATATGCCCTATTGAGACACCGGAGGGACCAAACATTGGTCTCATTGGTTCTCTGGCTACCTACGGCGTAATTAACAAATATGGTTTTATTGAGACGCCATACCGCAAAGTTATTTCCGAGGTTAGTAATACTTATGAGGGGCTGGTGGGTAAGACAGCCCGGGAAGCAGTGCTTGATGATGGCGGCAAAACGGTACTGAAGGCCGGAGCTACTATTACTCCTCAACTTGTTACCAAGCTGAATCGTCTGTCACCAATAAAGATAAAGGTAGTGCCTTTCGTCTCTGATGAAGTCGTTTACCTGTCAGCTGATTTTGAGGATGAATATACCATTGCTCAGGCTAACGCCAAGCTTGACCAAAATAGTCAGTTCGTCGATGAAAAGGTTGAAGTCAGGTTGGCTGACCGCTACCTGAGGGAAGTTCCGGAGAAGATTGATTATATGGATGTGTCACCCAAGCAGATTGTCAGCGTGGCTACGTCACTGATACCGTTTCTGGAACATAACGATGCTAATCGTGCCCTTATGGGGGCTAATATGCAGCGTCAGGCTGTGCCGTTACTTTGCCCTGAGTCGCCTCTGCTGGCTACCGGTATGGAAATGGATGCTGCCAAATGTAGTGGGCAGGTGCTTTATTCCCAAAATGCCGGAGAGGTAACCTCGGTGACCAGTTCGCAAATTGAGATTACCAGAGACGATGGCGGTAAGGACTTGTATCCTTTAATGAAATTTGTGCGCACCAACCAGGGCACCTGCATTAACCAGTATCCTGTTGTGAATAAGGGTGACCGATTAGAGCCTGAGGATATTCTGGCTGATAGCTCGGCGACGGAACGGGGAGAACTGGCGCTGGGGCAGAATGTAATGTGGGCCTTTATGAGCTGGAAGGGTTATAACTTTGAGGATGCTATTATCATTAACAGTCGCCTGGCTGGAAAGGATAAATTTACTTCCATTCACATTTCGAAGTATGAGGTGGAGGCACGGGATACCAAGTTAGGACCTGAAGAAATCACCCGGGATATACCTAATGTGGGTGAGGAAAGTCTGCGTGAGCTTGATGAGTATGGTATTGTTCGGATTGGTGCTACCGTAAGTCCTGACGATATACTCGTCGGTAAAATAACGCCGAAGGGCGAAACTGAGCTATCTGCTGAAGAGAAGCTATTACGGGCTATCTTTGGTGAGAAAGCTCGTGAGGTGAAAGATACATCTCTGCGGGTGCCTCACGGTGATTGGGGTAAAGTAATTAATGTTAAAATCTTTGAAAGCGATGACCTGCCTGCCGGGGTTAATCAGTGGGTACAGGTCTGGGTGGCTCAGAAGCGAAAGATTTCGGTAGGTGATAAGTTAGCGGGACGACATGGCAATAAAGGGGTTATTTCCATCCTGGCTCCGGCTGAGGATATGCCTTTCCTGCCCGATGGCACTCCGGTGGACATCATCCTTAATCCCATAGGCGTTCCGTCGCGAATGAACATCGGCCAGGTTCTGGAAACCCATTTGGGGTGGGCGGCTCAGGTGCTGGGTTTCAAGGTGCTTACTCCTGTTTTTGATGGTGCCGATG
>CAZLFC010000008.1:0-24118 GCA_964558705.1 uncultured Dehalococcoidales bacterium
TCACTTCCCCTGCTTACCTCCACCCAGCCTATGTGTTCAGCTGGGGGTGCTCAGGTTTTGCCTGAGCGGGTTGCCCCATTCGGGAATCCCCGGCTAGGCTTGCTAGACAGCTCACCGAGGCTTTTCGCAGTCTTGCCACGCCCTTCTTCGGCCCTTGATGCCAAGGCATCCACCATGCGCCTTATACGCTTGACCTGCTTCAGGATTGATATTAACTCTCTATTCTGTTGTTAAAGTACGATAGACATAAAAAACGGCTTGGTGATGTGCCGCCAAGCCGTCGCCTGGTTATCGCTCACCAATTTGCTTCTTTATGTCTCGAACATCTTCATCTGCAAATTAGATGTTAGCAGAAAGTAAATACTTTGTCAACAAGAAGTTGGTGTATTTTTTCATTTAACGATGCCCCATCTCTTTACCCTTAGGACTGGTGGACATCAATGATTAGGCACAGACTCACCATCTGTGCCCTTTATATTAATGCAATTGTAAGCTAGATTATCTAATCGCACTGGATTTCTTGTCCCGGCCAGAAAAAAAGAGGGTTGAGCTTTTGTTGCTCAACCCTCACCGTGTCTCATATTATCCTCCTGGCGTAAGCTTCAATACCGGTGTTTGGGGTATTGCTACCATCCCGCTTCCTGTACGGCCTGTCCGAATGCACACCTTTCACACTCATGTCCCCGGGTGCAGATCCTGAAGGCCACCAGACCACGCTCCATCCACACACACTTCTTCGGTCCTCCTTCCGGTTTTGGTACCGCACCCTTCAATATCTCCTCCGCCTGACGTAACGCAATGCCTGCCTTGGTCTCTACCAATTCCTTCGTCGTCATTCTCTTTACCTCCTTTCCTCAGCCGTTAGCTGCCACCTTTTTCTTCCTCCCCGTCCTTAATAGACGCAATTATTGTGCCAGGTATAAATTATCAGGTGGTAAAGAGGTCCCCCATAGCCACTCCCTGTACCATGAACAAAAAAACGAGAGAATTACTTGCGAGGCGTACATAATATATACAATAGTGTGTATAATAAAAAAACACTAACCGGACATAACAGGTCGTTAAGGGGATTATATCTATGGCGCCAAATGCGCGGTTTAGACAATTTGCGTAACTTCAGCACATAAAGCCAGCTTTTTACCGGCTATTCATTGACGCTGGTTATCAGGGTCTCCGCGTAGGCTTCCCGCCCCGATAAGGCAGTAAATATCTGGTTACCCTCAATCCTGACCAGGATTGAGATTGCTGCACCGTCATTATCGCCCCAGGAATTTTTATATATAGTGAGCCCACCTAGGTTTGTTTCAGTAAAACCGTACTCCGTCAGGAACTTTTCCAGGGCTGGCTTAACCACGAGGCCGGGATATCCCGATTTAACTAAAAGAAGCACACCTATATCAATATTAGAGATGCTACCATCACTGCCCACCATTTCAGCAATTTGAGATATGTCTATCTGTCCCGGCGCATACAACCCGGCGGCTGCCACCTTGAGGTTTAGCAGATTCATTATCATATTAATCTGTCCTGAAACTTCATCGCTAGCACCCTGGGACAGGAAACTGATAAACTCTTCGCCCGGTTTGGCGACGGCGACAGCAGCAAGCTTAGCTGAGTTATTGCTGGGTAAAGCCGCAATTGCATCGAGGGCTTCACTATCGTCATATTGTTTGAAATCACGATTTGATATAGCCGCTTTCAGAGATTCAGCGGCAGTGCCGGAACCATCTACCCAAAATATAGTGTTGCCATCGAGCCTCTTCCATCCCCCTTCCCCCGGGTTTATCTCATCGTACAACCTAGAGGCATCGCTGGTATTGGTCAGAGTAAAGCCCATACCAAAGGCAAAGTCATTCTCTGCGGGTACACCCCAGACAGCCAGTGCTTCAACCTCTATGTCATCAGGTGCATTAATCATGCCGGCTGGTATAATGGTGGGATTGTCCTGCCTAGCATAAACATATAAATCCAGGTCTACATTGGGCACCAGAGTTGATGAGAGTTCACCGGGAGAAGTTGACGGGAGCTGCTCTCCGGCACCCTGACACCCCACACCGAGTAGCAAAGCAACTATCAATAGAGCCCGAACAACGCTACGCAGTCTTATTTTTGATTTAGTATTCATTTTTATTCCCCCATCCGATTTATCTATCTCATCTCGTGAAGTGAGCTATCACCCACTTGTTATCGTCCATGGCCAGCCTGGTTGTGTCATTCCAGCCGGAGAGGTCGCCGCTCCAGTAATCAAACCGGTAGCCCTCCGCCGCTACGGCCACAATAGTGAGTACCTCGCCGTTATCATATACGCCGCTACCAGGCCTCACATATCCCGCCTCAGGCGGGTCTGCCTCTACCCTGAGAGCATATGTGCCTGTTATCATTCCGACAGGGCTGAAATGAGCTACCACCCACTTGTTATCGTCCATAACCAGTCGGGCCGTGTCATCCCTGCTGGAGAGGTCGCCGCTCCAGTAATCAAACTGGTAACCCTCATCAGCCACCGCCATAAACTCTACCACTTCACCGTTGTCATATACGCCGCTACCCGGTCTTATGTAACCCCCCTCAAGCGGGTCCGCCTCTACCCTGAGAGCATATGTGCCCGCTACCGTTTCAGCAGCACTAAAGTGAGCCGTTACCGTCTTATCCGAGTCCATGACCAGCCGTACCGTGTCACCCTCGCCGGAAAGGTCGCCACCCCAGTACTCAAACTGGTAACCCTCATCAGCCACCGCCATGAATTCGACCACTTCACCATTTTTAAACTGGAATTCGCCCTCGCCACCGCCGGCGCTGTGCCTGATATGGCCTTCTCCAGACGGCTCCGCCGCTACAGTCAAAGCATGCAACGCCGTAGTACTGAAGTGAGCCGTTACCGTCTTATCCGAATCCATAACCAGCCGGACCGTGTCACCCTCGCCGGAGAGGTCGCCACCCCAGTACTCAAACTGGTAACCCTCCGCCGCTACCGCCATAAATTCTACCACTTCGCCACTTTCAAACCGAAATTCACCCTCACCGCCGCCGCCACTGTGCCTGATATGCCCTCCTTCAGACGGCTCTGTCGCCACCGTCAGGGAGCATGTTTTCGTCTCCGTTCTATTTGTCTGCGGCGAATTTGAATCCATAGAATCTGTTGTCAAATAAGGGTTACAGGCCGTAACAAGGGCCAGAGCCATAGATAAAACCAGCGATGTTAATACGAACCTTTTCATAATATCTAACCTCTCAATCCATTTATTGTGCGCCGCCCCAAAACTCTACTGTTTTCTATCCGGTTATCAGCTGTTTCAGGGCTGAACGCATGTAAAGAAACTACGGATGGTGAGTATTAAAAGCCCTGGCGGGTACCTTGAAATCGGACCGTCCTATATCCCAGACCTCGCGCTTTTCATAGACGGCACCGCATTGGATACAACACAGGTAGACTCCATAAAAATCTTGTTCCAACGCCAGCTTCCCGCCACAACGCTTACAACTTTTGAGCTTTATGATACGGAACATGGCACTTACTTCCTTCTACACAGATAATTGTTCCTGATGATTATATTTATCCCTTAACTTCAGCTTAGAAAAGCCTACCGTGCTTTACACAGTATCGAATACCTTCCTGGTGTTTCCCCGCAGGTTTGTATTTGTAGCATATTAAATAAAATTAACGATTGCTCTGTATGATAATAAACAAACCAGGTCACAATTCCATCACAGAAATTAAGTAAAGTCTCACATAAAAATCACAGATTTATAAGTTCTTCATACTCCCAAGGAAAGGTTTAAGAGAACAGAATAAAATTTTTAATTACAACTGTCAAGATAGTACATGTTATTCTTGACCTGCCCCCACAAAGGATACCACTTACAGAGTTAGAGTTACCGGTATTCTAACCTCAGGAGCAGGTCATGACCTCTTGCGTGTGAAGCAAGCCCCTAATGTACATTAGGGGTATACATTCGCCATAGTGCCTTAGCCCTATTGTACAGTTACCAAAGCTGACTCAAAATGTACGTTCCTCCGCTCTCTCCACCACTCCTAAAAATAAAACATGGGCGGTAAAGGACTCGAACCTTCGACCTCTCGGATGTGAACCGAACGCTCTAACCAACTGAGCTAACCGCCCGTAATCATGTATTTTAATCCAGAAATTCCTGTTTGTAAACATAGACCCTGAGATAATCAAGACTTCCGTTTGGTTAGCTTGCCATATGCTATATAATATAGTTAACGGAAACAGGTATAAGTAGAGCAGGTTTCAGAAGCGCTCTTTATCAATTATTATAGGCTACCAGTGTAAAACAAGTGCCGTTAGTAGAGGCAGACTGTGGTGATGAAGAACGGTAGCAGATATTGGCTCCTCATTCCACTGGCGCTGGGCGCGGCGCTGCTTATTGCCTGTGGGACTCCGCTTGATGAATTAGAGCCGGCCAAGGTACCTACTGTAGACCTCTCCCATCTCATCAATAGTAACCCCGCCGAGGTGGATAATTCAGACTTACCGATAACCCCGACCGACGAAATACATGTCACCGGTGCGCCTCGAGACGTGGACATTGCCGGGTACCGACTTACTGTAGACGGGCTTGTGGAAACCCCGCTGGTTTTGACCTATGAGGCTCTCCTGACGTATCCCACAGTTACTGAGGTAGCGCTCCTTATTTGCCCCGGTCTTTTTGCTGACAATGCCGAGTGGACCGGGGTGCCGGTGGTAACACTCCTGGCAGAAGCCGACATTAAGCCTGAGGCGAGTGAAGTAGCCTTTCATTCTCTGGATAACTACCGGGTAGTACTGCCCCTGGCAGACGTGCAAAGGGAGGGTGTATTTCTGGCACATACGGTTAACGGAGAGGTACTGCCGGAAATACACGGCTATCCGTTAAGACTGGTGTTACGGGGTAGCTATGGAGGCGACTGGGTGAAGTGGGTAACGCGCCTGCAGGTTAAGTAGCCGTCAGGTTGGATATAAGCGTATTAAGAAAATCGGCCGAGAGATTTTCCTGTAGGGGAAGTGACAATATGAAAGAGTATGATGCTATCGTAATTGGCTCCGGGAGCGGCATGCTTATCGGAGATGAGGTGGCATCTCACGGCTTAAAGGTGGCTCTGGTGGATAAAGGACCCCTGGGCGGCACCTGTCTCAATCTGGGCTGTATACCCTCCAAGATGTTGATATATGCGGCGGACAGGATTGTCGAGATACAGGCAGCCAAAAAGCTGGGTATAGATGCCGGGATAAAAAATATCGACTTCAGCTTCATAATGGAGCGGATGAGAAAAAGCATAAGAGAAGACCAGAAACAGGTAAGAAAAGGCATTTTACAGACGGAAAACCTGGACTTCTATGAAGGCGAGGGACATTTTGTCGCTGACTATACCATCGAGGCTAACGGGGAGAAACTAAAAGGGAGGAGGATTTTTATCGCTTCCGGTTCCAGACCCTTCATTCCTCCCATAAAAGGTATCGACGGTATTGATTATTTGACCAATGAAACAGCGCTCCAGCTTAAGGAAAGACCGGATAGTCTCATAATTATCGGCGGCGGCTATATTGGCGTCGAATACGGGCATTTCTTTGCCGCCATGGGCACCAGGGTTATTATTATTGAGATGTTTGACCGGCTTGTTCTGGCGGAGGAGCCGGAAATATCGGCACTGCTGAAAAAAGAGTTGAGCCGGCGTATGGAGATTTATACCGAAACCCAGGCCGAGGAAATAAAGAAAACTGGCGGGGGCGTGGTGGTAACGGTCAAGGACGTGAAGTCCGGTCAGCCAAAGGAGCTTACCGCGCAGCGGCTGATGATGGCGGTGGGCAGGAGGTCTAACGCCGATTTGCTGAAGGTGGAGAATACGGGTGTAGAGACGGATAAAAGAGGGTTTATCAAAGTTGACGAGTATCTGGAGACCAGTAAAAAGAACATTTTTGCCGTGGGCGATGCCAACGGGCAGCAGATGTTTACCCATATGGCGAACCGGGAAGCGATGCTGGTAGCGAATAACGTACTCCATGATGAGAAAATAAAGGTGGACTATAGCGCGGCGCCCCACGCTGTTTATTCCCATCCCCAGATTGCCGCGGTAGGGCTGACCGAGGAGAATGCCCGGAAAGATTACGATGTAGTGGTGGGCCGGACCGGGTATATAGAGGTCGCCAAGGGCGAAGCCATGATGGAGAAGGACGGTTTTGTCAAAGTCATTGCGGCCAAGGGTAGCGAAAAGATACTGGGATTTCACATCATAGGACCTTATGCGCCGGAGATTATTCAGGAAGTGACCAATGCGATGGCATCAGGAGGGCACATGCATGAAATAAACGAGGGGATTCATATTCATCCCGCCCTTGCTGAACTGGTGCCGGTGGCGCTTAACAATCTTGAATAGCCCTGACACCATCCGAGAACCCATCGGGTAAGTCGCCTGGTGCCTCTCACTACCTCGGGTACTCCCTCTTCATATGATATAATTGGATTTAATTGGCTAAATGATGTTTAAAGCGTACCGGAGGAGAGGTAATGAAGGCAGTTATCCTCGTGGGTGGTGAGGGGACAAGGCTTCGTCCCCTTACCTGTAACATAACCAAAGCAATGGTTCCTATCCTGAACAGGCCTTTCCTGGAACACATGGCGTACTATCTCAAGGAGCATGGCGTAGAGGATATTATCCTCGCCACGGGCTATTCCCCTGACTTAATCCAAAGCTATTTCGGTGATGGCAGTAGATTTGGGATTAAACTGACCTGTCTGGTAGAGGCATCGCCGCTGGGTACGGCGGGGGCAGTGAAAAATGCCGAGGCGCTGCTTGATGAGCCATTCTTCGTTTTCAACGGTGACGTCCTGACCGAGATAGACCTGACTACTATGATGCAACGCCACCGGGAAGTCAGGCCTAAAGTGAGCATTGCACTTACACCGGTGGAGGACCCTGCTATTTATGGCGTGGTTGAAACCGATGCGGAGGGCATGGTGAAGCGTTTTGTGGAGAAGCCGGGTCGGGATGAAGTAACCGGTAACATGATAAATGCCGGTATATATATCCTGGAACCCGAGGTTCTGGAGAATGTCCCGGTAGCAACTCACTTCATGTTCGAGCATCATCTTTTCCCCTTACTTCTTGAGAGGGGCGAGGCCGTCTTAAGCTATCCTTCTGACGCCTACTGGATAGATATCGGCACGCCGGAGAAGTATCTCAGGGTGCATCATGACCTGCTTCTGAGACGTGGTGAGCAGGACATTCAGCTTGGTAGCGACAGCAGAATCCATCTTACGGCTCGGATTGAAGGCCCGGTGCTGATTGGAGAGGATTGTGTTATTGCTGAGGACGTGCAATTAAAAGGCCCCACCGTGCTGGGGGCAAGGTGTGAGGTGGCTAGAGGCGCCGTTGTGGAAGGGTCGGTGTTGTGGAATGATGTCAAAGCAGATGTGGGGGCAGTGCTCAGGAATTGCATCGTCGGCTCCAATAGCTGTGTCCAGCGGGGTAGTCACGTCCTTGGTAACTGCATCCTGGGTGATAATGTAACGGTGGATGAAGGCCAACGGCTGGCTGAGGGCACGCTGGTCTGGCCTGAAGGCTGGTAGGGAAAAGATATCCCCCTTTGTTTTTGGCGCTATAGAAGCAGGCTCCCAATTTGGAAGATGAGGGTAGCCATTACCCAGGCGATGGCGATGGTATAGAGGACGGTAAAAAGGGGCCACCGCCAGGAATTGGTCTCACTTCGTATAGTTGCCAGAGAGGCAACACACGGGGTAGAGAGCAGGCAAAAGACCATAAAAGAGAAGGCAACCAGTGGTGTCCAGCCAAGCTGAGTGGCAATAGCACCGCCCAAAATTCCCTGACCGGCGCTCAAAAGGGTGCCCATAGTGCCGACTATTACCTCTTTGGCCAGGGAGCCGAAAATAAGGCTGATGGCGGCTTGCCATTGACCGAAGCCGGCGGGAGCCAGCGCCGGGGCAATAAAGCTGCCAATCTTACCGATTATGCTATCGGCGCTGGCGTACTCTACTCCCCAGGGCAGACTACCCAGGAGCCAGATAAGTACTACAATACCAAAGATGACCGTCCCTGCCTTGATTAAGAATGGTCTGCCCCGCTCCCACATATGCACCACCTCCCCCATTAAGGTCGGCAAGCGATAGGGCGGTAATTCCATGACAAAATGACCGCTGGGACCTTTGAGAATGGTGTGGCGGAAGACAAGGGCCATGATGGTGGCGATGAAAACCCCGATAAGATACATCGAATAGACTACCAATCCCCGATAGGCTGAGAAAAAGGTACCGGCCAGGAGCACATAGATGGGGAGTCGAGCCCCGCAGGACATGAAAGGGTTAATTAACATGGTGGTCATTCTGTCTTTGGGATCCTCTATAGTTCGGCAGGCCATAATCCCGGGGACATTGCAGCCAAATCCCAGGACCATTGGAATGAAAGAGCGACCGTGCAGTCTGATTCGGTGCATTAAGCGGTCCATAATAAAGGCGCCACGAGCCATATACCCGCAGTCCTCCAGGAAGGAGATAGCCAGAAACAGCAGGAATATCGGGGGCACAAAGGTCAGCACTGAGCCGACGCCGCCGATAATGCCGTCAGCCAGGAGAGAACCAAACCAGTCCGGAGAGACGACTGAAGCGTATCCAGCCAGCCAGCTGAAAAACTGGTTAATCCAGCCCATTAAAGGTGTAGACAGGGTAAAGACAAATTGAAACAGGCCAAACATTAACGCCAGAAATATGGGGATACCCAGCCAGCGATTGAGGACTACCTTATCAATTTTATCCGAGGTGGTAAGCGGCTCAATAGCCGGCTTTTCCAGTACCTCACGGAGCAGACCGCTGATAAAGCCGTATCGTTTCTCCGCAATTACAGCTTCGGTATCGTCACCCAAAATACCCCGCAGGTGGGCAATTCTCTTGTCCTTAGCTTGTAGAATCTCTTCTCGGCTCATAGTTTGTCTATCTTCTGGAGTACCTCCCTGTCCTCTTCAAGAAGCTTTATTGCCAGCCACCTGGGGAGAAAGTGTTGCGATAACTTTTCATCATGAGAAATAAGGGTCTCCAGTTCGCTTATGTGTTCTTCCAGTTCACTTCCATAGAATAGCTTAATCTTTTTCTGGTTGTTTTCACCTTCAAAAGTGTCTATGATTTGTCGTAGTAACTCGTCGGTACCTTTCTTGCGGGAGGCTACCATAGATACTACCGGTGCGCGCAAAAGTGTAGAGAGCTGGTCAACATCAATCTTATATTTCCGTGATTCAGCTATGTCGGTCATGTTTAAGGCAATTACCATGTTGGCTTCCAGCTCGATTAGCTGTACGGTAAGGTAGAGATTCCGTTCCAGATTTGAAGCGTCAACAACGTCTACCACTACATCCGGTTTCTCGTCAACGATAAAATTGCGGGCGATAACCTCATCGGGCGAATAGGCAGTCAGGCTGTAAACGCCGGGTAAGTCAACTACATTGATGTCATAGGTTTGGTAGTTAAGGATACCCTCTCTCTTTTCTACGGTTACTCCGGGCCAGTTCCCCACATGCTGGCGGTGACCGGTCAGGTTATTGAATACCGTGGACTTACCCGAGTTAGGATTCCCCGCGATGGCGACCGTTATCTTCTTTGGGGTCATATTTATCCCTTTTTCACAGCTATTTTATGAGCTATGCCGCGACCCAAGGCTACCTTTGACCCCCTGAGGTCAATAAGCACCGGACCGGGCATATGGCTGTTTAGCATTTTTATCCTGACGCCGGGGGTGAGCCCCATGTCAGCCAGTCTTCTTTGCAGTCCCCCACCGGCTCTAATCTCAATTACCGTCACCAGTTCACCGGGCGCGGCCATGGCTAATGGCATACTTTGATTCATCTAAGACACCTCTACTTTAATGCAGGCGGCTTCTTCCCTGCGCAGCGACAGGTTGTATCCCTTGATTTTAAACTCAATGGGGTCTCCCAGTGGAGCTAGCCTTTCCATCTCAATTTTGCTTCCGGACACCAGTCCCATATCTAGCAGCAGTCGACGGAAACGCCGTTGACCACCAATCTTTACGATTTTGCCCTTCTCACCCTGCTTTAACTCACTTAGCGGTTTGATTATCATCTATTAGCTGACCTCCGGCTCAATTTTAGCTGGCTTCACTTAGTTAGTCCTATCTAACTCTTTTACCCTAAAAATTTTTTAGCTTTTCCCGCAGCCCTGTCTCTGGCACCTGACCATACATTCCTCAGGGAGCTTCCCGTTCTCAAAGTAGTAATTAAAGTTTTTCAACCACTCCGGCTCTCCTTGTGGCCGATTCAACACGAATTCTAAGAACTTCGCCATTCTCTCCATGGTAATCGGGCTGACATTGTGCTCCATTTTGCAGGCATCGTTGGTGGCTATTTCCGGGGTAACCTTCAGTATTTCGACCAGGAAGTGGCGCAGAGTCTCGTGGCGGTGAAATACATCCTGGGCTATCCTTTCTCCCCGGGTAGTAAGCCTGGCCTGCCCGTACCTAGCATGCTCTACCAGGCCTTCTTGCGCAAGCTTCGTCAGGGCGGAGGTAACACTGGGCTTCTTTACCCCCAGGGCCTTGCTGATTTCAGTTACCCTGGCTGCCTTATCCTCCTCACTGAGTAGAGCTATCGCCTCAAGATAATCTTCCATGCTGGCGCTTTGTTCTTTTTCCATGGCTCGCTCCATTTTCACAGGTAAGTGTTAGCTTAGACTAACATTATATTGTACGCATACTGCTTGTTTTTGTCAAGCTTTACCTGAGTCAAAACGATAATAAATTTTTTGGACTCCTTCTCTTGATACCAGAGAATCTCCAGAGTAAAATTAGGGTTGTCTTTGGTGTTCAATTTTAATAAGGTATCAGGATATGGAGATGCTTAGAAAAACCAAAATAGTTGGCACAATTGGACCAGCCAGTAACTCAAGCCGGGCGCTGGAAAAGCTAACCCGCGCCGGAATGAATGTGGCTCGCCTGAATTTCTCATATGGCACTCATGAAGAGCATGCTAAATCTATACAGGCTATCCGCGCAGTTTCGGCAAAATCAGGCATACCTCTGGCGATAATACAGGACTTATCAGGCCCCAAGGTAAGGACCGGCAGGTTAGCGGAAAAGGAAATATGGCTTAACGAGGGTGAACAATTTTCTCTGACCGGTGAGGAAATCGCCGGGAACGAGCACCGGGTTTCGGTCAGCTTTCCTGCTTTCCTTAAAGACCTCAAGGCTGATGATACCATCTTTCTAAATGACGGGGCCATTCAATTAGAGGTAATATCGACTACCGATGTTGAAGTCAGGTGTAAGGTAGTTGTTGGCGGGTTGCTTATTGAGGGTAAAGGCATTAATGTCCCCGGGGTAAAACTGAGCATTCCTTCTATTACCGGTAAGGACCTGGCAGATTTAGCCTTCGGTTTAGAACAGGGCGTGGATTTTGTGGCTATGTCCTTCGTGCGTGAGTCAATTGATGTAGTACGAGTGAAGCAATTTTTGCAGGAGCAGGGGGCAGATGTGCCCCTGATTGCCAAGATTGAAAAGCACGAAGCGGTTAATGGTATTGATGATATTATTGCTGAGGCGGATGGCATAATGGTGGCTCGGGGGGATTTGGGCGTAGAGATACCGTTAAAACAGGTGCCGACGGTTCAGAAGGAGATTATACGTAAATGTAATCAAGCGGGTAAGCCGGTTATTGTCGCCACCCAGATGCTGGAATCGATGATAAACTCGCCGCGACCCACCCGGGCTGAGGTTAGTGACGTTGCCAACGCTATTTTTGACGATGCTGATGCTGTTATGTTGTCCGGTGAGACCTCTATCGGTAAATACCCGGTGGAGACGGTAACGATGATGGCTGATATTATTACCGAGGTTGAGAAGACCTTACCCTACAGACGCATTTTACGGGAGAAAGGGGAGCAGGCTATCCCTGAAACCGACGATGCCATAAGCTATGCTGCCTGCCAGATGTCTCAGCAGCTCGGGGCGGCGTGTATTATCGCTTACACCAGTTCCGGGAGTACCGCCCTGCGCGTGTCAAAATATCGACCTGAAGCTCCTATCCTGGCTATTACGCCTAATGAAAATGTAGCCCGGCGACTTATCCTTAGCTGGGGGGTAAACTCATACCTGGAGCCCGGTCTGGCCCGTGCGGATGACATATTTTATGAGGCGGCACAACTATCACTGAGAACCGGTATGGCTAAAAGCGGTGAACTGGTGGTGATTACCGCCGGCGTTCCCATGGGTAAACCCGGCAGTACCAACCTGATTAAGGTCCAGCGAGTTGAATGAGCGCGTCAAAGTGGCTTCTTTACACTGGTTACAGGAGGTGAGGTAATGGCAGAGCAGAATACCGAACTTACTATCGACCAGGCCAGACTGCGTATAACTCAGGGGGACATTACCCGGCAGGCTACCGAGGCTATAGTTAATGCCGCCAATTCCAGCCTTATGGGGGGTGGTGGTGTGGATGGAGCCATCCACCGGGCAGGAGGTCTGGCTATTCTGGAGGAGTGCCAGCAGATTGTAGCCAGGCAGGGACGTTTGCCCACCGGTAAGGCAGTTATCACCACCGGCGGCAACCTTAAGGCAAAGTATGTCATTCATACTGTCGGCCCTATCTGGCGTGGTGGTAACGGTGGAGAGCCGGAACTGCTCGCCAGTGCCTATCTAGAGAGCCTGCAATTAGCTGCTGAGAATAATATCGGGAGTGTTGCTTTCCCCTCGATTAGCACCGGTGTCTACGGCTATCCGGTGGATAAGGCGGCCAGGGTGGCTATCGATGCGGTTACTTCTTTTCTTCGTCAGGGTACTGCCTCAGTAAGAGAGGTGTTATTCGTTCTGTTTGATTCCAGGACCTTTGACGCTTACTTATCAGCCCTCAAGAAGTAACGAAGATTGTTTTAGCCCACTGCTTGGTCGGCATTTCCGAGACCTTAACTTTGGGGAGTATTTTTTTCACGTCTTCTCTATGGCATAGTTCGGTGCCAGGAGTTAATACGGCAGCGGCGCCCATGGCCACGGCCAGTTTGCAGGCTTTGGTTAGCGACTCTCCGTAAGCCAGTTTTAGAGCGAGCCCGGCAATAGTGCAATCGCCGGCGCCTACCGCACTGACTACCTTTACCGTCGGTGGTACCGCCTTGACAATAGTCTGCTTGGTAGCAGTAATAATGCCGTCCTTGCCCCGGGAAATAGTCGCTATTTCTATCCCCGTCTCAACCAGAGCGAGGGCCGCCTTAATGACGGCTTCTTCAGTGGGCAGTTCGGTATTAAGCAGCTCCTCAGCCTCGTGAACATTAGGTTTGACAAGGTAAGGTTTGGCTTTGATACCTTCTTTTAACCACTGACCTGCCGAATCTAAAATACACCTTCCCTTATGTTTCTTGCATTCTGTTACAGTGTCGTAGTAGATGTCATTGGGGATACCGGGGGGAACACTGCCGCCAATTACCATCAACTCTGGTTTGGGGTCGATTCGCTCTATCTTATGCTGAAATCTCTCCAGCTCTCTTTTTGAGATATGCGGACCGGGAGCATCAATTCTGGTTTGTTTGGCGTTTTTGGTATCAGCGATGATAAAGTTGGTGCGCGTTTCCTGCTGAATAGGGGTAAAGCTGAAGGGCACCCCTTCCTCGTCCAGTAAGATTTCCACGGTTCGGCCGGTGGCGCCGCCGATGAATCCGTAGGCAACGGTTTTGCCACCCATCTCATGGATGGCGCGGGAAACATCTATGCCTTTGCCGCCGGCGTAGAGACGCAGGCTTGTCCAGCGATTGGCTTCATCCAAATGTAGCCCGTAAACGGTGATGGTTCTATCTATGGTAGGATTGAGGGTAATAGTAGCAATCATAGATTTTATCTCCTCTGAGTTTAGTATTCCTGATACCACCTTTCTGAGACGGGCGTCAACTCTTGAGTGTTTAATCCTGCTCTCTTGTACCAGGGCACAGCGTACTTATCGGCTATCTCAACCAGTATCTTTAATCTGTCGGCAGCTACCGTTGAGAGATAATGAACTCTCTGTTCGGCGTCGTCAATGTTCATTGCCTCCTGCCAGATAGCGCGACCACCCAGGAAGCCGGAAGCTCCTGCCTGGCAGGCAATCTCTACCTGCCGACGGAAGAGCTCGAAGTCAACACCGGCACTGAGGATAACCCAGGGAACCCGAGACGCCTCGTCCAGCCGCTGACAGATTTTCATTAGTTCAGCCTCGTCCTGTTTATAGCGCAGGTCGGCGGGGAATTCGGCCTTCAGCACATCTACCGGTAAGGCAGTAATATCCTGGGCGGTCTTAATCACCACCCGTTCTTTCACAGAGGCAAACTCTGGTGGATTGTTAATTTCGCTGCCTATGGGGTAGCTCATCGGCTCTACCAGAAAGGGAATGTCATATTTGATACATTCGCTGGCTACCAGGCTGATTGTATTCAGTTGCTGCGTGGCGATTTCCCTGATATCCGGTCGGTAGAAGACCAGTATCTTTACGGCTGAGGCACCCATTCGTCTTATCTTTGCCACACTCCAATTGTCTAACAGGGTGGTCAGTCGGCGGTCTTTTTCCCCCCGGTAGCCGGTAGCCTCTATACTAATTAAAAGTCCGGTATCTCCGGGCAGGATATTACGACTGATGCATTGAGCCGCCCCGAATATGGGGTCGAGCAACACGGCACTGGCATGTTTGGCCAGGCTGGAGCACAGCTCTAACTTGTGCTCAACCATTTCTTCATAGCTGACATCAATGGGGTTATCTTCATCAATCATCTTACGCAGGGAACCACGGTGGTCCATAGCGCATATGGTAAAGATACCATCTGAATTGGCAATCTGTTGCAGGCCTCTTATTTTGCCGATGCTTAACTCTTTCATGCTATTTGCACCTTTTGGTATTATGGGATAAAAATATAGTTTAATCAAGTTTTGTCTTTACCCTAGTCGTGGGGTATAATTACGATTAGCTAGTTCATCTTAGGCGAGGGTGAAGTGTTACCGGGATTCTATGATGCTTGTCGACCAATAATCAGAGGCGTGTTACTTCTCCTGCTTCGTTGTCGGGTTAAAGGTATGGAGAATGTCCCCAAGCACGGACCATTGCTCATTGTGGCTAACCATATTCAGCTGGTTGACCCGATTCTAATCGGGGTTCTGCTGAGCCGAAAAGTGTCATTTATGGCTAAGGAGGAGTTATTCCATTCCAGATTCTCCCGGTTCTTTATGCGTAGTTTTGGCGCTTTCCCGGTGCGCCGGGGGCGGGTAGATAAGTCAGCGTTTAGTCAGGCTAACAAGATTCTGGCTAAAGGACGGGCTTTAGCTATGTTCCCGGAGGGGAAGCGGAGTAATGACCTCAAACTTCAGCCCGCTTTCGTTGGCTCGGCGCTGATAGCCTGGCGTAGCGGCGCTTTAATTCTCCCCATAGGTGTTAGCGGGACGGAGGAGGTTAGCGGGATATCCTGGATATGGCGTCGCCCTCGGGTAGTCATTAACATCGGTCATCCGTTTTCCCTGCCAGTGGTTAAGGGTAGATTGACCAAGGAAAACCGGGCTGAGCTTACCCATTCTATAATGAGCCACATAGCTAAACTCCTTCCCCCCGAGTATCAGGGGAATTACGCTGAGCTGAGTGGGGAAACCAGTGGCATTGATGATTGAAAAGGCGGCGGGGATAGGGTTTTGTTTCGGGGTTAAGCGAGCCATTGATATCCTGGAGAAGGTTGCCCGTGAGCGCGGTGGTGTGGAAACATTAGGGGCGGTAGTACATAACCAGCAGGTATTACAAAGATTAGCCGGCGCGGGCATCAGGTTGGCCCGGGGCGTGGATGATATACAAGGTGATACGGTTGCCATTGGTGCTCACGGGGTTAGCCCGCAACTGGAGGGTGAACTTCAGGCTCGTCATATTAAAGTAATTGATACTACCTGTCCCTTTGTTCACCGGGCTCAAATCGCCGCCCGTCGGTTGGCTAAATCAGGCTTCTTCGTGGTCATATTTGGTGACGCCAATCATACTGAGGTCAAAGGTGTTCTGGGCTGGGCTAATAATAAGGGGGTGGCGGCTTTAGATGAGGGGTTTATAGCTGCGTTTGACCGTTTACCTCGTCGCCTGGGTATCCTGTCCCAGACGACTCAGATACCGGCCTGCTTTAATGAATTTGTGAAGAAGCTGGTTGATTCCGCTCTGGTTAAAGATGCTGAGCTGCGTGTTATTGATACCATATGTCATGATATCAGGGAGCGGCAGGCAGCCGCCATCGAGCTGGCCAACCGGGTGGATTTGATGCTGGTTATTGGCGGGCAGAACAGTGCTAATACCAATCGTCTTGCCGAGTTGTGTTCTGTGGCGACCAAGACATATTTAATCGAGACTGCCGATGATATTCAACCGTCCTGGTTTCAGAGTCGGTCTCACATAGGCATAACAGCAGGGGCTTCTACCGCCGAAGAAACCATAAACGAGGTAGTTAGGAAGCTTGAAGCTCTCCCTTTTTGAAGTTTTAACTCAGAGGCAGCCGGTTTAAGCCCATATTGCCAGGCAGGTTACAGTTCGGGAAATACCGGCGATGGGGTGTATTTTCCCGGTAACCAAGTCGCCGACATCGTTAAGGGATTCCCTTTCTACGATGGCTATGATGTCATAAGGGCCGGTTACAGTATCAACCGACTTCACCCCGTCCAGCTGGCGGAGAGCTGTCATAACGTCTTTGTTTTTACCTACCGCTGTCTCAATTAAGACAAAAGCTTTAGCTGCCATTTCATTTACCCCCTTCTACCCAGAGCTTATAATACAGTTGTTGCCCTACCCCCGTTAATTGATAAGGGATTATAAATAAAGCCAATTTCATTATAGTTTGCTACTTACTCACTGTCAATATCAATATCGGCTTGACAGTGAGTAAGTAGCTCTGCTTATAATATTAGGTTAACCTCTGTTGGAGTTGGGGGTGGGATGTAATGCAGATAAATGCAGCTCAGCAGCTTAAGGAACCGATAGGGTCAACACGCGACTACGAGGTGGATGATGTTGTTGATATTACTAATGGTGGCTGTCAGTTTAAGGGTAAGGTCAGGCTGATACGGACTAACCGGGGTATCCTGGCGAAGGGCAGGCTGCATACTGAGGTTGCAATTGCCTGTAGTCGCTGTTTGGATCTGTTTAGTTACCCTCTGACCCTGGATATTGAAGAGGAGTATTTCCCTGTTACGGATGTAGTCAGTGGCAGTCGGCTACCCTTGCCTGATGAGCCGGGATGTTTTATTATTGATGAGCATCATATTCTTGATTTAACCGAGGCAATACGACAGTATGCATTACTGGCTGTTCCTATGAAGCCGCTTTGCCGCCAAGACTGTGCCGGGTTGTGCTCTATTTGCGGTAAGGACCTTAACCAGGGACCCTGCGGTTGCCTCCATCAGGAGACAGACCCACGCTGGTCCAAGTTGAAGGAATTGACTTGAGCCAGCGATATATTGATAAATAAGGGGGAAGGAACGAGTAGATTATGGGAGCTTTGCCAAAGCGAAAATATGCTAAAGCGCGTCAGGGTAAGAGGCGTAGTCATCTGGGGGTTACCCCACCGGCTGTAGAGTATTGCCCTCAATGTCGCAGTCCTAAACTGCCGCACCATGCCTGTCCTACCTGCGGAAGCTACGGAGGTAGGGAAGTTGTGGAGACCAAAAGCCCCAAGAAAAAGGCTGAATAAGGAAGGTTAAACCGTGCTCAAAACGGTTATTTGTGACCTCTTTGGTATTAAATACCCGATTTTTCAGGGCGGAATGGCTTATCTGGGTACTGCTGAGCTAGCCTCGGCGGTGTCTAATGCCGGGGGATTGGGCATAATCGGTCCCGGTAATTTTGGACCGGATTGGGTAAGACAGCAAATACGCGCCACCAAGCGGCTAACCGATAAGCCGTTCGGGGTAAATGTTCTATTGATTTCACCTTTTGCGCAGCAGGTTGTGGATGTTATTCTGGAGGAAAAGGTGGCGATGGTTACTACCGGGGCGGGTAATCCCGAGCCTTATATTCCCCGGTTCAAGGAAGCCGGTATCAAGGTAATGCCGGTAGTGGCGAGCGCCGCCCTGGCTAAACGGGTGGAACGATATGGCGCCGATGCTGTCGTGGCTGAAGGTATGGAGTCGGGGGGACACATCGGCAAAGTAACCACAATGGCTTTAGTGCCTCCGGTAGTAGATGCCGTCCAGATACCGGTGGTGGCGGCGGGTGGTATTGCCGACGGGCGGGGTATGGTGGCGGCTCTGGCTCTCGGGGCTCAGGGTGTTCAGGTAGGCACGCGTTTCGTTTGTAGTGAAGAGTGTATTGCTCATCCGGGATATAAGGAGAAAATTATACAGGCAAATGAACGGTCGGCAGTGATTAGCGGACAAAGTACGGGGCATGCGGTGCGTTGTCTGGAGAATCGGTTGACACGGCAGTTTGAGGAGATGGAGAAGACCGGTACCTCTAAGGAGGCACTGGAGGCGTTTGGTTTGAATAAATATTACCAGGGTGCGATTGAAGGCGACCTCGAAGGTGGTTCTCTGCTGGCCGGACAGATTGCCGGCTTAATAAAGGACATTAAACCGGCTAAGGTTATTATCGAAGAGATGATAGCTGAGGCAGAGGCAGTAATTGCTGGCTTTAAGAATTACTATTCAGAGGGTTCTTGATGACTGAGCCAATGAGGGCAGCCTATGTCTTCCCCGGGCAGGGTTCTCAAAAGGTGGGCATGGGTTGTGACCTTTACGATAATTTTAACTCGGCCAGGACTGTTTTTAAACAGGCTGACGAGGTCGTGGGATTTCCGCTGTCCAGGTTGTGTTTTGAGGGTCTGGAAGATGAGCTTTGCCAAACTATTAATGCCCAGCCGGCGCTGGTTGTCGTCAGCTGTGCTTGCTTGCAGGCCGTTCCCGAGGTGAGGAATGGACAGGGATTACCGTCTCCGGCGTTTGTGGCCGGGCACAGTCTTGGTGAATATACGGCACTGATAGCCGCCGGGGTGATTGACTTTGCCACCGGTGTTTACCTGTCCAGGGAGAGGGGCCGGCTGATGCATGAAGCCGGGCTGGAGAAGCCCGGGGGTATGGTAGCCGTAATGGGGCTTGATGAATCTTCTTTAGTTGAGGTGTGTGAGGAAACCGGCGTCAGGCTGGCCAATATCAACTGCCCCGAGCAACTGGTAATCAGTGGGACAAAGGAGAAGCTGGCCGAAGCTGCGGATTTAGCCAAAGCCAGGGGGGCTTATCGTACCATCCCCTTATCGGTGGCAGGTGCCTTTCATACGCCGCTGATGCAGTCGGCGGTTGACGGCATGTCTGATATTCTAGCTGATATTAACTTTCGCCAACCGGAAATTCCTATTATAGCCAATACTACCGCTCAGCCAATGACTACCGTTGAGGAAATAAAGGCGGAGTTGCTTAGTCAGTTGTGCAGTAGTATTCAGTGGCAGCGCTCTATAGAGTATATGATAGATAATGGTGTTAATACCTTTATTGAGATAGGGCCGGGCAGAGTGCTCAGTGGTCTCATTAAACGAATAAACAGGGATGTTGAAATCTTGAATATAGGGGATGTGCCGTCTATCCAGAGTTTGGTTTGTTAAAAGGACTTGACAATAGGGCGGTCCGCTATATTAAATAGTAATTTGTAAGTTTGTTTTGGGGGAATCTATGGCAGGGGCGCGGCGAAAAGCAAGAAAACTCGCCCTCCAGATGCTCTATGAGATTGACACCGTGGGGCATGAAGTTGAGGGGGTGATAACTCGACTTCTGGCTGACGGGAAGCTGTCTGAGGAAAATGCTGTCTTCACCAGCGAGCTGGTAAAAGGCGTTATTCAGAACAAGGCGAAGATTGACCATACTATTCGGAGTTTTGCTCCTGCCTGGCCTATAGAACAAATACCGGTGGTTGATAGAAACATCCTGAGACTTGCTATATTCGAAATTTTACTCGATAATAAAGTGCCGGTTAAGGTAGCTATAAATGAGGCAGTTGAGCTGGCCAAGAGCTTTGGCGGTGAGAATTCACCCAAATTTGTTAACGGAGTTTTAGGCTCGGTTAGTGCTGTGGCTAGTAAATAAAAACTAAAATAAAGGAGGGTAAACATTGGCGACTATTTATGAGCGGCTGAAAGCAATAATTGTTGAGCAGCTGGGTGCGGAAGGGGAAGATGTAGTGCCGTCAGCTAATTTTGTTGACGATTTAGGTGCTGACTCTCTGGACTTAGTGGAATTGATAATGACGGTGGAAGAGAAGTTTAGTAATCCGTCGCAGAAACTTGAGATACCGGATGAAGATGCTGAGAAGCTCGTGACTGTCCAGGATGCCGTTGACTATCTTAGGGAACTGGGCGTCGATGATACAGCAGGTAAATAGGTTTGATTAAAGCTGTATTTCTTGATTGGTTTAATACTCTGGCCCGTTTTGACCCTCCCCGGGCAGAAATTCATAACCGCGCTCTACGTGAATCTGATGTTGAGACATCGCTGGACGAGGTAAAGCGTGGTCTTTTAATGGCTGACCAGTATTGGTTTGACGAGAACATCAAATCAAAGGTGTCAGAGAGGAGCCCTGAGGAGCAGGCTAAACTTGGACTCAAGTATGAAGAAATACTGTTGACCGAGGCCGGAGTTGATTTTACCCAGGAGTTGCTTCTGAAAGTGGCGAAGAGGGTGCGGGAGCTATATAAAAACGTAACCTTTGTCCTCTTTGATGATGTGCCGTCGACCTTGCAGGAACTAAAGAGGCAGAAGTATATCCTGGGTTTGCTGACCAATCTTAATGAGGATATGAATACTATCTGTCGTCGACTGGGTCTGGAACCGTACCTTGATTTTGTGGTTACCTCTGAGGAGGTAGGCAGTGACAAACCGGAGCCACCTATTTTCCTGGAGGCTCTAAAACGGGCGGGAGTAGACGCCTCAGAGGCGATTCATGTCGGCGACCAGTATAAGATAGATGTGGCTGGTGCCAGAGGTGTGGGTATCAGCCCGATTTTTATTGACCGCTATAATTCTTACCCCGATGTTACCGATTGCCCCCGGATTCACAGCCTGAGCGAATTACCTAAACACCTTTAGCGGTTAATTCCTCTGGCTCGCTGGTCTGATGGGTAATGCCCGGGTCGAGCATGTTCCTGACCGGGATGTTGCTGAATTTCTCAAAGACCTTGCGGAAGTGGAATGCCTGGATGGCGAAAGCTACGGATAAAGCGAAGGATTGGGGATGCTTCAGCAGGGTAGAAGCCAGTAGATTCCAGTAATACCATCTCCCCTTTTCCTTGATGCCCAGAATCCATATGGATTTAAAGAACGCCCTCATATAGCAAAACTGGAGTTTACTCTTCCTCTTGTGGCGCGGTTTATACTCGTCCAGGAATGTTTTTATTCGTTCGCAGTACTGCTTGGGGGAGTAAATGGTATCCAGGATTTGTTTGTAGCCGTTGACAAGGACCTCATAGTTCATTTTGGGAATGAAGTTGATGGAAAAGTCGGTATTGTCGCCGGAGCCGCCGGGCAATATGCGGTTCTCCTTTTCCAGACGCTTGTAGAGTCGGGTTTCAGGAGGGGCAATTAGCAAGCCGACCATTGCCGTAACTATGCCGCTCTTTTGAATGAAATTTATCTGGCTTTTGAAGATGGAAAGCGGGTCACTATCAAAACCGACAATAAATCCCCCCTGTACCTGGAAGCCATAGTTCTGAATTTTCTTGACCGAGGCTACTAAATCACGGTCTTTATTGGGAATTTTATTACACTCCACCAGGCTGTCTTCATTGGGGCTCTCGATGCCGATAAATACAGTGTCAAATCCCGCCTCGGCCATCAGTTGCATTAGTTCTTCGTCATCGGCAAGGTTGATAGAGGCTTCGGTAAGAAATGAAAAGGGGTGTTTTCTCTCTTTCATCCATTGAATCATGGCGGGCAGGATGTCTACCTTTAATTTCCGCTTGTTGCCGATGAAATTATCGTCGACGATGAACAAACCACCCCGCCACCCCTGCTGGTATAACGCTTCCAGTTCGGCTAACATCTGCTCTTTACTCTTGGTGCGTGGCTTGTGCCCGTTCAGGATGATAATGTCGCAGAATTCACAGTTGTAAGGGCAGCCGCGGGAATACTGGATATTCATTGACGAGTATTTTTTCGGGTCGATAAGCGACCATAGCGGCACCGGGGTCTGGGTGATATCGGGGCGGTCTTTGGAGGTATAGACATGCCGGGCGCATCCCTGCTCTAAATCTGCCAGAAAGAGCGGGAGGGTATTTTCCCCCTCGTCAAGCACCAGGTGGTCGACACTATCGAAGGCAATTTCCTGGTGGGCGATGGTGAAGTAGGGGCCACCAGCGACAATCTTAGCGTCGAGTTTGTTGCAGCGGCTGATAACCTCTTTGGCGGAGTCCTGTTGTACCACCATAGCCCCGATGAATACGTAGTCCGCCCATTTGAGGTCTTTATCAGTCAGGCTGGTTGTGTTCATGTCCACCAGCTTTTTCTCCCACTCGTCAGGCAGCATGGCGGCTACCGTCAATAGACCGAGAGGCGGGAAGGTCGCCTTTTTAGAGATGAATTTTAAGGCGTGCCGGAAACTCCAGAAGGTGTCCGGGTAGCGCGGGTTAACTAAAAGTATTTTCAAATTGCTCTCCGTGAGATATTTCGTTGAACCAGGTCAAAATCAGGTCAAAATATTAAAGGTTATGCCATTATAGCACTTATTCTTTTATAGAGTAAAAAAAGAGTAAGTTTTACAATCTCACCCTCTTAATTCAAAAATGGGTTACGTTTAATTCACGAGTATATTAAGATATAAAGGTCCGGTAAATGTGCTTATTTTGTATTGTGGTGCTTCTCAGGCTTAATTGACAGGTCATGCCATATAAAAAGTGGAGGGCACTCTAACAAGCACCCTCCACTGCGTTAGTTCCTCATTCCCAACTCAATCGTGGTTAGAATACCACATTGGGTCTCTTCTCAGAACCGACCTCAACTCATTACGAGTCGGGTTTGAGTTCCGACTGCCCTACCTTCCGGCAGGGCAAAGAGTGTCTACTTGCCAAACTCCGTATAAAACATGAAGCCTCATCGCGCACCCCCTTCAAAGTATTAGAGGTATCACTCCGCTCCCCTATTTCCATTCAACTATATATGCCGGTAAATGTCAAACTCCGTCACCGGGGGTAGCGGCGTATAAGCCGTTGTGAAAAGCAGAAGCCGATGGTCTTGGTTTTGCCTGTGCCTGTATATAATCTGTTTTAAACCAGTGAAAAGCGGTGTAAATGAAAATGAGGCTGGGAATTGTTTTTATTTTTTAGGGAAACAATTCCCCCCTGTATCCCCTCATCTCCCCTCGTTGGCAAGGAGAGGGGGAGAAAAGGAGAGAGGGGCAATGACCTCTCTTAAACTGGCCGAATATTACTTTATGCGATAATACCCTAACTGTCTTTTAGTAACCTAAAGTATTCATCTCGGCTAATTCCAAGAGTCTTTAGATTGTTCCGAATAATGAATACTGGCAAGTCGTTTTCCGTCGGGATAACAAGAGGGCGTTTTAGACCATCACGTTTATAGATACGATGGTCACCCTCTTCCCTATCAAACCAACAGCCAGCTTTCAATAAAACATTCTCAAACCTTTGCCAACTGATAGGGACTATGCGAGCCAGTATTTACCCCCTCACACAGGAATTCTTACTGGTTCGTCTCTACATATTTTGTAAACTGGTGGAGACCATCTGTGCTTCTCGGGGGCTTCACACCATCCACACTCTTCCAATACCTCACTTAAAGTGCCCATCGCTGCAATCTCATTGAGAAAAATCGCAACAGCTTCGGCAAGCCTCTTGCGAGCTTGCTCTTCGGTATCACCACAACTAGAAAGGTCAAGAGCTGGTGAATAAGCAATCACTTTATTTCCCTCTTCAAAAAATAAGACGGGAATTTTAGTCTCAATACCTGCCATAATACCCTCCCCCATTAACTACCCTTAATAACCCCAAACAACCCCCAAGTACCACTATTTACCACTTATACACACATAATACACCACATTAGCCCATACTTGTCAAGCTAGTTTTGAAGCTAATTGCACGTTCAGGGTGACCTCACCCCCTGTATCCCCCTCTCCTTGATAAGGAGAGGGGGAAGAAAGAG
>CAZLFC010000009.1:0-23198 GCA_964558705.1 uncultured Dehalococcoidales bacterium
CAACATATGATTCAAACAGGTCGGCGCCCATACCAGCCACATCACCGACATTATCACCGACAAAATCGGCAATGACGGCGGCGTTGCGGGGGTCGTCCTCAGGAATGCCCTTCTCCACCTTACCTACCAGGTCAGCCCCGACATCGGCGGCTTTAGTGTAGATACCGCCGCCAACCCTGGCGAAGATAGCTACTGAGGAAGCGCCGAAGCCAAAGCCGGGTATGATTTTCAGAAAGTCAGGGTGGCTGTGGAAGGCGAAATACATAATACATAGCCCGATGATGCCAATGCCGACTACGCTCATTCCCATTACCGTGCCCCCACGGAAGGAAACTCTCAAGCCATCATTTAGACTTTTCTGTGCGGAAGCAGCCGTCCGGCTGTTGGACCTGATGGCTATGTTCATGCCGATGAAGCCGGCCAGTCCCGAGCAGATAGCGCCAAATACAAAAGCTGTCGTTACCCACCAGCCAAGCAAAGGTATTACGCCGAGAATAATACCAACCACCGCTACGAAAATAGCCAGTATCCGGTACTCTCGTGTCAGGAAGGCCAAAGCACCCTCCTTGATAGCTTCGGCTATTTCCCTTATTTTCTCTGAGCCTTGGTCTTGCTTCAATACATAGCGTGTCATAATAGCAGCTAGAACCAGTCCCAGCACGCCACATATTAATGCGATTATAATTGGGTCCACTATATTCAGCCTCCTTTCTGTTGAAGATTACCTTCAAATTTTTCCAAGCTGTTTTCCAGGTCCTTCTGTCTTATCACTAATGTCAGGTCACTGCGCGTCCTTTCTAGTACCCCGCGCACCATATCGGTGGTGCGCCGAAGTCCACCGGTTATGGTGTCAGGGAAATCTATGGTAATTAGAGTATTGTAAATGTCATCCATGGCGCTTAGTAGTTCTTCACATCGGGAAAGGTCTCCCCTTCTCATATTATCCAGCAGGTAACGTCTCAACTCGCCTACGGCTTCGCCCAGACCATTCAGGTAGGCGGCGGAATCAATACCCAGTTCATCGGGCTGGGGGAGTTTTTCTCCGGTTACCAGGGTAAGCAGGGTGCTGCCTTCGGCAAACTCCTTCTGGGCATCCAGGATAAAGCCGGCGTGGTTAAGTTCGTTATAGTTAGCCACTGTTTGGTCTGCTTCTTTAAGCAGTTTTTGGGCTGATTGAAGTAGTTCTTTAGCCTGGTCAAACTCCTGGCGGTGCATGGCGCGGATGGCACGGCTGCAATGCCGGATTACCTCACGGGATAGCGGTAACGCCTTTTCCCGGGCCTGGTCAATAGCGGTCAGACTCTGTCGAAGCTGGTCAGCAATTGAATCTAAATTATCGGTTAATCCGCTCATTTTTTGCCTTCAAATCTGGCGGCTATCTGGCGGGCCGCTCTTTCCGGGGACTCGGCTTGTAATACGGCGCTGATTACCGCTACCGAGTCAGCGCCAGCCGCGATAACCTCGTCAGTATTATCACTGTTAATGCCGCCAATAGCCACTATGGGTATGGTTATCGCCTGTCTGACTTGGCGTAGCCCGTCCAGCCCGATAACCTTCGCCTTTTCTTTAGAGGTCGTCGGGAATATTGACCCGACAGCGATATAGTCAGCCCCTTCGGATTCGGCGGCTGTCGCCTCTTCCAGACTGTGAGTTGAGAAACCCAGGATTTTATCTATTGGTAGCAGTCGGCGGATGGCACTAATGGGCAGGTCGTCCTGTCCCAGGTGCAGTCCATCCGCGTCAGTGGCCAGGGCTATATCCAGATGGTCGTTTACCATAAAAAGCACGCCGTGGTCGGCGCATAGCTTTTTAAGCTGTTGGGCGATGGGTAACAATTCCTTTTTACTCTGTATTTTATCGCGCAGTTGAATTGTCTTAGCTCCGCCTTGGATTGCCTGCCTGGCCATGTCAATATGACGGCGACCTTTCAGGGCTTGGGTGTCTATAATAACATAAAGCCCGGGTAAATGCTCTATTTTGTCCCGGCGTATTAGCCTGGATAGCAGTTCTTTTTCTATCGTATAGAGATTAAATCGGGCTTGCTGGAATTTATGAGGGTCCAATTCAGGTGTGATGCCGGGAAGTTTAGCCAGTTCCTCTACGGTTCTCAGCGATTCCTGAACCCTCCTGGCGTTAGCCACTACCACTGTTGGTAGCTCCTTTGGCTTTTCCTGTTCCGGGGCTTCAATATTGATGCCGATATCTCCTGCGGCGTCACGAGCCTGTAGAAGTTGCTGGTAGGATGGCCAGTCGCTGGTGATGAGTTCATGGCGCATGGCCTTTAGCTGTCGGGTTAGTTTGGTATCATTAAGGAGCAGGCGAGTCAGGTTTTCCAGCAGACGAAGTCCCTCGCCAATACGGTTCAGATTGGCATCAATAATGCGTAGTGTCTGTCTTGATGGTGCTTTCTGTGAAGCCATATCTATAATTCCTTGGCGGCTAATTTTAGCATAGCCGAATTAGGTAGTAAAGCCTTGCGCTGGTTCGGGAAACAGGACTAAACTTAACCTTCAGCCGTTTTATCACAATCAAACTCTATGCTATTATTCATTAGCGGGCTGATAAGAACAACAAAATTAACATTAATATGAGGACAGGGATGAATCATCAATATGGAGAAATAACTCCTCAAATCGTTGAGGAATTAACAGCTATTGTGGGCCAGAATAATATCTCCACTAATAAAGATGAAATGGAGGATTATTCTTATGATGAGATGCCGCTGGCCAAACGTTATGCTCCTCAGGTCGTCGTAAAGCCCACCGGCGCCGATTCGATAGTCAGATTGCTGGCCTTTGCCAACGAGAAGAGGATTCCGGTTACCCCAAGAGGTGCGGGGACCGGACTGAGTGGCGGCTGCATTCCTATTTACGGCGGTATCGTGCTGTCTCTGGAAAAAATGAAGCGTATCCTGAAGATAGACGGAGACAATTTCGTGGCTATTGTGGAACCGGGGGTTACCTTATCGGAACTTCGTGAGCATTTGGAGAGGCAAGGCCTCTTCTATCCTGTCTACCCGGGTGAAATGACGGCCACTGTTGGCGGTAACGTGGCTACCAATGCCGGAGGAATGAATGCGGTCAAATATGGAGTGACCAGGCACCATGTGCTGGGATTGGAAGCCGTGCTCCCAAATGGCGAAATTATGAAAACTGGCGGGGAGTTTGTGAAGTGCTCCACGGGCTATGATTTAACTCAACTTATTATCGGCTCAGAAGGAACTTTGGCGGTAGTAACCAGGGTCATACTGAAGCTTACCACCAAGCCGGCGCGGCGAGAGGTGCTGTTCATCCCCTTTACGAATCTGCAGAACGCTGTTGACGCGGTGCCTGAAATCCTCAGGCTCAAGATAGTTCCCACCGGCATTGAATTCATGGAGAGAAGTATTATCGAGATAGTTGAGAAGCATCTGGGTAAAGAACTACCATATCACGGCTACGAGGCGTTTCTAATGCTAATAGTTGAGGGAGAGTCAGAAAACGAAATCTACGACTACTGTTGCCAGGTTGACGAAATCTGCAAGCGGCACGGAGCCATTGAGGTTATGATACCCGGCACCGTGCGAGCGAAGAGAAAACTTCTTGACGCCAGAGAGAAATTCTACCACGCCCTGAGTCGGTTTGCGCCTATGGAGATAATTGATGTAGTGGTCCCTCGCAGTGAAATAGCCAGGTTTGTCAGGAGAGTCAAAGATATATCGGAAGAGCGCAAAATACCTGTTGTAGTGTATGGACACGCGGGTGACGGTAACGTGCATTTGCACCCGGTTTGCCTCAATATGAGCAGGGAGGAATGGGAGAAGGAGTTGCCTCAACTGATGAGTGACATATACCGCATCGGTGTCTCCTTTAGAGGAGCCATATCAGGTGAGCATGGCATCGGGTTTGATAAGAAGGCATACCTCCCCATACAGCTGGATGAAGCGCACTTGAGCCTTATGAAAGCCATCAAGAAAGCGTTCGACCCGAATGGTATCCTCAATCCCGGGAAGATTTTCGATTTATAGATTTAGCGTGGCGTTCTAAAGCGGGCAACCGGATGCTAATTCACCGTATTTAGTTGGTGTAACATATATTACGTGTCGCCAACGGCATTTTCAATAAGCTCGATTCTTAATGGCTTGCCGTTGCGGTCCAGTTCTACCGCCACGAAATCGATGCGCCACTCCGGGGGTAAATCATGGTGAGTTTGCTGGTAGTGGGCGGCGGTAGCCCTCATCCTGGCTTGCTTGGCTGGGGTAACGGATTCTTCGGGACTGCCGAACTCACGGCTCTTTTTAGTTCTTACCTCGATAAAAGCGAGGCAGTCTTTATGCTGGGCTACGATGTCAATTTCACCTTCGGGGCAGCGGTAGTTTGTTTCCATGATACGGTAGCCCTTCTTTCGGAGGAAATCTCTAGCCAGTTTCTCACCCAGAATACCGGTGTCTTTACGTCTCATTTCTTTTGATTGATTATGTCCTTGACCGGTTGGAAGGACTGGCGGTGGATGGGAGACGGGCCCAGTCGTCGCAGGCAGGACATATGCCTTTCGGTGCCGTAGCCCTTGTGTTGTGCCAGCCCGTAGTCGGGATAAAGCCTGTCCAGCTCAACCATCAGGCGGTCTCGCGTCACTTTAGCGATGATTGAGGCACAGGCGATGGAAAAACAGAGACCATCGCCGTTAGTTATCCCCTTCTGGGTTAATTTTACCTCTGGCAGTAGCATATAGTCTATCAGTAGCGACTCCGGTGCCGGTGACAGCTGGTCTATCGCCAGTTGCATCGCCAGCCTCGTTGCCTTGATGATACCCTGAGCGTCTATTACTTCGTGCCGGACTACGCCGATACCTGTTGAGATAGCGATTTCGTGGATGTAGTGAAACAGGAGCTCGCGCTTGGGCGGGTTCAACAGCTTGCTGTCTCTTACCTGGCTGAGCCAGGGAGTTTCCAGGCGACAGGGCAGTATGACGGCGGCGGCTACCACCGGACCGGCCAGCGCGCCCCGCCCCGCCTCATCAAGGCCGGCGATGAGCCGGTAGCCCTGCGCCTCAAGCAGTTCTTCTTCAATGAAGGTTGGTTTAGATAACATCTTCGGTGCTTTCTATTATACCCCCGCCCAGCACCTCATCACCACGGTAGAATGCTATGGCTTGCCCGGGGGCAATGGCTCGCTGCGGCTGGGCAAACTGGACCCCTGTTATTTCTCCTTTGATGTTGAGCCTGGCGTCGGCTTCGGGCGACCTGTATCTAACTTTGGCGGTTATATTAATCGGCTTCCGGGGAGCTTTGCCTGATACCCAACTCAGCTTACCGGCAGTCAGGGCATTGTGGTAAAGCTGTTCTTCACTGCCGACTACCAATCGATTGTTTTGATAATTAAGTTTAAGGACATACCGACGTTCGCTCGAGTTGAGTCCCAGTCCTTGCTTCTGTCCTACGGTGTATCGGGCTAGACCTTTGTGTTTGCCCAGGATATTACCTTCGGTATCAACAATATCTCCCGGCTGTAAGGTAATGTGCCGGGCGATAAATGATCGGTAGTCATTACCGGGAATGAAGCAGACATCCTGGCTGTCACTGCGGCTGCTGGTAGGCAAGCCCAGTTCGGCAGCTATTTCTCTTACCTCTGCTTTGCTGAGGAGTCCCAGTGGCATGAGCAGGTGCTGAAGCTCTTTTTGCCCTAGGGTGTACAGGAAATAGGACTGGTCTTTACCGGTATCCAGCGCTTTCAATAGATGGTAGCCAGTCGGTAAATGTTCAATTCGGGCATAGTGACCGGTAGCCAGGTAATCGGCGCCCATTTCCCGCACCTTATCCAGGAGCAATCCAAATTTGATGTGCTGGTTGCAGACAGTGCAGGGGTTGGGCGTGCGTCCCTGGCTGTATTCCCGGCAGAAGTAATCAATGACCATGTCCTTAAATTCCGCCTCAAAGTTGACCTGGTAAAAGGGAATGTTCAGTATCCGGCAGACCTGTTCTAAATCTGAGACGGTCTTTGCCGGGTCAGTGGCGGAGCTGAGGTTCATGTAAACGCCGCTGACTTCATAGCTGGCTCTTTTCAGTATGGCCGCTGCCAGCGATGAATCCACCCCGCCGCTCATAGCTACAGCAACTTGTCTGCGAGGCATGCTTTTACTTCAACCCTTTTTTACTTAGTAACCTGCTGACTCTCTGCCAGATAATCTCGGCTATTTTAGCTTTGGATTGGTTGGCGTCTACCACCAGCCAGCGCTCCGGCTCATTAGCCGCCAGTTTGAGGTAGCCCTCCCGCACTCTCTGGTGGAAGGCGATATCTTCCTGTTCAAAGCGGTCCGGTTTGCTGTCGCCCTTGCGGGCAAAGCCGGTCTCAACCGGTAAGTCCAGGAATATGGTCAGGTCGGGTTTCAGCCCTCCGGTAGCGGCATTATTAATCGCGGCGACCGTGGCTAAGTCCAGTCCCCGCCCGTACCCCTGGTAGGCGGTAGTGGAGTCGGCGAAGCGGTCGCAGATAACGATTTTCCCCGCCGCCAGGTTGGGGCGGATGACCTCCGCTACCAGCTGGGCGCGTGAGGCATTGAACAGGAGCAGCTCGGTCAGCGGCGACATATCCGTGTTTTGCGCCCACTTCAGGCAGCGTGCCAGTCTCTTACCGAGGGCTGTCACTCCGGGTTCATGGGTCAGGAGTGCCGGAACAGACAGTTTTACCAGCTTGCGGTACAGGGCTTTCGCTTGGACGCTTTTCCCGCTGCCTTCCCCACCCTCAAAAGTGATGAATAACATGATTATTTATTAACCCCTCACTCTTTATCCCTCTCCCCTTCATAAGGGGAGAGGGAGGAGAATTTCTTAAAGGGGCTTCGCCCCTTTTAATCCCTCTTCAGACAGATGTTTGCTCTGCATTGCCCTAGCCCCCGTATATCCTCACCCGTCTCTCCGGGTCTTTGCCGGTGCTCTGGGAGTGGAGGGCGTTTCGTTCCGCTATCAGGTGCTGGAGGCGCCGGATGTAGGCGCTCTGGGGGCTGAGCTCCACTGTTTCCTCCCCCTCCTTTACCCGCCCCACGGCGTCTTCCGCCTCGGCCAGGGCAAGTTTGAAGGAATCTGCCCGCTCCGGTTTGGGTGAGGGATAGAGTGTGTTCAGCAGGTGTCTTATCTGGTGCGGCGTGTTGCTTTTCAGAACATAGATGGGCAGGTCCGTAGCTTCGGCATCCTTGACCTTTTGCGGTTTCCGTCGGTAGTAGCTCTTGGAAGTCACGAAGAGATTGGCTTCTTTTAGGTTGTCGACCAGATTTAGCGTCATCTCTCTCTCTTTGGCCGCCTGCTCCAGTCGCCCCCGGTTTATACCAAAAAGGTAGAGCTTGTAGTGCTTGTCTTCCTTGGCCGGTTCTACGGGCTTACCCTTAGCCGGCTTCTTAATAGTAGCCAGTTCCTCTTTTTCTATTCTAACCTCGCCGTTTTCGTCCCGCCAGCGAATCTCCCGGGACAGGGGTTGTCCCCACAGGATGGCGTCCACGGCTTCACCGACGTCGGGGTGAATGGCCACCCTGGCCCAGTCCTGTATTTCTACCACGATGTTAAAGGTAGGCATTGACATGCGCTCCAGTATGGACTTGCGGGTGCCTCGTCTTTTGGCTTCCTCATCGCCTAGGGTTACCGTCTGGATACCGCCAATGAGGTCGGCGAGAGTGGGGTTCATCATCAGGTTTTCCAGCGTATTGCCGTGGGCGGTACCCACCAGTTGCACGCCGCGTTCCGCGATGGTGCGGGCGGCTTGCGCTTCCAGTTCGGTGCCGATTTCGTCGATAATGATGACCTCGGGCATATGGTTTTCCACTGCTTCAATCATGACCGCGTGCTGCTGTTTGGGGGTGGTTACCTGCATCCGGCGGGCGTGCCCGATAGCGGGGTGGGGAATATCGCCGTCACCGGCGATTTCGTTGGAGGTGTCAACGATGATAACCCTTTTCTTGAGGTCGTCGGCGAGCACCCGGCCGACTTCACGGAGCATGGTTGTTTTGCCGACGCCGGGACGACCCAGCAGCAATATGCTCTTGCCTGATTGGACTAGGTCTTCAATAACTTTTATAGTACCAAAGACCGCCCGGCCCACGCGGCAGGTAAGTCCGACAATGCGTCCCTTGCGATTGCGAATAGCTGAGATTCGGTGCAGGGTGCGCTCTATACCCGCCCGGTTGTCATCCCCGAAGCTGCCGATATGCGAGGTTACATAGTCGATATCCGGCTCGTCCACTTCCTTCGGGTCGAGAATCATCTCGCGCTGGGGGAAACGGGCTTCCGGGGGACGACCCAGGTCGAGGACTACTTCCAGCAGTTCGTGAATATCTTTCTGTTGGCGCAGTGGTTTTTGGATATGTGGCGGCAGGATGTCAAGCAGGGCGTCCAGGTCATCAGTGATTACTTTTTGCAAAGGTGTCCCCTAAACTATACTTGCTGGTCTCCGGTTGCGATATCCAGGAAGTAACGATGAAATCTCAGGTCATTGGTTAACTCAGGGTGAAAAGACAGGGCTAACAGTTTCTTCTGGCGGGCGGCTACGATGGTGCCGTCAGCTAATTTAGCCAGCGTCTCTACCCCGTTATCTACTCGCTCTATCAGCGGCGCGCGGATGAAGACACCGGGAAAAGGCTCTTCTCCCAGCACCGGTATGGAGAGTTCGGCCTCAAAGCTCTCGTTCTGCCGGCCGAAGGCATTACGCCTGACGGTTATGTCCATTATTCTCATAGGCTCTACCCCGTCCGAATCTGAAATCTCTTTAGCCAGGAGTATCATGCCGGCGCAGGTGCCCATTATGGGCAGGCCGTTCTCAGCTAGATTTCTGATTTCGTCTATCAGGTCATAACCCAGCATCAGTCGACTGATGGAGGTGCTTTCTCCGCCGGGAATGATTAGCCCGTCCAATGAGGCAAGCTGAAGGGGTAAACGGACGGGCACAGTGTCTACATCTAGGCGTTGTAAAGTGGCTATGTGTTCGACGAAGGCTCCTTGCGCCGCCAGGACACCAATCTTCATACTACCATCCTCTGGGTGACAGTAGTTCCTCGGTTGGGATTTGCTTTATATCCA
Organism: uncultured Dehalococcoidales bacterium; assembly: GCA_964558705.1. Taxonomy (GTDB): domain Bacteria; phylum Chloroflexota; class Dehalococcoidia; order Dehalococcoidales. Next base: position 9,041 of record CAZLFC010000009.1, read on the forward strand.
GCCCGGGCATAGCTTCGCCCAGGTTCTTGGAGACCTCGGCAATGATTTTCGGGTCGTTGAAGTGAGTGGTTGCCTTGACAATGGCTTTAGCCATGGCTTCGGGGTTGCTGGATTTGAAAATACCTGAGCCGACAAAGACGCCGTCAGCACCCAGCTGCATCATCAGGGCGGCATCAGCCGGGGTAGCCACTCCACCGGCGGCAAAGTTGACCACCGGCAGCTTTCCGGTTTTATGTATCTCCTCTACCAGTTCAAAAGGCGCTCCCATCTCTTTTGCCACTGCCATCAGCTCTTCCTGGGGAGTGTCTGCCAGTTTGCGCATGCCGCCAATTACAGCACGCATGTGGCGGACTGCTTCCACGACGTTGCCGGTACCCGCTTCACCCTTGGTTCTTATCATGGCGGCACCCTCGCCGATGCGGCGCAGGGCTTCACCGAGGTCACGACAACCGCAGACGAAGGGGGTCTTAAAGTCGTGTTTCCAGATATGGTGCGCTTCGTCTGCCGGAGTAAGCACTTCAGACTCGTCTATAAAGTCGATGCCAAGAGCTTGCAGTGCCTGCGCCTCCACGAAGTGACCTATGCGGCACTTGGCCATTACCGGGATAGAAACTGCTTTCATAATAGCTTCAATAACGGTAGGGTCAGCCATACGGGCGACACCGCCGGCCGACCTGATATCAGCCGGTACCCTTTCCAGTGCCATTACCGAGCAGGCGCCGGCCTCCTGAGCAATCATGGCTTGCTCGGCGTTGATGACATCCATAATCACGCCGCCTTTTAGCATCTGAGCCAGGCCGCTTTTTACCTTCCACGTACCGGTTTCCATACTTTCCTCATCGCCTCCCGCAAGTTTTGCCTCTGTATAGTGTATTTTACTATTGTTTAGGCTTATTATCAAATTGACTTCGCGGATACTTACTTGATAGGGGGGCGAAGTGATTATTTTTACGGGGCTTTGCCCCTGTTTGGTGGTGACCCCATCCCCTGTGTCCCCTTCTCCTTGGGGATTGGATAAGGGGAAGGGGAATAATTTAGAAAGAGGGCTACGCCCCTCTTAGACACCCCGCTTGGGGGCATGAGTTTGTTATCCCACTAAGGGGTGGGGTAAAAAGGAGGGCTTGAGGGAGGCGAAGCCTCCCTGCCATACCTCTCCCCCTTGGAGAACGGGAGGGGTAAAAGGCGAAACAAAATACGGGGAGAGTCTGAGAGGGACGAAATAAAATAAGGGGAGAGACTGAGAGGGGCGAAGCCCCTCTCCATTACACCTCCCCCTCTCCTTTGAAGGAGAGGGGGATAAAGGGGGTGAGGTAGATAATAAAGGCACAAGACATTTGCATATAAGGTGTTTTTGTGCTATGTTTTTAATATACAATTTAATAATTGACCGCTAGGGGTGCTCAGAAGCTGAGAGGCGTTTTGAAGCCGACCCTGTGAACCTGATCTCGATAATGCGAGCGTAGGGAAGCGGAAAGGTTAGAGACCAAGGGTCGGAGTACGAGCGGTATAACCCTTGGTTTTATTTTTTAGGAGTACGGGTATGACGCAACTGGAATTAGCCAGAAAGAATATTACTTCAATACAAATGAGCCTGGTGGCTAAGCAGGAGGGGTTTGAGGCTGAGTTCATACGACAGGGTGTAGCTGACGGAACGATAGTAATTCCGGCAAATACGCAACATACCAATCTTATGCCTTGTGGGATAGGCCGGGGGTTGTCCACCAAGGTTAATGCTAATATCGGGACCTCTTCTGACTTTGGCGATATTGATTCCGAACTGGAAAAGTTGAAGGTCGCTATTGATGCCGGCGCGGACGCCGTTATGGATTTAAGTACCGGCGGCGATATCTCAGCTATCCGGCGGGCTATTGTTAAGGCCAGCTCCGTGCCCATTGGGACCGTGCCTATTTATCAGGCTGGAATTGAAGCCATAAATAGTTACGGTGCCATTGTTAAGATGACGGTCGACGACCTGTTCGCGGCAATTGAAGAGCATATTCGTGACGGTGTTGATTTCATAACGGTGCATTGTGGCGTGACCCGGGCAGCTATTGACTGTCTTAAACAGCAGGGCAGAGTTGCCGATGTAGTCTCCCGGGGCGGCGCTTTCTTAATCGGGTGGATGCTCCACAATGAGCGCGAAAATCCGCTCTATGAGTACTATGACCGCCTGCTGGATTTAGCCCGGGAGCATGATGTTACCTTGAGCCTGGGGGACGGGATGCGCCCCGGTTGCCTGGCAGATGCTACCGACCGAGCTCAGGTGCAGGAACTGCTCGTTATCGGGGAACTGGTGAAGCGAGCTCAGCAAGCCGGTGTCCAGGCGATGGTTGAGGGTCCCGGACATTTGCCCCTGGATCATATTGAGGCTAATGTCCGTTTGCAGAAGTCTATCTGCCACGAGGCTCCTTTCTATGTGCTGGGGCCGCTGGTAACCGATGTCGCGGCCGGTTACGACCATATTACCGGGGCTATCGGTGGCGCTATAGCCGCCGCTTACGGCACCGATTTTCTGTGCTATGTAACGCCGTCAGAGCACCTTTCCCTGCCTGACGCTGAGGATGTCAGGCTGGGAGTAATCGCCTCGCGCATTGCTGCCCATGCGGGTGATATTGTTAAAGGGGTTAAGGGTGCTAAGGAATGGGATAGAAAGATGTCCGTTGCCAGAAAGAAGCTTGACTGGTCAGAGCAGGCTAAATTGTCCTTGAACCCCGAAAGAGCCAGTCATGTCCACAAAAGGCATACTCTGGCCGGAGAGACCTGCAGTATGTGCGGCGAGTTCTGTGCTATGGCGTTGGTGGAAAAGTATTTAGGCATCTCCGCACCCAAGTGCTAGATATTGTTGCGGTAGAGAGGAGAGATTGATATGTCTTTGTTCCATCCGGTGAGGAACGGGGAAGTAAGCAGGGCTATCGTGAATAGCTTTTTGCAGCAATTTAACGAGTATGTTGATAGCGATGTCATTATTGTTGGGGGAGGACCTAGCGGGCTTATCGCCGGCAGAGAGCTGGGTAAAGCCGGGGTTAAAGTTCTGATTATAGAACGGAATAACTATCTGGGCGGCGGTTTCTGGGTCGGTGGTTATTTTATGAATAAGCTTACCCTGAGGGCACCAGCCCAGGAGGTTCTTGATGAGCTGGGTGTGCCTTACTCTATGGCTAACGAGGGTCTTTATGTGGCTGATGCCCCTCACGCCTGTTCTAAGCTGATAGGAGCTGCCTGTGATGCCGGGGCTAAGTTCTTCAGCCTGACTTACATGGAAGACCTGGCAGTGCATGAGAATAATCGCGTAGCTGGGGTGGTGGTAAACTGGAGTCCTATCTTGCACCTGCCCCGGGAGATTGCTCTCCTTGACCCTATTCCCCTGGAAGCCAAAGTAGTAATTGATGCTACCGGGCATGAGGCATGTGCCGCCCGGAAGCTGGAACAGCGTGGCTTGCTCAAGTTGATGGGGGAGGGAGCCCTGTGGATTGAAAAATCAGAGGATGCGGTGGTGGAAAATACCGGCGAGATATATCCCGGGTTAATTGTGGCCGGTATGGCAGTCGCTAATGCCTACGGACTGCCCCGCATGGGTCCTACCTTTGGCGGTATGCTTCTTTCCGGGAAAAGAGCGGCTGAGGTCGCCTTAGAGATTTTACAGAACTCAAAAGTATCTTAGCCGGCAGGGGCTGCCTGTTTAATCCGGGCGAGTTCTTCTTAAATATAGCTAAAATTCCATTAACCTGGTTTATAACAGTTGTTCTCGTCATTACCTTGTTATTTTCTCCTCAATTATCTTCCGAGGGTTGGTTGTGGTCAGATACGAAGGCGCAGTAAAATATCCCCACAGGTGGTGAATTGAAATTGTATGATGTCGCTGTAATCGGCGGTGGCCCGGTCGGCAGTTACGCGGCGTATAAGCTGGCGGGGATGGGATACGGGGTGGTGGTACTGGAAGCCAGGGATAAGCCGGGAGAGAAGGCTGGTTGTACCGGTCTGGTCGGGCAGGAGTGTGCCGACCTTTTTCACATTGATGACAGTGTTATTATCAGGCGGGTCAACAGTGCCCGTCTGTTTTCGCCTTCCGGGAAGTTGCTCAGGGTGTGGCGACCGGAACCGCAGGCGTGTGTTTTAGACCGGGGCGCTTTTGATATATCGCTGGCGAGTCGTGCTCAGAACGCGGGCGCGGAGTATATCCTGAATAGCCAGGTCGTAGATGTAGCGGTTAATGATAATGAAGTTCGGCTTGAGGCAGTCCGTCATGGTGAAAAGTTAAACTTTGAGGCAAAAGCGGTAGTTATGGCTACCGGCTTTAGCTCAAAGCTTGTTGAGGGGTTAGGTTTAGGCAGGGTCGGCGATTTTGTTACGGGGGCTCAGGCGGAGATAGAGACAACCGGTGCAGACGAGGTTGAGGTTTATTTTGGCCGGGAGATAGCGCCCGGTTTTTTTGCTTGGATGGTACCGACCTCATCAAATATGGCTCGGGTAGGATTGCTGTCGCGCCGTAGCCCCGGTGATTATCTCAAGAGATTATTATCGTCTCTACAGGCTCAGGGGAAAATAGCCACGACTGAGGCGAAGTTAAGCTACGGCGGTATTCCCTTGAAACCGCTGTCCAAGACCTATGGGGAGAGGTTGGTGGTGGTGGGGGATGCGGCAGGGCAGGTAAAACCAACCACTGGCGGCGGTATCTACTACGGTCTCCTTTGTGCTGAAATAGCCGCTAACAGTTTGCATCGGGCGCTGGGAAACGGTGACCTGACGGCTGGTAGTCTGGCTGGCTATGAACGGGCTTGGAAGAAAAAGCTGGGCCGGGAACTAAAGAGAGGCTACTGGGCCCGGAAATTTTATGAGCGCCTGAGCGACCGCCAAGTTGACCGTTTATTTGACATAATAACAGCAACCGGCCTTGATGAAGCCCTGCTTAAAGAGAAGGGTTTGACATTTGACTGGCATGCGGAGGCGGTGTTGAAACTACTGGCGCATCAGGCAGTATCCAGGGCTATGGGGAAGATAAAGATTCCTTTCCAGGCTGGTGCTGATTGACCGATGTGTGTCTGAGATAGTAAGATTAAGGCTGGTAAATTTAATCGGGGGAAGTTCTAATTGGATAGTGAAAGTCAGAGTTTGAGCCTGGGTGAAGCGGCGACTAATTTTCTCGCCAGCTTATCAACCGAGGAGAGGGCGGCGAGTCAGCAGGCGGTGTATCATTTCGTGCGCTGGTACGGGTGGGAACGGCCTTTGGCGGTGCTGACCGCTCCCGAGGTAGCTAATTATGCGGAGCGGTTGTCATCATCGGATACCAACTATATGAAGAAGCTCGAGTTAATTCGGGCTTTTTTGGTTTATGCTAAAAAGGAGGGGTGGAGTAAGGCTAATCTGTCCACCCAGCTTAAACCCAAGAAGGGGAAAACTGTATTAAAGGCTTCGTCGCGGCGGAGTGTCTCCCCGCCGGTCTCCTTAACTCAGCAGGGCTATGACGAGTTGAAGGCTGAGCTCGAGGAGCTTAAAAGCAAGCGGCTCGAAGCCATTGATGAGATGCGGCGGGCGGCGGCGGATAAGGACTTTCGTGAGAATGCGCCTCTGGATGCAGCCAGGGAACAACGCGGGCAAATAGAAGGACGAATTGAAGAGTTAGAAGAGACTCTAAAGACGGCAGTTATTAGAAACGATGTTAATGGTAAGGTACAGAAGGACACTCTTAAGATAGTTACCGGCGATAGTGTTGTGCTGCGTGACCTGGCTTCTGGGAACGAACTGTGTTACACCATTGTCAGTCCGCGGGAGGTAGCCCCGACCAAGGGCAAGATTTCAACTGCTTCACCTATAGGTAGAGCCATTGTCGGTCGGGGGAAGGGGGAGGTGGTGGAGGTGGTTGCCCCGGCGGGCAAGCTGCGCTATCAGATTGAACAGGTTGAGCGTTAGTTGTTATTTGCAGTATTGAACCTCGGCGTGGGGATATACTGCCACCTCGGCACTGTCCCCGTGAAATTCCTTGAGGGCTTTGATAACATCATCCCAGCGATGCATAAATAACACCTTGTCCGACTGCTCGTAATAACGTCTTCCCGCTAGGTCAGGATACTCCGTGTAAACGATCAGGTGCTTGACCGATGGTGGAGTAAGCGGCCGCAGCGGTTGCTTGGACTCAATCATTTGACCGAAATGTCCCATCAGGTAGTGGGTCACCTGTCCCTCGGGGGCGTTGGCGATAAGGACAACGTCTCCTCCGGTACTCTTCAACGACGGGCAGCCGGTAAGTGTGCCCAGGGTACCCTCATTCACCTTGCTGAAAGTGTTGGCAATGATAATGTCCTTGTCCTTGGCTCTGGGGGTGAGGAAGTGGGTCTTGGCGTCTGCCATGCAGGCAGCGTAGGCTTCTTCAGGCGTGCCGGCATAAACTGCGGCGGTCTCGCCCCAGTGGTTAAAAAGGGTTTCAATCTTGATGTCCAGGCCGGAGAAGGATGCTCCCTCGGCAATATTCTTAAATATAGGATTGTTCTCTACGGTTCCAGCTTCGGTGGTCGTCTGATGCTGGCGCTCCTTGGGAAGCAGTTTCAGGAGCGTGTGCAGGTTGTCGATAGACTCAAATGAGGCTATGCCGGGCAGGATGATCTTCCCCCCGCCGCCGAACCCGCTCATCACGTGTGGCGTGATGGAACCAATGGCAACCTTGAAGTCGCACTGCATCACCTCGGCGTTCAGGTAGACCTCGGTACCGTAGCTGGTGGTGCCGACGTAAACACAGTTGTCAAAGGGGTTGTGGTTAAAAACGGGAAACCGGGCTACAGTAGCTTCGCCCAGTTTTTTAATGAAGTCAAAACGGTTCATCGCCCCGTGGCAGCCCAGGGCGACAATGAAGCGGATTCTGTCGTCGGGGATGCCGGCTTGCTCCAGTTCCTCTATCACGGACGGAACAATATCAGCAGCCTTGGTCACACGGGTCATATCGTCAAATATGATGACGACCTCTTTCTTGCCTTTAGCCAGTTCCCGGATGGGTGGTGTGCCGTAAAGGTTTTTGGATACCGCGACTTTAATCTGGTCGGGGGTCAGGGCGGGGCGGTCATAGCCAGCCATATGGCACATCTCAACCTGCCAGCCGTCAGGCATAGGCAGTTCCAATGCTGTAGTACCATACCACGCTAATTGCGGCAGCTCAAGTGTACTCATTTATCTCCTTGGTTCTGATGGTTCTAATGGGGGCAGTCTACATTACCGGACCGATGGTGAAGATATTGGGGAAATTGCCGTAGTCCAGTTTCTCCGCCTTGGTCTGTTTTCCCGAGGCTACGGCTAAAATCTCTTGGTACAGCTGCTCTCCAGCCGGGGAGATGCCCGAACCGGCTTTATCCGCTAGTTCAACGAATAAATCCATATGGTCGGGAAGGTGCTGATAGGTATTGGGGTTGCCGGTAACCTTGATGACCGGGATAAAGGGGAAACCCTGCGGCGCCCCGATACCGGTGGTAAAAACAATTACCTGGGCGCCGGCGGCACCCAGACCGGTCAGGAACTCCGGCTCACGTCCCGGGGTATCAATGACAAACAGCCCTTTGCCATCAGGGCGTTCTCCGTATTCATAGACTTCCTGGATGAGCTTGGTGCCGCCTTTAACGATAGCACCCAGTGATTTCTCCTCGATGGTGGTCAGTCCGCCCGCAATATTGCCGGCGGTGGGTTGTCCGCCCCTCATGTCGAAACCCATGGCTATCGCCCGGTTTTCCATGCGCGCCACGATATCCAGTATTTTCTGCCCCACCTGCGGGCTGACGGCACGTTTAGCTAAAATATGCTCGGCGCCGATGAACTCTGTGGTCTCACCAAAAACACAGGTGCCGCCGTTATCAATTACCATATCGCAGGCAGCCCCGGTAGCCGGGTTCGATGACAGTCCCGAGGTAGTATCAGAAGCACCGCATTTCACGCCCAGCACCAGTGCCGAGTCGGGGAATTCTTCCCTTTTTATTTTGGCGGCTTTAGCCACCATAGCCCGGGCCAGTTTGGAGCCCTCCGCCAGGGCAGCCCTGGCACCGCCTATTTTTTGAATCACCACTTTCTCTACCGGCTTGCCCGACCTGGCAATGCCCTCGGCTATATCGTCTGAGGATAGCGATTCACAGCCCAAACTTACCACCAGTACCCCGGCCAGGTTAGGATTCCAGCCCAGTGAGATAAGTGTCCGGGTGGCAATGTCAATGTCAGGCTTGGTTTGGCAGCAGCCCTGACCGTGGAGAAAGGCAGCGCTGCCTTTGACTTTTTGTGATAACCACCAGGCGACATCATTAGCGCAGCTTACGGTGGAAATAATACCGATGTGATTGCGAGTACCTGCCGAACCATTTCCACGCGGGTATCCGAGAAAACTCACTTGGCACCTCCAGCTAAATCGCCTCTGCCCCGGGCACTGGCCACATTGTGGACATGGACATAATCTCCGGGTTGTATGTTATCGGTGGCTATTCCGATAACCTCGCCATATTTAATTATGGACAAACCAGAATCTATTTTCTCCAGGCTGAACTTGTGCCCGAAGGGTACCGGGGCGGTCAGGTTTATTGTCAGGTTTTTATCGCCAGCCTTTAGCTCCAGGATGTCCCCGGCTTTCAGGTCGGCAAGGGCAGTAGCCACATTGTCTTTGGGACTTAAGATGACCGCTTTCTGTATCAAATCAGTTACCTCCAGCAAATCCGGACTGATAAGCGAGGGCTAGGCATTCTTTTTGGTTATGGTGACTTCGCCCGTTTCCGAATCTACTTTTACGGTGTCTCCGTCACTCACCAGGTCTACTACATTCTCCTTAAACCCGTATATCATAGGGGTGTCAGTAAGCAATGCTCCCGCCAGGGTAGTTCCCTGACCTCTATTGCAGACGATGGCCTTGGGCGCTTTGCCACTCTTGTACAGGTAATAGTAACCGAAAGTATCACCGGCGCCGCCTTTACCGGCGGGACAGACCAGAATCTTCCCCGCCATATTTTTACCCTTGGCTTGATGACCTATCTCAACTATCTCACCGGTTTCCCAATCGGTACCGCCCCAGAAGGCAACGAGGTCGGTGGTTACCAGCGCTTCACCTTCTACAGCAGGTAGTTTTTTAATACTGTTTCCTTTAATCTTATTAACGCTCATTTACCTATCTCCTTCCTTGCCATTTGCCGGTAATAGCTGCCTGGATGCAGTCCTGGATATTGCCGAACCAAACCCGCCTCGTGGTCTTGGAGGAAAAGCCGGTGTAGAAGAAGGCGGCTTTAATAGAGTCGGTGGCAATAGTGCCGCTAACCTGGGTGCCGGAGAAGGCGATGCACATGTCCTGGGTTATGATGCCGCCCGCTTTTCTGATGATATCGGCATAGCCCATATCCTCGGCGGTCTTGAGGTATAGCCAGGTGGTAGATACTACCAGTTTGACGTTGGGATTGACCTTCTTGCCATTCAGGGCTTCGGCGATGTCCCTAAACTCAGCCTCGGTAACATGGGGGCATCCCAGAAATACATAATCAACATGGGCATCGGTGGCGGTGGTAGCGATGCTATAAGCTTCATCAATCTCGCGCTTGCCGATTTCAAATTCGGCTAATGGTTTCTTGTTGCCCAGGGCAGCTTCCAGTGTGGGCGCTTCCGGTGTTAAGCCCACAATGTGCATTATCGCCAGACCCGACTCGACAGCGATGACTGCCAGCAGGTGTTTTTTCTGGGTAAAGGTCATGTTGGGCGGCAGACCTACAAAGACGGGAGTTTTCTCTTTGCCCTTGCGTGCGGCGGCCAGACTATAGGCATCCCAGTCGGTGTAAGAGAACTTGGCGGGGTCGACATCTTTGCCTGGCCTGATAATCACCTCACCAAACCTGTTTGCTGGGATGTGAGCGCCGACTTCAGGGTAGACACCGGTGATGGCTGCGGCCAGTGAGGTAACGCCGTCGTCTCGCTCACACCTGGAACCGAACATGGTGTTATACCAGAGTATAGCTATGGATTCGGAGATACTGACATGCTGCCCCATTTTGGTGGGGTAAATGAGGAAGGGTAGTGCCGTGTAACTGGGGACAACACCGAGGTTTTCAAAGTACTCGGCGGCAGGGAGCATGATATTGCGCATTTCATCAATAAGTTCATCGGTGAACTCGATGTCTTTAGCCAGTTCCAGGTCCACAAACTTGGGCTCCATGGTGGCTGGTACCTTGAGACGGGTAACACCCTTGGTAAGCTCTCCGGTTAAGTCGCGAGCCCACTTGCCCTGTCGGCCATAGGGGAAGAACATCGTATCCGGGGGCATCAGGTGGGCGTAGACAATTTTAACCATTTTCTCGGCACCTTCCGCTTCTCCCTTAGCCTTTAATATCTCAATTGCCTTCTGTACCCCTTTGCCTTCTTCGCCCGCGAGCATCCTTTTTTCTTCATCATCAAGATACATATTCTACTTACCTCCCTCAGAATTTCACTTGGCAATCTTTATCACGAGGAATTGCGGGGAAAATTTCCCTAAAACATTCTACTCTCTCGATAGCTCAGGGTCAATACATCTGCTACTGCATACATTGCCAGTACTGTTTAAGCTGGAGCTTCAACTCTGCCACTACCTTCTTGGTGTCATCATACCTGGCGTCCTTAGCCGGCGGCTTATCTTCTATGAAGTCGCTTAAATCCACCTCCAAATCGAGCAGTCCGCAGATTAAAGCTGACCAGGCGAAGGGCAGGACTGCCTGATTATACCCACTGGCTATAAGGTCGACGCTCTTGCCCTGGCATACGTCCGCCGCTATTTCTTTTACATATCTGCCTATCATCCTGAAGCCGTCAAGAGTTAATCCCAGGCTGGTGAGACCATCAAGGTAGTGGGGGTCAGAGCCACCGTTGCGGATAATTATCTGGGGCTGGAATTCTTGCGCAAGGGGGAAGACCACCGTATCGAACACATATTTATAAGCATCAATGCCGCTTCCCGGCGGTAAGGGAATATTTACATTAAAACCCAGACCTTCGCCTTCTCCGAGCTGTGGGATAAACCCGGTGCCGGGATAAATGGTGGCGGGGTCCTGGTGCATATCGACAAACAGGACTCTCCTGTCTGTATAAAAGATTTGCGAAGTTCCGTTTCCGGCGTGGGCATCCGTGTCAAGGATTAAGATTCTTTCTGCCCCCTTCTCCAGCAGGTTCTGACCGCAAATCGCTACATCATTAAAAATACAGAATCCCTCCCCCTTGCTCTTCTTGGCGTGGTGCAGTCCACCGCCGATGGCTATCGCTTTCTCGAATTTGGATTCATAAGCTAGTTCTCCCGCCAGTAGAGAAGCCCCCGCTACATTTCTGGCGCTTTCGTCTATTCCCGTGGGTATAGACATGGTCAAGGGGTTCAGGTTATCCATGGTGGCATATCTTAAGACGTCCGGCAGCGTTAATCCCCCGCCAGCAGTGCCCATCGCTTTAATATATTCTTCATCGTGAACGAGCCTGAGTTGCTCATCGGTAGCCGGGATAGGCTCGATTCTTTCAAATTGGTCTTCGTAGTCGGTGAACCGTTCCTGGAAAAATTTCATGAAGTTGTCAAACCTGTCCCCACGGAAGGGGTGACCTTCGCCGAAGTCATATTTCCTGATTTCCGGACCGTAAATTAAAGCCGATTTCATCATTAATTATTCCCCCTGTGTTCTGCTGCCAGCAGAAAGTTGAAGTCCCGGGGCTAATTATATCCCTGCCGAGGTGGGTTTTCCAACCCCTTTTATATTGGTCTTGCGACCGACTCACTGGTATAATATGCTATCTGTTTGAGAACGGGGCATGAGAAATGCAGAGTAAAGCAAGAGGCGACTTAATCTTCATAAGGCTATTTCCGGATGAAGACTTTTACCAGTCGTTAAGGGAAGCGTGCCGGAAGTACCGGGTTGAGACGGCGGTAGTCTTGTCTGGTCTGGGGCAGCTAAAGCAGTTTGAACTGGGCTATTTTAGAGAGAAGGGGGATTATGCCCCGGAGGAGTTTGCCAAACCCCATGAGTTGCTGGCTCTGAGCGGAATCATTTCCAGGCAGGGGGGCGATTATAATTTCCATCTGCATGTGGCTCTGGGGGATGAGGAGAAAAGGGTAGTGGGGGGGCATTTAATCAAGGGCACGGTAGAAGTAACCAGCGAGATTGTCCTGCTTAAAACGGATTTAGCCGTGAAAAGAAGAGAGGAAGAAAGCACCGGTCTTCAGGGAATGTTTCTGGAAGAGTAACAGGATTGTATATCAGACACCCTCGAAGAAGTTTCGCGGACCGTCCACGCAAAGACTGCTCAGTACTGTCTCGGGGACACCCATCTCCTGAAGTATGGGGAATACCACCTTTTTAATGTACAGGTATCCGTGGGGATTGAGCTTTAGTCTTGCCTCTTCGGTTATCTCCGGGTTGTCCGCCAGGACACGCAATGTTGTGTGGTCGTGGGAGGGGCAGAGGCGTTCCGTATATCCGGCGTCTATGAGGGCTTTCATTGTCCTGGTGCGGGCTAGCGGGCTTACGTTTCGTCCCGGATAGCGGTCCAATCCCAGGTAGCAGCCCTGTTCCAGCAGCCACATAAGATATTCGATGTCGGTAGTGTCATTGGAGTGGTCCATTTTAACTCTTTTCGGGTCTACGCCTTCTTCTTGCAGAATGGCAAGTTGCTGCTGACCCACCCGACCCGGTGAGTAGGAGTGCAGTATGATGGGGACGTTGGTCTTAAGGTGGGCTCTAGCCACGGCGCGCAGAACGATTTCCTCTGACGGTTTCACTCCTGCCATATCGCTGGCTGCCTTGAGTACTCCTGCCTTGATATTGGTGCCGGAGATACCCTGTTCTATATCCCGGGTAAATACTTGTGCCAGCTGGTTGGCAGAGACTCCATTAAAGGAGCGTGGTATATCCAGCCACCAGCCGGTGCAGGCGATGATATTGATAGCACTAAGACGGGAAGCCTCGGCCAGCAGGTTTATGTCGCGTCCTAGGTCAGGGGTTGTGGCGTCAACGATAGTGTTTACTCCGCCTTCTCTCGTTTTTTTAAGTCTATCGACCACACGTGCCATTGGGTTGGCGCCGATAAGCTCGGGATAATCATGAAGAATCCCGCTTGAAGCGACCATTATGTGTTCGTGTGAGAGAGTAAAACCGAGGTCGGCGGTATCCAGAGGTCCGAGTACGGAATTTATGGTCGTCATGGCATAAACACTCCTTCTACTCATGGCTTATCTGCGTAAAACTCGGTGGAGAATTTGAGGGCAAAGTCGCGGTCGGGATGACCGGATTTGACTCGGTGAACACAAGATGGCATTCAGGTGCGCTACCTGACTGCATTATAGCTTGTGGAGGCTAAGTCGGTCAAACTTCTTTTACGAGACAGTTTAGCCTGCGTCAATTTGTTACGAGTGCGTCGGTAATGGTTTTCGTATTTAAGTAAATACCGGCGCGTCTTTTAAGTATAGATGGCGACTAGATAATTTAATATCTTCGCTGTCTATCGCCACCATAGCCACCACCCCTTCTGTCACCATAGGACCCACCGCCTCTGTTTTCGGTACGAGGACGAGCTTCATTGACCACAATGGTCCGCTCTTTTAATACTTTCCCGTTTAGGCCCTCAATGGCAGCTTCAGCCTCAGATTTGGCGTCCATTTCAACAAAGGCGAAACCCTTCGGTCGCCCGCTGAACTTGTCGGTCATTATGCTGACCGATGTCACTTCTCCGTAAGCCTGAAATTCCTCCCGTAGTTCCTCTTCGGTCACATCATAAGGTAAGTTGCCTACATAGATTCTCATAATTAGAATTCTCCTTGTTGAATTACTTTATCTTACTGTTTGTCTGTTGTCGACATAAGCAGTGACCCATTATTCATTTTCTAGTGCGCACCGGTATTACCCTGGCGTCGTCTTCGCCTGGCGTTAGTTTTTACTTTCATCCGGGCAGCGTCTCTCTTGGATATGAAGTGACGATGAGCTTTCACCTCGCGTAAGATGCCGTCCATCTGAACCATCCTTTGAAAACGCCGCAACAAAGAATCCTGGGATTCGCCTTCATGTATCCAAACTTTTAATGACATATAACTCACCAACATATCTTTAATACACACGGGCCGGATATCTCCAGCCCATGTATATCTACAGTTTCCAACCGGTTTATCTACCCGGTCTGACTTTTCGATAGCAATCACTACAGTACACTGGCTTAT
>CAZLFC010000010.1:0-1396 GCA_964558705.1 uncultured Dehalococcoidales bacterium
AAGGAGGGATAACAATTATGATTTTGTCGGAGAAGACAATACTGGTAACCGGTGGCACCGGCTCCTTTGGTCAGAAATTCGCCGAGATAGCCTTAAAGGAAGGTAATACCAAGGCAATCCGAATCTTTTCCCGGGGGGAACTGCTTCAAGAAGAGATGAGGCGGCGGTTTGGCGATGACAAGAAGCTTCGCTTTTTCATCGGCGATGTCAGAGACCGGGAAAGAGTTTTCCGGGCTATGAATGGAGTCGATATCGTAGTGCACGCGGCAGCTTTAAAACAGGTGCCGGCCTGCGAGTATAATCCCATAGAGGCAATCAGGACTAATGTTGACGGAGCCATTAACGTGATTGATGCCGCCATTGACAATGGGGTGGAAAAAGTAATCGCCATAAGCACCGATAAGGCGGCTTATCCGGTCAACCTGTACGGAGCGACCAAGCTGGTAGCGGAGAAGCTTTTTACTCAGGCGAATGTCTACGCCGGATTCCGCAAGACTATCTTCAGTTGCGTGCGGTATGGTAATGTCATGGGAAGCCGGGGGAGCGTAATACCTCTTTTTATCGAGCAAAGAGGGGCAGGGGAAATCACCGTCACCGATGAGCGTATGACGAGATACTGGATTAGCTTGGAACAGGGAATTCGTTTCGTGATAAGATGTATGGAAATAATGTGTGGCGGCGAGATATTCATTCCAAAACTCCCCAGTGTGCGCATTACCGACCTAGCCGATGTAACTGCTCCCGGAGCAAAAAGAAAGGTTATTGGCATACGTGCCGGGGAGAAACTGCATGAAGCACTCATCACCGCCGAGGAAGCCAGGCATGCCCGGGAGTTTGATAACTTCTTTGTGGTCGACCCTGAATTCGTGTACTGGGGGAAAGAACACCTCAAGGACGGCCAGGCTCTTCCCGAAAACTTCACATATACCAGTGATACTAATAACTGGTGTCTGAGCCCGGGTGAGCTTAAAAAGATAGTCCAAGAGTTTGAAGATGAGTAAATTGGCAGTCTATGGCGGAACTCCGGTAAGAAACCAGCTTCTTCCCTACGGCCATCAGTGGCTTGACGAGGAAGACATCAAAGCCGTAGTGGCAGCGCTAAGGTCGGACTGGATTACGCAGGGGCCCAGAATTGAGGAATTCGAAAGAAGGGTGGCTGAGTACTGCGGGGCGCAGTATGCGGTTGCTTTCTCCAGCGGCACCGCAGCCCTGCACGCTGCCAGCGCCGTAGCCGGGATTGCCGAAGGCGATGAGGTCATAACTACGCCGATTACCTTTGCCGCTACCGCTAATGCCATAACCTACTGTGGCGGCAGGCCGGTGTTTGCCGACATCAGAGAGGATACCCTGAACATTGCGCCTGATGAAATCAGAAAGAGGCTATCGCCCCGAACCA
>CAZLFC010000010.1:1496-22309 GCA_964558705.1 uncultured Dehalococcoidales bacterium
GATACCCTGAACATTGCGCCTGATGAAATCAGAAAGAGGCTATCGCCCCGAACCAGAGCGATTCTCCCGGTGGACTTTGCCGGGCACCCTGCCGACCTGACGGAAATAGCAGGGATAGCCGAGGAGAAGGGGATAATCGTCATCGAAGACGCGTGCCATGCCCTGGGTGCTGAGTACAAGGGGAAGAAGATAGGTAGCCTGGCTGGTATGACCGCCTTCAGCTTTCACCCGGTGAAGCATATTACCACTGGGGAAGGAGGTATGGTTCTGGCCAGCAATGAGGAGTTCTATCAGAAGCTGAAGACCTTCCGCCACCACGGTATCGTGCCGAAACCAGATAAAGCTCCCTGGTACTACGAAATCTCGCAGCCAGGTCATAATTTCAGGATAACCGATTTTCAATGCGCGCTGGGCATTAGCCAGTTGAAGAAGCTGGATTTCTTCATCCGGCGGCGCAGAGAGATTGCCGCCAGGTATGACGAAGCCTTCTCTGAAATCGACGAGATTATTACCCCGGTTGCCGAAGATTTCGTGACCGCGGTATATCATATCTATGTCATCCAGCTACGGACCGAAAAGCTGAAAGCCGGCCGGAAGGAAATATTTGAAGCGTTACGGGCGGAAAATATCGGGGTAAATGTGCACTATATACCAGTTCACCTGCACCCCTTTTATCAGCGTAGCTTTGGCTATAAAAGAGGCGATTATCCCAGGGCGGAAAGATACTATGATAGAGCTATCACCCTGCCCATTTTCGCCAAGATGAGTAACGAAGATGTGCAGGATGTGATTGATGCGGTCAGAAAAGTAATCTATTATTTCAGGGCGTGAGGTATCAAATGAAAGTAGTGGCTATAATCCAGGCCAGGATGGGCTCAAGCCGCCTTCCCGGCAAAGTGCTGGAGGCAATCCTAGAGAAGCCTACGCTTTGGCACCTGATTAATAGGTTGCAGACTGCCCAGCTGGTTGATAAAATTGTCATCGCTACCTCAATCAACCAGCAGGATAAACCAATTGTTAAGTTTGCCGAAGAAAATGGCATCGACTGTTACGCCGGGAGTGAACTTGACCTCGTGGACAGGTTATACCAGACCGCCAGAGAATACGGGGCTGAGGCTATGGTGAGGATTACCGGGGACTGTCCCCTGGTTGACCCTCTGGTTGTTGACCGGGTGACGAAGTACTACCTGGACGGACAGGGCAGCCTTGACTACGTCTCAAATGTCAGCCCGCGCACGTATCCGGACGGACTTGATACCGAGGTCTTCTCGTTGTCGGCACTGGAACGGGTCTGGCAGGAGGTTAAAGACCCCCGCGAAAGAGAGATGATACCCGAAAACTTCCTAGAGCACCCCAAAAAATACCGCCTGGGCAATGTCGCTTATGACCGGGACCTGTCCGCCATGCGGTGGACAGTTGATTATCCCGATGACTTGAAATTTATCACCGAGATATACCGCCGGTTATATCGGGAAGATAAAATTTTCGTAATGGCAGATATACTGGAGCTCTTAACGAAAAATCCTGAGCTTCCCGAAATTAACCGCCGGTACGCACTCTACTCAACCGAAAAAGCTATTTAGGGCTATGGAAACCAGAGAAGGAGGTTAGGCTAATGCACCATCCTTTTATTGTAGGCGAGAAAATTTACCTCAGGGGACTGGAGAAAGATGACTTAGCCGGTAATATGTTCCAATGGGCTAACGACCCGGAGGTAACACACTACATGGTCACCGGTGCCAGGCCCAACAGCACGGAACTGCTGGAAGAAGAGTATGCGCAACTTGTGGCCAGTAAAAACGATGTCGTGCTGGCGATTATAGATAAAAAAACAGACATTCACATAGGTAATGTCGGGCTGTATGTTATCAACTGGATAAGCCGGTCGGCAGAGTTCCGCATAATTATTGGCGAAAAGGAATATTACAATAAGGGCTACGGAACTGAAGCTACCTGGCTAACTGCTCAATATGGGTTTGAACGGCTGAACCTCAACCGGGTCTGGCTGGGGGTTAATGCCGAGCACATCGGGGCGGTTAAAGCCTATGAAAAGGCGGGGTTTGTGCGGGAAGGTATTTTGAGGCAGGAAATGTACCGTAACGGCCGGCACTATGATGTGGTTAGAATGAGTATCCTGAGGGAAGAACATTTTGCGCGCAAGGGACAGGAATGACATTTAAAGCGGGGATAGTCGGCTGTGGCCGAATTGGCAGCGAGTTCGATGACGACCCCAAGAGGAAAACAATTTCCACTCATGCCGGAGCTTATACCACTGTCGGTGAAGTCGAGTTGGTAGCCGCCTGCGATGTGGACAAAGAAAAGCTGGCTAAATGCGGCCAGAGGTGGCAGATTCCCCGTTTATATCAAGACTACCGGGAAATGCTGCAGAATGAAGCCCTGGATATTCTCAGTATCTGTACCTGGAATTCGACCCATTTAGACATCACCCGAGAAGCGGTCAATAATGGCGTCAGAGCCATCTTCTGTGAGAAGCCTATCGCCGACTCCCTGAAAAATGCCGACGAGATGATAAGGCTGTGTCACGACAAGGGCGTGATACTGCAGATAGACCATCTGCGCAGATTTGACCGGTTTCACCAGGAGGTGCGGCAGTTCCTGCAAAGCGGGAATCTGGGGGAAATACAACAGGTTACCTTCTATTATACTGCCGGCATTGCCAATAGCGGGAGCCACATGTTTGACCTGCTGCGCTTCTTCTTCGGGGATATCGATTGGGTGCAGGCCTATTACAGCCGGAACAAATCGCCCAACCCGGATGACCCCAATGTTGATGGTACTGTGAAATTCAAAAGCGGCGTCTTTGGTGCCATCCAAGCCTGCGATGTGCAGCATTTCCTGATATTTGAGATGAATTGCCTCGGCAGCAGAGGCAGACTGAACACAACTCACTGCGGTTTTGACCTGGAATTTTATGAGGTCAAGGACAGCCAGATATTCTCCGGTTATAAGGAAATTTTCCCCACCCGGCCTCCCCTCAATAAAGACACACCCCGGGATTTTATGGTTAATGGAGTCAAGCACCTGATAGAATGTCTGCAGGAGGGGCAGACATCGATATCAAGCGGGGAGGACGGCCGGGCAGCCCTGGAACTGGTCTGCGCCTATCACGAGTCGGCGGGGGAAGACGGCAAAAGAATCCGGCTGCCACTGGCCGATAGCAAAGTAGAAATAATATCGAGGTAGGTTTAAATGGCGAAGCTAGCTTTATGTGGCGGCGAAAAGGTCAGGAATAAGCCTTTTCCCCACCACCCGATTATAGGCGAAGAAGAGATAAAGGCGGTCACCGATGTCCTGAGGACGGGCAATCTGTCGACCTTTATTGCCAGCCCCGGGGAATATTTCCTGGGTGGCATCAAGATAAAGCAGTTTGAGAGCGAGTTTGCCAACCGCTTCGGCATAAAACACGCGGTAGCTGTCAACTCAGCCACCGCCGCCCTGCATGCCGCCGTGGTTGCCTGCGGGATAAAGCCCGGGGAAGAGGTAATCGTCCCGCCTTATACCTTCACCTCCACTGCCACCTGTGCCCTGATGCACAACGCCATCCCCGTATTCGTGGATATAAAGCCGGATATATTCTGCCTGGATCCTGACAAAATTGAACAGGCTATTACACCAAGGACAAGGGCAATTATCGTGGTGCACCTGTTCGGTCATCCGGCCGATATGGACGAGATTATGGCGATTGCCCGGAAACATAATCTTAAGGTCATCGAGGACTGCGCCCAGGCGCCGGGGGCAACCTACAAGGGAAGGTTTGTGGGCACCATTGGCGACTGCGGTATCTTTTCCCTTACCGAAAGCAAGAACATCATGACCGGCGAGGGTGGTATGTTTATCACCGGTGATGACCAAATTGCCCAGACCGCCCAGATGGTAAGGAACCACGGTGAGGTTATCGCGGCAGGTCAGAAACAGCGGACCTACCGCCCCGAGATTATCGGCTGGAACTACCGCATGACCGAGATGGAAGCAGCCCTGGGCATCGTGCAATTCAGCAAGCTGGACAGGATAAATGACCACCGGACTGAGCTGGTCAATTACCTGACCGAGAAATTAGCCGCCGTAGACGGGCTAATACCGCCGGTGGTCTATCCCCATGTCAAACATGTCTACTACATTTTTGCCATGACGTATGACGAGGAGAAAATGGGTATTCCCCGAGATTTGTTCGTAAAAGCGCTCGCTGCCGAGGGGATTCCTTTTGGCGCCGGCTACGTCCGGCCTCTATACCTGAACCCCATCTATCATGACAATAAACCCTTCGTCTATAATTACTTTGGCCGGGAGATTAACTACGACAAGGGCATCTGCCCCGTAACCGAGAACCTGTATGAAAAGCAGCTGATACTCACCGAGGTATGCCGGCCACCGGCTACCCGGGAAGACATGGACGATATAGTCAAGGCAGTAATGAAATTAATCGAGAACAAGGATGAATTACGGCAGATCAAGCAATGAAGCCAGCCCGCTGAAAATACTGGTGGTTGGTTGTGGCTCAATCGGGGAACGCCATATCAAAAACCTGGAATCCATTGGCGGAACGGAAATCATGGCCTGCGACTCCGAGAAAGAAAGGCTTGAACATATAAAAGGGACATACGAGCTCCAAACCTTCCCCGATTATGAGCAAGCTCTTTCTAGTCAGGTTTTTGACGGGGTCTTAATCTGTACCCCCACCTCGAGCCATGTGCCGCTGGCCTTGGCGGCAATCCAAAGGGGGTGCCATGTCCTAGTGGAAAAACCCCTTTCCCATACTCTCGAAGGAGTCGATAACCTGATTAAGGAAGCCAAGGACAGGAATCTAACCCTGATGGTCGGCTTTAACCTGAGATTTCATCCCAACCTGCAGCAAATCAAGGCTATCCTGGACAGCCACGAAATAGGTAAGCCCCTTAACGCCAGGACCCATTTTGGCTCCTACCTCCTCTATCGGCTGCCCTATCATTACTATGAGGACTACCGACAGGACTACGCGACCAAGAAAATAGGCGGTGGTGTTATTCTTGACGCCGCCACTCACAGCATAGATTACCTGCGCTGGTTCTTTGGCGAGATAAAAGAGGTGTTTGGTTATTCCGGGAAAATGAGTAACCTGGATTTGGAAGCTGAAGACCTGGCCGAGATACTATTGAAGTTCAGGAAGGGAGTTATCGCCAGCCTGCACGTGGATTTTATCCAGCAGCCTTTCCAGAATAAATGTGAGATAATAGGTGAAACAGGCACTATCACCTGGGATGCTACGACCAACAGCGTCAGTGTTTTCACGGCCAAAGAAAACAAATGGCAGGTGTTCCGTCGGGATGATTTTGATTATAATGAAACCTACCGGCGGGAAATGGAGCACTTCCTAAACTGCATCCGGGGTACGGAACAGCCTGCGGTCGATGGCACGGCGGGCAAAAGGGTACTGGAGGTAGCTCTAGCCGCCAAAACTTCAGCGCAACGTGGAGGCACGGTCAAGCTATGAACAGCAAAGGGCAATCACTGTACCGGAAAGCCAAACTCAAGATTCCCGGGGGTACGCAATTATTATCCAAGCGCCCTGAGCTCATTCTGCCCGAACAGTGGCCCAGCTATTACTCTAAAGCCAAGGGGGTCGAGGTTTGGGACCTTGACGGCAACAAGTATATTGATATGAGCTATATGGGCATTGGCACCTGCATCCTGGGATATGCCGACCCTGATGTGGACGGTGCGGTGAAAAAAGCCGTTGACTCCGGCTCAATGTGCACGCTTAATTGTCCCGAAGAGGTAGAATTAGCTGATAAACTCAGTGAACTTCATCCCTGGGCGGAGATGACTCGCTACGCACGCACCGGGGGAGAAGCGATAGCCATCGCCATCCGGATAGCCCGCGCCCGGACCAGGAAGGACAAGATTGCTTTCTGCGGGTATCACGGATGGCATGACTGGTATCTGGCCGCCAATCTGGGAGAGGCAGATGCCCTTGATGGTCATTTGCTACCCGGGTTGGAACCGGCGGGGGTGCCGCGCTGCCTGAAGGACACGGCGCTGGCTTTCCACTACAACAACATTGATGAGTTGAAATCAATTGCTTCGCGATACGGGGACGAAATCGCCGCCATTATTATGGAGCCGGTCAGGCACCACGAACCGCAGCCTGGCTTCCTGGAGGAAGCCAGGGAAATCGCTACCCGCCTGAAGGCAGTGCTCATCTTTGACGAGATTTCCTCAGGCTGGCGGCTAACCACAGGAGGAGCCCATCTTTTATACCGGGTTACCCCCGATATCGCCGTGTTTGGCAAAGCAATCAGCAATGGTTACCCCATGGCAGCCATCATCGGCGTCAGCGATGTTATGTCGGCAGCCCAGGACAGCTTTATCAGCAGCACCTACTGGACAGAAAAGATAGGCCCAACCGCCGCCCTGGCCACGATTCGCAAGCTTCAGCGTGATAATGTCCCGGAGCATCTAATTAAAACGGGCAAGCGTGTCCAGTCCGGGTGGACATCGCTGGCAGAGCGTCACGGTCTGAAGATTGACGTCAGTGGTATTCCACCGCTGGGGTTCCTCTCCTTCGACTATGAAAACGGCCAGGCAATCCGGACCTTGTTTACCCAGCAGATGCTGCAAGCCGGTTTTCTGGCCACCAATGTCTTCTATGCTTCTTATGCTCATCAAGACCGTCATATAGAAAGTTATTTAACGGCACTGGAGGAAACCTTTGCCTTTATCGCCAGGGCACTCGCCGCAAACCAAGTGGAGAAACTGCTAAAAGGGCCGGTAGCCCATTCCGGATTCGGTCGTCTCACCTAGTTAGCCCAAAAAGAATTTGAAGCTGGTATGATGGAAAGACTGGTCATTCGAGTTGACGCCAACACCCGGATAGGCATGGGGCATCTGATGCGCTGCCTGGCTCTAGCACAGGCATGGCAGGATGCCGGTGGTCAGGTAACTGTGGTCACCGCCTGCCCGAATGAGGAATTGCAGCAGCGGCTCCGCGAAGAAGGCTTAGACCTCCGTCTGCTAACTCACCCGTACCCTGACACCGCCGACTGGGATTACACCAGGGATATTTTAACCGCTCATCCTGATGCATGGCTCGTGCTGGATGGCTATCACTTTGATGAAGTTTACCAGCAGCGAGTGAAAGATGCTGGCTATCGTCTGCTGGTAATAGATGATATGGTTCAGCTAAAACACTATTACGCTGACATTATACTTAACCAGAACCTGCATGCCGTAGAATTGCGTTACCCCGGTGAGCGCTACACCCGCCTGTTGCTGGGTACCCGCTATGTACTCCTGCGGCGAGAGTTTCTTGCCTGGAGAGATTGGCAACGCGAGGTTCCGGAACTGGCGCGGCGGGTGCTGGTGACCCTGGGGGGAACCGACCCGGACAACCACACCCTTAAAGTGATTGAGGCACTTCGGCAGGTAGATGTACCCGGTCTGGAAGCCACTGTGGTTATTGGGGCAGGCAGCCAGCACGCCGATGTGGTGGAGGCGGCAGCCCGGCACAGTCATGTTCCCATCCGCTTAATCCGCGCTGTCAGGGATATGCCAGGGTTGATGGCGGGGGCGGATATGGCTATCGCTATGGCGGGAAGCACCGCCTGGGAACTGATGTTCATGGGGTTGCCGTCAATCCTTACTGCTGCTTCGGACAATCAGCAGCCCGTAGCACGAGGTGCTGCCGATGCGGGTGCTGCCATCTGGGTAGACTGTGAACTGGCGGAGAAGATGGCAAAAGCAATTGAAAGCTTATCCAGAGATAATACCATTCGCCTTGACATGGCTAAGAAGGGCAAGCAACTGGTTGACGGGAAAGGTGCCGAAAGCATAATCTCAGAGATGTTACAGAAGGTGCGGCTATGAGTAAAAGGGTTAAAATCGGGCAGAGGTGGATAGGTGACGGAGAACCGACCTTTATTATCGCTGAAATCGGGTCGAATCACGATAGAAAATTAGGCCAGGCTAAAGAGTTGATAGATGCCGCCGTTGATGCCGGCGTCGATGCCGTTAAGTTTCAAATCTACCGAGCAGAAACCCTGTATTCCCGGAAAACGCCCAAGTTTTCGTATTTGAAGTCCGATAAAAGCACCTACGACATATTACAGGAAATAGAGATGCCTCCTGAGTGGCTGGCGGAACTGGCGGAATACTCCCGGAACAAAGGAGTCATATTTCTGGCCAGCCCCTTTGACCGGGAAGCGATAGACCAGCTGTATGAAATAGGGGTTCCCGCCTATAAATGGGCATCCTTTGAAATAGTCGATTTGCCTCTGCTGAAATACGCCGCCAGTAAAGGAAAACCCATGCTTCTCTCTACCGGCATGTGCAATTTAGCCGATATTCAGCAGGCGGTAGATACAGTTTACGCCACCGGGAACGAAGATATCATCCTGCTTCATTGCACCTCTTTATATCCCACCAAGCCGGAGCAGGTAAACCTGAGGATGATGGATACCATAAAAAACGTCTTCCAGTTACCGGTAGGGCTTTCCGACCACACTCTGGGCATCACTATACCCATCGCGGCGGTTGCCAGAGGAGCCTGCGTTATAGAGAAGCACTTCACCCTGAGTCGAAAACTGAAAGGTCCTGACCATCCTTTCGCCCTTGAGCCTGACGAATTGAAGCAGCTGGTCCAGGCCATCAGGGTGGTGGAAGACAGCCTCGGCTCCCCAATTAAGGCAATGATTCCTGAAGAGGCGGAGATGGCCCGATTAGGCCGCAGGAGCATAATCGCCAGGACTGACATACCTAAAGGCACCCGTCTTACCGAGGACATGCTCATCATCAAACGCCCCGGCTACGGCATCGAGCCCAGATTGATGGACGTTATTATCGGTCGGGAGGCCAAGCAGGATATTGAAAAGGACGATATAATTACCTGGGAGATGGTATGAATTCTCAACGGGAGCCAATAGTGACCTCGTCTCGGCTATCTCTAAGACCGGCTGAAGACGGGGACTGCGAGCTTTTGTGGCGCTGGCGGAATGAGGCAAACACCCGCAAGTGGGCGTTTAACTCCAGCTATGTTCCCTATCCGGAACACAAAGACTGGTTTATGGATAAACTGAGTAGCCCTGATGCCCAAATACTGGTCATTCTGGATGAGAATAAAGAGGCAATCGGGCAGGCAAGGTTGGATATAAGCCCGGATAAGAGTGCCGAGATAGACATCAGCATAGAGGCCAGCCAGAGAAACAAAGGATACGGCAGTGCCGCGCTGAAACTTGCCTGTCAGTATGGGCGGGACGAATTCAATATAACCAGGGTAATAGCTCATATAAAGGAGAGAAACAAAGCGTCAATCGCTGCCTTCACCAACGCCGGATTTAAAAACAAAGGTTTGCAGGATTTTAAGGGATATAAAGCCATCGAGATGATATGGAGTAGGGAGTAACTGTTGGCCAGCAACACAACGAAAGCTCTGACCAGGGTTCTTTTGTCTGGAGCCGGCGGGTCTGGCTCCATCGAGATGATCCGTACTCTTAAGGAAACGGGGCACTATCGGATTGTGGCGGTAGATGCCTCGCCATACGCCTTCGGGCTGAAGCTGGCCGATGCCGGATATGTTGTCCCCATGGCAACCGCTACCGAATTTAAGCCTGCTATTGAAACCATCATTGCCCAAGAAAAGCCCGGTTACCTTATTCCGCTGGTTGACGAGGAAATACTAGCCTGCCATGATATCGCTGCCCGCTCCGGCGTGAAGGTCATAGCACCGACCCCTGAGTTTTGTCGGCTGTCCCTGGACAAGTGGCTAACCTGGCAGGCCCTGCGAACGGCCGGCATTGCGACGCCCTCAACCTGGCTGGGAACCGAAAACCTGGACAGGATTAAGTACCCGGCGGTCATCAAGCCGAGATGGGGTCGGGGGAGTCGCGGTGTTGCCTACCTGCACCGGGCTGAAGAGCTAAAGAAATATCTGGGGAACGCTCCTGAAGAACCGCAAAACTACGTCATACAAAGCCTTATTGAGGGCAAGGAGTACACAGTAAGCGCTGTCGTTGGACTCGATGGGGCAATCCTGGCAGTGGTGCCCAAAGAAATTATCACAAAGCGTGGCATCACCCTCGTAGGTGTAACACGACGCGCCCCGACCATTGAGGCGTTGTGTCGCCAGATTCAGGAGAGGCTGCAAGCTAATGGCCCCTTCAATGTTCAGCTGGTTGACGATGACAGCGGGCAGCCGCACGTTATCGAAATCAATCCGCGCTATTCAACGACCGTTGCCCTCACCATTGCGGCCGGGGTCCACGAGGTAGATATCGTCATACGGCATGCCCAGGGGGAACCGGTCCCCACGCCGATAAAATTCGTTCCCGACCTGATGATGATTCGGTACCATACCCAGGAATATATTCCCGAAACTCAATGGTCGTTTTCCCACCCGGAACCCGGGCAAAAGTCGGACCGGGAGAGGAGCGAGTAATGGCCCGGCCAGACCTTCGCTACAATACCGTGCTGGTCACCGGTGCCACTGGCTTCCTGGGCCGTTCACTGGTCGACCGCCTGTGTGCGGCAGGCTACCGGGTGACCGCTCTCGGTTTTAGCTCACCGACCAGTCCTTTTAGTCCAGATATCGAGTACCTTCAAGCCAATTTGATGGATACAGATACTACAAAACGGGTATTAACCCCGTGGCGGTGGGATGCATTGGTGCACCTGGCCGGATATGCCCCCAAACAGCCCACCCTACTCCCCGATGACTATCCACTGCTTTCCGGCCATGTCAGCGCCACCGTGAATACCTGCTTGAGCATCCCCGGTCACTGGACGGGACGGCTCGTTCACATCTCCGGCATGAATGTCTACGGCTTTCCCGAATATCTGCCGGTGGACGAGGCTCACCCCTGTCGGCCAATCGATGTCTACGGGGTAGCCAAGGGATTGACCGAAGAAATCGTAACGGCTCGAAAGCAACAGGATAACCTAGACTGCTGGGTGCTGCGGATGCCTGGTTTATTCTCGGAGACAAGGCAGAGCGGTGCCCTCTACAACTTCGTGCAGGCAGCAGTGAGAGAACAACCCCTGTTGATATCCGCATCTCAGCCAACGCCCTGGGATGTACTGCACGTAACGGATGCCGCAGAAGCTATTGTACGGGTGCTTCGCTCGGATTCTCATGGCCCGGGTGCCATCAATGTTTCCTACGGGGAACCCGTAGAGTTGGAAACAATAGCGCGCTTAATAATCGAGATTACTAAAAGCAGGGCAGAAGTGCAGAACCCGTCAGATATCCGTCATCCCGTTTTCCAGATGGATATATCCCGGGCAAGGCAGCTGTTAAACTGGCCACCCTGCACACTTCGACAACGACTCGAACAGTTTTGGGGAAATATCGCCTCAGAAAACGGCGGGGGAAATGTCAACTAACGAAGCAGCACTACCACCGATACCAGAAAGGCTGAAAATAGCCCGGCTTGCCGCCGAATCAGTCGGCGCCGCATTAATGAGTATACGTGGTAAGGATACCTCGGGTCGGGAGTCGGCCGGGGGTCAGTTGAAAACAGCGGTGTGCAAGGCCGCCGAGGCATGGGTACTGGCTTATCTTCTGAGCTTCTACCCCACGGACCATATCCTGGCGGAGGAATCTTTTGAAGAGAAAGATAGTGCCTGGCAGGCGCCTAAAGCATTCTGGACGGTAGATGCCCTGGACGGGACCCGCAGCTTTGTGGAGGGATTCGACGGTTTTTGCGTTCAGGTGGCGTATGTGGAAAACGGCCAGGTAAAACTCGGCGTGGTTTACGAGCCGGTACGACGTATTACTTACTGGGCACTTAAAGGGCAGGGTGCCTTCCGGCAGACAGCGGCTGGCGAAAGTCAACGCCTGCAGGTTCAATCTCTAGCCGGCTGGCCGACTAAACCGGTGTTTGTGGACAGCACCCGGCCCGGAGGACCGGTAGGCCAGCTAATGGCACGCCGGAACGGCCAGCTTTTGGAATGCGGTAGCATCGGCCTGAAAATCTGCCGTGTAGCCGACAGCACCGCCGAGGTGTTCGCGAAGGCGCTGGCATTCAAGCTTTGGGACACCGCCCCTGGCGACCTCATCCTGCAGGAAGCCGGTGGCCGATTGGGTCTCTGGTCTGGTAAGTCGGTGCCCTATGGTGGGGAGCAGGTATACTTTGAAAACCTGCTGGCGGCACCGAGGACATTGTTTGAACTGGCTGTTCCTGAACTACACGGTTCATCCCCGGTCCGGTAAAGAATAAAGAAAGTGAGGCTTGACAAGTGAGTGAGCGGGCAAGCGATAGTGCATGGGATAGGGTATGGAAAAAACCTGATGGGTGGTATCCCAACGAGTTCATAGTCCGTTTCCTAGCGAAATATGTTCGCAAGCGCACCGGTCTCACTACTTACGAGACCATCAGGAGTGACATTAACCGTGTCCTGGATTTAGGCTGCGGTTGCGGTCGGCATCTCATTATGCTGGCTCGTGAAGGCTATGACACCTGCGGCCTGGACATCTCACCGCGGGCAATAGAATTTGCCGGGCAATGGCTGGAACACGAAGGACTGAAAGCCGGACTCCGGGTAGGTTCGGCGGCGAATCTGCCCTGGGGAAAGGAGAGCTTTGACCTTGTTATCGCCCATGGCGTGCTTGACCACATGACCTGGGAAGATACCCGACAGGTAACCAAGGAGGTTGCCCGGGTTTTGCAGCCCCAGGGATTATTCTATGTCGACCTCGTATCTACCGGAGAGTCCGGTTACGGTCGGGGACAACAGCTTGACCGGTACACGTATCGTATAGAGGAAGGGGATGAGGCGGGAACAATCCAGAGGTTCTACGAAATGGAGCATATACCTGAACTGTTGAGCGACTCGTTTGAGATTCTGGACGTCGTCCATGACAAGTGGGAGGCGGTGTTCGGAGCCGGGTTCTCAGCCCTGGCGCAGGATAAATATGTCAGTTTGGCTCGTTTTCACATTGCCGCCAGGAAGCCATAACAGGCGATAAGCAAAATTTTTGAAGGTGGGAAAGTATTATGCATAGCAATCGGACAGTTCTCGTAATAGCTGCCCATCCCGACGATGAAGTTCTTGGCTGCGGTGGTACCATAGCCAGGCATACGCTGCAGGGCGATGAGGCCTATTGCCTGATTCTGGGTGAGGGTATAACCGCACGATATGCTGACCGTGGCAAAGCGAAGCAAGAAGAGCTGAAGCAATTAACCTTAGAGGCGGAGCAGGCTGCCAGCATCCTGGGCATAAAGAAGGTTTTCTTCGGGAATCTTCCTGATAATCGCTTCGACACCGCTCCTCTCCTGGAGATAGTTAAAGCCATAGAGGAAGTCAAATCCGAAGTGAAGCCGGATATTGTTTATACACACCACCATGGCGATTTGAATATCGACCACCTGATAACTTTTAGAGCCGCGCTTACCGCCTGCCGACCGGTAAAAGGTGAGAGCGTGACGGAGATATACTCCTTTGCAGTTCCCTCGTCTACCGAGTGGAATTCCCCAGATGCCGAGACCTATTTTATGCCCAATATCTTCGTCGACATTTCGGAGACCTTCGGCAAGAAGGTAGAGGCGCTGAAGGCTTATCACAGCGAGGTTCGCGAATATCCTCATCCCCGCTCCCCAAAGTCGCTGGAGATAATTGCCCGGTACTGGGGAATAAGCGCCGGTATAAAGTTAGCAGAGGCCTTTAGATTGGTAAGAGAGATTCGTTTATGAAGGTCTATCTGGTTGAAAGATACCGTCCTGACATAAAATTCGATAAAGGCGGTACTATTATTGCCTTAGCCCCGGAAGCCTGCTACCATCTGAACAAAGCCGGGGTAAAGTATTCGATTATTGAGGACTACTACGATGAAAAGGAGCTATCCGCTGGCGTTGATGAATACTTTACATCGCAACTTGAGTGGATAGATAGCTTAGACAAATTTCTGCAGAGTAACATTAAAGAGATAAAAGAATTAAACCTGAAGTTAGGGACAGTATACTACCAGTTTCTTAAGACGATGGTCCTGGACCCCCTGTATATCCGCTGCTATACCTTAAACAGGCTATTTGCCGCCATAAAACCAACCAGTGTTATCCTTATCTCACCTCCACCTGAAGAGATGGCCATAAACTTCAGATTGCAGTCCAGCGGCAGCAGTTACTACGCGCAGGTTATCCCGCTTCTCTGCAAGGCGAATAATATCCCGCTAACCCCGGTTTTCCTGGAGCCAGACAGTGAAGCCATGAGAGAAATACGGTCCGGCCGCGGCACCGGTGAACTCCTGACCCGATGGGCCCGAGCCTTATACCAAAATACTCTGGTACGGAGGCTACACTTTGCCTACAAATATTTTAGTAGGCGCCACTTTCTCAAACAGAAGAGGCGTGAAGGGTTAAACATCCTCCTGCTCAAGCTCGTCCACATCGGCATGGACTTTGTTATTGATGCCACCAGAAGAGGCCACCACGTCTATCAATTAGCCGACAACCTGATACTTAAGTATTCTCCCCTCGGCGCCGGAAAATATGCTTCTCTAGGCACTGAATATAGAGGCAAAGTGGCTAACCTGAAAAGCGACCGTATCTGGGCAGATACGGCTGGCCTGCTGGAAGAACACGACTTAATCAAATGGATTAACCAAAAGTGCCAACTGGATGTTACCCCGATAGTCCTGCCCCGGTTAAGGCACTTTATTACCGAGATATGCCCGCAGCTTCTTGCCTACTTCAAAGTATTTACTGAATTTTATGAAAAGGCGAGGATTGACTTCGTCATCACGCCACATGAGTCGTCGCCAGCTGAGTTTGCTGCGATTGCCGCCGCAAATCACCATAATCACACCAGAAGTGTCTGTGTGCAACACGGAGACAGTGTTTTTGCGGCTAACTTCTGGAATATTATTGAATTGCTGCATTTTAATACCCATATATCTTCGAATAAAGAGATAAATGAATACTTCAGGCACCAATGCCAGGCACACAACATTCCGACGGAACTTTATAGCGGCGTCTCATACCGGTTATCCAGTATTGCCGAAATTGGCCGTTTGAGAGAAAGTAATAAGGCTAATATCAGGAAAAATAGAATCATCTATTTACCGGCGATAATGATGTGGGATACCAGGAAAATGGGGGCCACCAACTATCCCTGCGCCTGGTACTACGAATTCCAGAAATCACTCATGGAGTATTTCTCCACCAGGCAGGAGTATACCTTTGTCTGGAAGGGACTACCGGTGTCTGACGCCATCTACAATCCTATTCCGAACTTTATAATGGATAATGATTTCAGCAATATTGAGATTGCCACCAACTCATTCATATCGCATCTGCTCTCGGCGGACCGTGTTATCTGTGATTTTCCATCTACCGGATTTTATGAATCTGTTGCCGCCGGTGTGCCTACCATGTCTCTATATCACAAGGCATTTGCGGTGCGCAAATCAGCCGTAGACTACTTCGGCAATTTATTAAAATCATATTCTGATATTTCAGAGGCGATAAAATATATTGACGAATTCCTGCACAACGACCCAGAATCGTATAAAATGACTATTGAGGGGAAAGACGAGAGTATACTGCACATACTGGAAGCAATAGCCGAAAAGAGGGAGGGGCAGGAAGCCAAACAGTAGTAATGATAACCTGGCTATTTACAGAGAGGGAACATCTTGAATAAGAATTTATTTATCACCGGTATGTTTCGGGCGGGAACTACATTACTGGCCAGAATGATGAATGTCCATCCGCAAATCGTCTGTGCTTCTGACCCGTATCGCCCGTTTTTTAATTGCTTTCGGGATTGCATCGCTGAGGAGTTAGAGATAAACATTAAGCCTTATGCTCCTCTGGGTGACTATTTTGCTTCTATAGAAGAATTGAAATTGCTCCAGAAAATACAGTCGGCTCATCTAAATCAACCGTTTCCTGATAATAAGAGAGCGGAATTGCTGAAGCAAATTCGTTCCCAGGGAGAGCCGTATTCGCCTAAAATCACCGAGCAGCTCGAATCCATTTCAGGGGATACCTTCCTGGAAGTCTATAACAATTTAATGTTATTAGTCCCTGAGTGCTATGGCAGTAGCAATGAAGAATGGACGGCTACTAAAGAGGTATGGTGCACTGAATTTGTACCGGTGCTGGCCAGGTCATATCCTGAAGCCAAATTCATGCTAATAGTCCGCGACCCCAGAGCCGTCTGTGCTTCCAAAAATGTAACTGATGAGAAATATCCCTGGCTATTCCTGGTCAGGCAATGGCGAAAATTATCTATCCTGACATGGGTATATAAGAATCTTGCCTCTTTTAACGACAGGGTCCTTTTACTCAGGTATGAAGACCTGATAACCAATCCAGAGCAGACTTTACAGGAAATTTGCGCCTTCCTGCGTGTTGCCATGGATGAAAGGGCTTTGGACCCGCGTAATTTTGTTGACGGGAGAGGGGAAAGCTGGGTTCAGAACACCTCATATCAAGATAGGAAAAGAACCTTTAATCGCAGCTCCATAGATAATTGGAAAAAGGCACTGGGCAATACAGTTGTGGAATATATTGAGCAACTATGTTTTGCCGAGATGAAATGTTATAATTACAAATTGGAAATTGCCCGGAAACTGGGCTTGAGAGGCGAGATTACTCTTAGCCCGCCATATGTGGCACTGGATGAGATGGCGGAATGGATAAAGGAATTTTACCGGGATAGAAACTCTGTTTCACACCTGAATGAAGTGGCCAAGGAGAACTTGAGACAAGAATTGCTGTTAGTTCCTGATGGTATGATAGAAGGTATTGACGACGAAGTATTAGAATCATTCTTCCTAAGCCGGGAATTTCTAAATCTAGCCCGTAGATTAGTCTTGTGAGTGTTTGATGCCGGCTTTAATCAGGGCGCTCACGGCCTGTCCTACTCAATACAATGCTGTGGTCTGGTCGCTCATAAAACTGTGTGTCGGGATTGGAAATGAATGAACCAGGAATGAAAAGTCTGATTGAAAAGCTTTATCTAACCAATCGAGCCTTTATCACTGATGACTATGACTGGTGTTTAGACTACATAAACAAGGAAGTCCTGCCCCTCAAGATACACAAATATCCCAGCGGCAAGCAAATATGGGATTCCTGGGTAATTCCCTCCAAATGGATTGTCGAAGAAGCCTATATAGCGTCTAAAGGAAACAAGATTCTGGACTTTAAAGACCATCCTTTGCATTTAATCTCGTACAGTTCCCCCTATGAGGGAAATATAAGCCGGGAAGAACTACGGGAACATTTATACTTCTGCCCCCATTCTGAAGAAGCCATACCTTTCCATTTTAGATTGAATTATAGACCCTGGGAATCAGAGTGGGGATTTTGCGCCTCAAAGAAGTTTGTAGATTCACTGGACCAAGAGGAGTACTATGTCTCGATTAAGACTCGATTTGAAGACGGCTATTTGAAAGTGGCTGAACATCACCTGGCCGGGCAGAGTAAGGAGACCATAGTCCTGGCCGCTCATTTAGACCACGCCGGAATGGCCAATGATGATTTAGCTGGGTGCGTAGTCGGACTTCATTTGATGAAAAGGTTAGCCAATCTGGAGAACCGCAGGTATTCCTATAAGCTCCTGCTGGCTCCGGAAATATTAGGTACGGCTGCTTACCTAGAGTCTAACGAAGAGCCAAGCCAAGATTTTAAATATGCCATTTTTTTAGAAATGCTGGGCAATGATAATAGACTGGCTTTACAGAAGTCGTTTACCGGCAATACAAAGCTAGATGAGATAGCAGAATACGTTTTAAGGACTTCGTGTAACGAATTTAAAGTGGAAGAATTCAGAGAGAGTGTTGGTAATGATGAAATAATTTTTGAGAGTCCCGGTTATGAAATCCCTACCATCTCCATACACCGATATCCGTATGCTGAATATCATACCAGCCTGGATAATCCTGCCATTATTTCCGAGGAGAGGCTGCGGGATTCCCTGGATTATCTCCTCAAAGTAACTGATATTTTAGAAAAGGATTTTACCCCGAAAAGGAAGTTTAAGGGGTTAATTAGTGTGGCTAATCCAAAGTATGATTTATATATTGACCCGGGACAACCGGCTTTATCCGGCGCCAATTACCAAATTGCAAGGAACTTGATAAAATTCAAAGATGGCATATTCAGGTATCTGGACGGAGATTATTCTGTGTTTGATATTGCCCAGAAATTCGAACTGGATTTTGATTTTGTTCATGATTACTTAACCAAGTTTTATGAAAAAGGTTTAATCGATATCATCTATTAACAGGGGGTCTCTATGGGTTGCGATGAATCTCAGCAAGTGTCAACGAGTGCAAAGCCGCATGGCGGCAGGCTGATTAACCGTGTTGCCGCTAAAGGGAAGGACAGGGTAGAGGAAGCCAAAAGGCTTCCTCAGATAGTCCTGACCAAGGAATTAACCACAGAAGTTCTGAATATCGCTCACGGGGTGTTTAGTCCGCTGGAAGGGTTCTTAATCAGGGCAGATTATGCCAGCGTCCTCAATAAGGGGAGGCTGGCCACTGACATTCCCTGGACTATCCCCATTGTTCTGGATGTTTCCCCGGATAACGGGGTGAAGGCAGGAAATGATGCCGCCCTGGTAGATGAGGGTAAGCCCGTAGCCATAATGCATGTTGAGGATATATACCAGTACGACAAGGAGGAACTAGCGCAAAAGACCTTCGGCACCACCGACCCCGGGCATCCCGGTGTGGCTAAGGTTCACAGCATGAAAGAGCTCCTCGTAGGTGGCAAGATAGACCTAATTGATGAGCCCCAAATACCTTTTGCCGAATATTATCTTAAGCCAGAAGCCACCCGGTGCTTGTTTGCGGAGAGAGGTTGGGAAACCATAGTGGCGTTTCAAACGAGGAACATCCCCCACGTGGGGCATGAGTATCTGCAAAAAACGGCGTTAACCTTTACCGATGGCTTGTTCATAAACCCGGTAATCGGGAAAAAGAAGTCAGGCGATTTCAAGGATGAGCTTATATTACAGACCTACCAGGCCCTAATAGATAATTACTATCCAGAGGACAGGGTGTTTATGAGTATCCTGCCCATGGAAATGCGATATGCTGGCCCCAGAGAGGCCATTTTCCATGCTATAATCAGAAAGAATTTTGGCTGCACTCACTTTATTGTGGGTCGTGACCACGCCGGGGTGGGGAATTATTATTCCCCTTACGCTGCTCAGGAGGTCTTTAAGGAGTTTCCTGACCTAGGCATCACCCCCATGTTCTTCAAGTCCTTCAGCTACTGCAGAAAATGTCTCAGCGTGGTTAATGAAAAGACCTGCCCACATGGTGAACAAGAGCGCGTAAACTTTAGCGGTACCAATATAAGGGAAAGGCTTCTCAGAAAGGAAGTCCCTCCCAAGGAAATAGTGCGACCTGAGATTTCTAAAATTATTTTGGAATGGGAAAATCCCTACGTGGAGTAGCAATAAGTAATGTGGTTATTGATGTGGTTCAGCATCGGTAACCACTACGTAAATAAGGAGATAGAATATAGAACTTACACTAGGTGTCTGCATTGGCATAGGAGTAATAGCTTTTGTCTGTGAACTAATCGATTCCTCCCTGGGCATGATGTATGGCACCATTCTGTCACCGGTACTTATCATTATCGGCCTTGACCCGCTGATAGTAGTACCGTCAATTCTACTTTCCCAGGCAGTAGGCGGTTTTGTGGCAGCCATTTTCCACCATCAATTAGGCAATGTTTTCTTCTCCAGGAAATCTGTCGACTCCAAGGCAGTATTTGTCATTACCGCCTTCGGGATTATCGGAGTAGCCATCGCCCTTTCCATTGCGTTGAATATTCCCGCATGGGTGCTCAAGACTTACATCGGGGTTCTGGTTTTGGTTATGGGAGCTCTCCTGCTGTCGAAAAGGGAGTTTAAATTTTCCTGGAAAAAACTATCGGTGGTAGGACTCATCAGCTCCTTTAACAAGGCAATGAGCGGGGGCGGATTCGGCCCGGTGGTATCCACCGGTCAGATTATATCCGGCATAGATAGCAAGAATGCTGTCGGTATCACTACCCTGTCTGAAGCCCCAATTTGCATTGCCGCTTTTATTGGTTATATGCTGTTTCACCCCGGTTTTACCTGGAACCTAGCAATCGCCCTTACCATCGGCGCCGGCATCGCGGCCACTTTGGGACCACAGATTACCAGTCGCTTCCACGGCCCCAAGCTGAGAATAGCAATTGCCATTTTAGCCTTAGCTCTAGGCATATGGACTATAGTCAAGGTAATAATATAAACCGCCTGGAGGTTTTCTTATGCAGCAAAAGGGAGTTACGCTATGGTTTACCGGGCTGCCCTCTTCGGGGAAATCCAGTATAGCCGACGCCACGGCCGATGAGTTACGCAAGCGAGGGCTTAAAGCCGAAAGACTGGACGGTGACATCATCAGGAAGCACCTGTGGAAGGAGCTGGGATTTTCCAAGGAAGACAGGGACGAAAATATAAGGAGAGCCGCCTTCCTGGCCGGACTGCTCACCAGAAACGGGATTATGGTGCTCACCTCTTTTATCTCTCCCTACCGGGAACTCAGAGATTATGCCCGGCAAGAGACAGGCAACTTCGTGGAAATCTATGTCAAATGCCCGGTGGAGGTTTGCATTAAACGGGATACCAGAGGCATGTATAAGAAGGCCCTGGCCGGGGAGATACCGAACTTCACCGGCGTCTCCGACCCCTATGAAGAACCGCTTAACCCCGAAGTTGTGATAGAGAGTGACCAGGAGTCGCTGGAGGAAAGTGTCGCCAGGGTCATAGCCAGGATAAAAGAGCTTGGTTATATGGATTAACTCTCTTTTTAATTAGTTCACGCGCCAAGTTTATCCCCG
>CAZLFC010000011.1:0-20421 GCA_964558705.1 uncultured Dehalococcoidales bacterium
CTAACCTGAGCGATATCGCCGCGATGGGCGGCATCCCCAGATACGCCCTGGTGTCCCTCGCCCTACCCGATAATACCGAGGTAGTCAATGTTACCTCCCTCTACCAGGGGATGATTGAACTGGCACAGCAATTCGACACAATGATAGTCGGCGGCGATACCAGCCGCGCCCCGATAGTCTTTATCACGATTAGCGTTTTCGGCAGTACCGCCGGTCAGGACAAGCCGGTACTCACCCGCTCGGGAGCCAGGCCGGGCGAGAAAGTAGCGGTTACCGGACACCTGGGGAATGCCGCCGCCGGCTGGGAGATGCTCACCAAAAAACTCTCTTTTGACCCGGAGGCGACCACCAGTTTCCAGGGGGCTTTCCTGCACCCCATCCCCAGGATAGTCGAAGGGCAAATACTCTTAGAGCGCGGGGTAACAACGGCGATAGACATCAGCGACGGGCTGGTAGCCGACCTTAACCACATCTGTAAAGCCAGCCGGGTCAGCGCCCGTATCGAGGTTGAACAAATCCCTGTTTTATCCCTGCTTAAAGACAGCTTTGGTGACCGGGCTCAGGAACTGGCGCTATCGGGTGGCGAGGACTACGAGCTCCTGTTTACCGGCAGCGACGAAGTCATTGCCAGGGTAAAAGCCATCGCCCCCTGCCCGATAAGCAAAATCGGCGAGATTACCGCCGATGAACCAAACGAGGTAACCGTAGTCGATAATGCAGGCAACCCGATTGAACTGCACCAGACAGGATGGGAGCACTTTACCCGACGATGACGCCAACCAAATCCATAAGCCAGCTTCAGCTAACCAGCCACAGCCCGGAGCAGACCCGACAACTCGGTGCCCGCCTCGGTGAGCTGGTACAGCCCGGCGACATTTACCTACTGGTCGGCAACCTGGGCACCGGCAAGACCTGCCTGACCCAGGGCATCGCCTGGGGACTGAACATCAAAGAATACACGCTCAGCCCTTCCTTCGTCATCATGAGGGAGCTGTACGGCCGGCTGCCTTTATACCACATCGACCTGTACCGGCTCGACCATATAGAGGAGATTGCGGATTTGGGACTGGATGATTATCTTTACGGCAACGGTGTCTGCGTGGTGGAATGGGCGGAGAAGGGACTGAGTGTGCTACCGCCGGAACACCTGGCAATTCAAATAAGCTTTCTGGGCGATACCGAGCGCCGCTTTTTAATCAAACCCAGCGGCAAACGCTACCGGGAATTGCTGGGGCAACTCAAGGATTTCTCCCTCGACTAATAGAAAGGCCTTAACAGCTAATGCAGTTAGCCATAGATACTTCAACGAACATAGCCAGCCTAGCCCTAACTCAAGATAACGAAGTGCGGGCAGAACTGACCTGGCACTGCGAACAAAGCCATTCTGTCCAGTTGCTGCCCAATCTCACCCACCTGCTGAGCCAGATTGGCGCCAGCCTGCAGTCGATTGACGGCATCATCGTCGCCCGGGGACCGGGGAGTTTTAACGGATTGCGAGTCGGCGTCAGCACCGCCAAGGGGCTCGCCTTCAGCCTGGGAGTCCCTATCGTGGGCATCGGCAGCCTGGAAGTAGCCGCCTACCCGCATGCCGCCACCGGACTGCCTGTCTGCCCGATATTCAATGCCGGCCGGGGCGAAATCGCCACAGCCCTTTACCAGAGCCACCATAAAAAGTGGCGCCAGCTGGCGGCGGAACATATTACCACCATTGACACGCTGTGCTCGCAGGTAAGTACTCCAACCCTGTTCTGCGGTGAATTTACACCGCTCGTGGCCACCCAGCTAAAGAAGCTGCTCAAGGAAAGAGCGGTAATAGCCACCCCAGCCACCAGATTGCGGCGAGCCGGCTTTTTAGCCGAGCTGGGACAACAGCGACTGGCAGCAGGTGATTACGACGACCCGTCCACCTTACAGCCACTATATCTGAGACGACCACCCATTACCCAACCCAAACACAAATTCACAATCAGAGAGGGGAAAGCAAAATGAAGATCGGGCCTAAAATAAAAGTTGATACCAGCAAGGGATGGGATATGTGCTTTGGCTGTGGCAAAGATAATCCCATCGGACTGAAATTAAAGTTTGAGTGGGACGGCAAAACCGCCCGGGCGGAGTTCACTCCTCACCAGAATCACCAGGGTTGGGCCGACATTGTCCATGGCGGTATTCTATTCACCATCCTTGATGAGGCGATGGGCTATGCCTCCATATTTGCCGGGATGAGCTGTGTCACCGCCCGGATGCAAGCCAGATTGAGATGCCCCGCCGTAGTGGGCGAGCCGCTTATCATCACGTCAACAATAGCCAACAATGAAAAAAAACTGCTCACCATCGAAGCGACCATCACCTTAAAAGACGGCACCCTGATAGCCGAAGCTACCGGTACCATGTTTGTCCTAGACCACCTCCCGGCTGAAAACAGCAATAAGCAGGAAAAGCCAGAAGGCAATGCCCGGAGGTAAAACCAGGGCGGTTATCTGGGACATGGACGGAGTAATCGTGGATACTGCTCCCTATCACCTGAAAGCGTGGCAGGAAGCATTAGGCAAGAGAGGAGTAAAATTCACCGAAGCAGATTTCAGGCATTCCTTCGGTCAGCGAAATGACACCATAATTAAAAGTACGCTGGGGGAAGACACCTCTCAGGAATTAATAGAGGCTATCTCACGGGAAAAGGAGGAGGGTTTCCGCCAGAGGATAGGACAGCACATCCAGCCGCTACCCGGGGTGATAGCACTCGTAAAGTCGCTTAAAGAACACGAGTTCAAAATGGCGCTGGCTTCATCGGCACCGATGGCAAACATCGAGTTGCTCACCCGCAGCCTGGGTATAGATAGCTGCTTCCAGGCTATTATCAGCGACAAGGATGTCACTAAAGGCAAACCTGACCCGCAGGGCTTTGAACTCGCCGCCCGGAAACTGGGGGTTGAACCGGCGAACTGCATTGTCATTGAGGACGCCGTCGCCGGAGTTACCGCCGCCAAAAGGGCCGGTATGCACTGCCTAGCCGTGACCAACACCCACCCCGCCGACAGCCTGGCGGCCGCCGACCTCATCGTGGACACGCTGGAAGAAGTAAGTGTGAATGATTTGGAGGAGCTTATCAAGCCCTCGTAATTGCTGAATTTAAGGAGTTTAAGTTATGGAAAGGTCTCTTGTTCTAATCAAACCAGACGGTATGCAGAGAGGACTGGGCGCCACTATCATCGGGCGCCTGGAGAGTCGGGGGCTCAAGCTGGTAGCCATCAAGATGCTCCACATGGACCAAGCACTGGCCCAAAAGCACTACGACATCCACCGGGACAAGCCCTTCTTTGCCAACCTAGTAAACTACATTACCTCCAGCCCGATTGTCGCCGCTGTCTTTGAGGGCGAGGGAGCGGTAGATTCCATCAGAAAAATAATGGGACCCACCGACCCGGCCCAGGCTGAACCGGGTACCATCAGGGGCGACTTTGGCCTGGATATTGAA
Source organism: uncultured Dehalococcoidales bacterium (assembly GCA_964558705.1). Taxonomy (GTDB): domain Bacteria; phylum Chloroflexota; class Dehalococcoidia; order Dehalococcoidales. Next base: position 3,473 of record CAZLFC010000011.1, read on the forward strand.
CACAATACCGTCCACGGTTCCGATGCCGTGGAGACTGCCAACAGAGAAATAAAGCTGTTCTTTACCGAGGCTGAAATCTATAACTATCAAAGAGAAACTTAAATCCGGCTACTGAATCCTGACCACCGGGGTAGCTTTTTCCCACAGCCCGTCCAGATGATAATACTCCCGCTCCAGGGTAGCGAAAATATGGACAATGACATTGCCGAAATCAATGAGGAGCCACCCCGAATCTATAGTACCCTCGTGGTGGAGAGGCAGAATGCCTGCTTTTTTTAGCACATGCTCAACTTCGCCATATATGGTCTTAATCTGTCGCTCACTCTCACCGCTGCAAATCACAAAAAAATCGGCAAAGCTACATACCTTCCGCACATCCAGCAGCAGGATATCTGAAGCCTGTTTATCACTGGCTATCTCTACCGCCTGACGCGCTATATCAAGTGCTTCCAGAACCAATCCCTCCGCAGATAAAAGTCCAACCATATTATAGCACAACGACGGCAGGCTAAAGCGCCAGCACCCCGGTGAATTTTGATTTTAGCCACCCGATGCTATATTATGTACAGCATCACATCTGAAAGGTCGCCTGGGCAGGAAAAATGGCAGAACTTCTCTTCGGAACCGGCGGTACTCCCCACAGCGCCGAGACACGTTCCACGGTATCAGGCATCGAACAAATCAGGGAACTCGGCCTGGGTTGCATGGAGATGGAATTTGTCCAGGGAGTAAGAATGGGGGCAGAGAGCGCCCGGCTGGTAGCGGAAGCGGCTACCAAGAATGGAGTAAAGTTATCAGCTCACGGCCCCTACTACATTAACCTGAACGCCCGCGAGCCGGCCAAAATAAAGGCTAGCCAAGATAGAATCTTACAAACCGCCCGTGTCGCCGCCTGGTGCGGAGCTGGCAGCATCACCTTCCACGCTGCCTTTTACCTTGACGACCCCCCGGAGAAAACCTATAGCACCGTAAAATATCACCTGGGAGAGGTAATAAGCCAGCTTAAAAAGGAGGGCAACCGGGTACAGGTGAGACCCGAGATTATGGGCAAGCCCTCTCAATTCGGGACTCTGGACGAAGTGTTTCAACTATGTAACGAGCTGGAAGGCGTAGCGCCCTGCATAGACTTCGCCCACTGGCACGCCCGGACGGGAAAATACAATTCTTACCCGGAGTTTATCGCCATCCTGCAGCAGCTTGAAGAATCCCTAGGCAGGACTGCCCTTGACGATATGCATATCCATATCTCAGGCATTTCTTTCGGTGCGAGGGGAGAATTGAAACACCTGAACCTGAAAGATTCGGATTTCCAGTATACTGAATTTCTCCAGGCCCTAAAAGACTATGATGCCAGGGGTATTGTAATCTGCGAAAGCCCTAATCTGGAAGAGGATGCCCTTCTCCTGCAAACAACCTATAATACCCTGCTGAAAGCAAGCTAATCTCAAGCCCCCACCATAAACCGTAGCTAATTTTTCCTATTTACAATTAGTTCTGGTATAATGTTATAGTTAATATATAGGTGGTTCAAGCTAATTTTAATTGCCGAGTGGGGTAAAGGATGAGGCCTAATTTCCAACGTAACAGCATAATATATATAGCTATCCTGCTGGCAGCGGTAGCTCTCTTCTCTTTTCTCATACCCACCACCAATAAACCGGAGGAAATACCTCTGAGCAAAGCCATAGCTATGTCGCAGACGGGTCAGATTGAGAGTATTTTCGTGGAAGGTGAGGAGATACTCATCACAACTACTGATGGCACCGAGCTGAAGACATTCAAAGAATACAACGCCAATATCTATGAAATTGAAGGTCTGGCACTGGAAGGCGTAGTAGTTGAGATAAAGGGGTCATCAGGAATCGACTGGGGTAATGTACTGTTAAACTTCCTGCCCCTTATCCTGCTGGGTGCTCTGCTATTCTTCCTGTTCCGCAGGGCACAGGGAGCCAATAGCCAGGCTCTCAGCTTCGGCCGCAGTCGAGCCAGACTGTTCCCGGCTAATACACCAACGGTAACCTTTGATGATGTCGCCGGGGTAGAGGAAGCCAAACAGGAAGTGCACGAAGTAGTAGACTTCCTCAAGTCGCGAGAGAAGTTCCAGGTCCTGGGTGCCAGAATCCCGAAAGGTATGCTACTGGTAGGTCCGCCGGGTACCGGCAAAACGCTACTGGCTCGAGCCATCGCCGGTGAAGCCGGGGTACCTTTCTTTTCTATCAGCGGCAGTGAATTCGTGGAGATGTTTGTCGGCGTCGGCGCCTCAAGAGTACGCGACCTGTTTGAACAGGCCAAGCGCAATACGCCATGCATTATCTTCATTGACGAGATTGACGCGGTAGGACGCCACCGCGGTTCCGGGCTGGGCGGCAGCCACGACGAGAGGGAGCAAACCCTCAACCAGATTCTGGTGGAGATGGACGGCTTCGACACTAATACCAGTGTGATTGTTCTCGCGGCTACCAACCGACCTGACATACTCGACCCGGCGTTACTCCGTCCCGGTCGTTTTGACCGGCGGGTAATTCTGGACCTCCCTGATATTAATGGTCGAACCGCCATCCTCAAAGTTCATACCAACGGCAAACCGCTAGATGAATCAGTTAATTTAGAGACGCTCGGCAAACAGACTGCCGGCTTTAGCGGCGCTGACCTGGCTAATCTGGTCAATGAAGCTGCTATTCTGGCTGCCAGACGTGCCAAAAAAACTATTGAGGCGGAGGAACTTGAAGAATCCATCGACCGTGTAATTGCCGGCCCGGAAAGGAAAAGCCGGAGAATAAGCCCCAAGGAGAAGGAAATCACCGCTTATCATGAGTCAGGCCATGCCCTGGTAGCTAAAATGCTGCCTAACGCCGACCCGGTACATAAAATCTCCATAGTGGCTCGAGGTATCACCGGTGGCTATACCCGACTTTTACCTACCGAAGACCGCTACCTGCTAACCCGTTCCCAATTTAATGATCTGCTGGCTACCTTACTGGCTGGCCACACTGCCGAGGAATTAATTTTCAACGAAATAACAACCGGGGCTCAAAATGATATTGAAGAAGCCACCAAGCTTGCCCGCAAAATGGTAACCGAGTACGGCATGAGTGACAATCTGGGACCACGAACCTTCGGACACAGAGAGGAGATGGTCTTTCTCGGCCGCGAAATATCCGAGCAAAGAAACTACAGTGAGAAAGTAGCCAAGCAGATTGACGAGGAGATTCGTACTATTATCAAGCACGCCCACGATGTAGCCAGAAAGATTCTAACTGAAAATAAGCCGAAATTAGTCCAAATTGCGGAAAGCCTCATCACCCAGGAAACACTGGAGAGTGATGCCTTAGAGGCACTATTCAACAAACCCACACCATCACCCCCGCTAGAAGCCCCTGCCACTTCTTAATCGCCGGTACTTACTATTTCTTCCGCTGGACCACGTAGTCGGTGATATCTACTAATGACTGGCGGCTAGCCTTATCCGGCAACTGGTCAAGGTTGCGGCGTGCCCTGGCGCAGTAATCGGCGGCGGTAGCATAGCATTCTTCGATAATCGACGAGTTGCGCACCTGCTCTATCGCCAGGTTTATCGCCTCATGACTATCCCTCTGCTGAAACAGCTTTTTTACCGGATTATCATTTGGATAGCGCTCCAGAAGAAGCATCGACGGCAGAGTCAGGGTGCCCTGAGCTAAATCCGAACCTATTGGCTTCCCTACTTCTGCCTCTGTCCCGACAAAATCCAGAATATCGTCAACGATTTGAAAGGCAATGCCTAAATTGTAACCATACTCACTTAATATCTTGACCGATGCCTCCGGTGCCTCGCTTAAAACGGCACCGGACTCCGTAGCCAGGATGAAGAGGGCCGCCGTTTTACAGGCAATCCTATGGATATACTGCTCGTAGGCCTGCTCCAGACTAAAAGCGTTGAATATCTGCTCCAGCTCTCCTGCTGAAATAGTCCTGAGGGTCTGCGCAAAAAGCTTTATGGCTGACAAATTCCGGGTAGTAGCGGTAAGCTCGCCGGCCTTGGCAAACAGATAGTCGCCCAGCAGCACCGCTTTATCCTCACCCCACACCTTAAAGATGGTCGCTCTGCCCCGCCGCACCGGCGACTTGTCAATAGCGTCGTCATGAACCAGAGTAGCCACGTGCAGGAGTTCTACGGCGGCTGCCATAGGCAAAAGGGTATCAAGGTTGTAGCGGTAAAGCTTGCCACAGAGCAGCGTAAGCGCGGGACGAATCCCCTTGCCCCCGCTCTTCAGGCTATAGCCCAGCAACTCCGCCAGCCAGGGAAAACTAACCTTGCTGACCAAGCCCAGTTCGTCGTCTACCCTGGCTAAATCTTTCTGAACAGGTTTATAAATCTCGCTTAACTGCAGGATTCCCCCCTAATTACCGGCAAAGTAACTACGAAGATGGAGTATGCCCCAGGCGAGCCGTTTCCTCCTCAACTAAACTATCATCCAGTTTGGCGAACAGGGGCTCAGGAGGTAACAGCTTCTGCCCCGGCAACGGAGAATGCAGTTGCCAGCCGCTTTTCTCTACACTGCCCGCAAAACCAAGAAATTCATGCAACCTTTGGGAGCTAAAGGGTAAGAAGGGATAAAGCATCGTTTTTAGCTGGGCAATTACGTAGATGGTGACATATAGTGCATCAGCCGCCGCCTGCCGGTCTTCTTTAATCACTTTCCAGGGTGATTTTTCATCCAGGTAGCGGTTTGCCTCGTGGGCGATATACATAGCCTTCATTATTGCCTGTTTGAAATGGCACTGTGACAGCTCCGCTCCCACTTCTTTAAAGTACATCTTGGTATCTTCAATCATATTCACGCTGCGGTCATCGATAACACCCTTGCCCAAATAATCAGGGCGCATATCTTTAGCCAAATCGTCCAGATATTCACGAATCTCACTATATTTACTGTGTTCGGGTACACCGCCGTCAAAATTCTTATAGACAAAGGTAAGCACCCGATTGACCAGGTTGCCGTAAGTAGCCACCAGTTCGTCATTGTTGCGGCGGACAAACTCCCGCCAGGAGAAATCGGTATCGCCTGTCTCCGGCATATTGATAGCCAGCAGATAACGCAGCGGGTCGGGGTCGTAGCGCGAGAGGTAGTCGGGCAGCCAGACCGCCCAGTTGCGGCTGGTGGAAAGCTTCCTGCCCTCAATGGTCAAGAACTCGTTGGCCGGCACATCCCAGGGTAAATTAAGCCCGCCATAGCCGATAAGCATCGCCGGCCAGATGAGGGTATGAAAGGGGATATTGTCCTTGCCGATGAAGTAGTAGCTCCTTGTTTCATTATCCTGCCAGAAAGAGCTCCATCTCTCCTTATCCCCGCCGGACTTAGCCCACTCCTTAGCCGCCGAGAGGTAGCCGATGACCGCCTCAAACCACACATAGAGGCGTTTATTTTCAAAGCCTTCAACCGGCACCGGAACCCCCCAATCGATATCACGGGTTATCGCCCGGTCCCTGAGCCCTTCCTTCAGGTAGCGCCGGGTGAGTTGATAGACATTGGGGCGCCACTGCCCTTTCTTTTTCTGTTTTTCCACCCATTGGGCAAGCTCATCCTGGAATGCGCTCAATTTCAGGAAGAAGTGCTCGGAATCCCGGAACTCGGGAGTAGTACCACAGATACGGCAGTGCGGCTCAATCAGGTCAGCCGGGTTTAACGGCTTACCGCACTCGTCACACTGGTCGCCTCTTGTCCCCACCACACCACAAAACGGACAGGTGCCCTCAATATAGCGGTCGGGCAGAAAGCGCTGACACTGGGGACAGAGCGGCTGAGACACGATGTCTTTATAAATATAGCCTTTCTCCAGCAGATTGAGAAAGATATCCTGCGATACCTCAGCGTGATTGGCCGTGCCGGTAGTAGTAAATAAATCAAAGGAAATACCCAGTTTAGCCCACGATTCGCCAAACTCCCGATAATACCGGGCGGCTATCTCCGCCGGCGTCGTCTGCTCCTGCTCAGCCTTGATAGTTATCGGCGTGCCGTGCTGGTCCGAGCCGGATACCATCAGCACCTCATTACCCCTGATACGGTGGTAACGGGCAAAAATGTCCGCCGGTAGATAGGCTCCGGCAATCTGCCCCAGGTGCAGCGAACCATTAGCATAAGGCCAGGCAACGCCTATAAAAATTCTCTCGCTCACAATCTATTGCCTCGTAAAACTCACCTGGGGAAGAAGGTCAGTATTTCTTCTCCCTTCTCCATTTTGTAACTGGCATAACCCTTCTTTAAACAGCAGTCGACACAATAGCGTACTTTCACACCCTCTTCACCTTCTTGAACCTCAACGCCATCCTTCTCATCAACGACTAAATAGCGTTCAGGGTATGGTATGGCGCGATGGCAACCATCGCACTGGGCTTCTCCTAAAGATATACATCCAAGATGCATTTACTCCCTCCTTATTACCGAAAACCCTCAGGATACACTAAGCCAGGCCCGGTAAAGCTCTTTCTTTGATAAACCGGTTTCGGCGGCTACCCTAGCTATTGCCTCTTTAGCCGTTATCCCGGAGCGCCGCATTTGATGCAATCGCTCTTCAATATCTGCGGTTAACAATGGCTTATCCTTACCTCTCTTGCCCTCGATAACCAGAGTAAACTCCCCTCTCGGCTCGGTAAAGTACTCAATCGCCTGGCTTACCGTCCCCCGGAAAACCTCCTCGTGAATCTTAGTCAGCTCACGACAAACCGCTATTCTCCTGTCGCCAAGAGTCAGCCGTATATCATTAAGCGCCGCCAGCAGGCGATGAGGAGTCTCCAAGAGTACCATAGTGCCCTGCTCCTCAGCAACCGATTTAAGTAAGCGCTGTCGGCCACCGGTCTTGTGAGGCAAAAAGCCCAGGTAGACAAACCTGTCCGTAGGCAGTCCGGAGACAACCAGCGCCGTGATAGCCACCGAAGGACCGGGAATAGGGACGACCGGGATGCCTCGCTCACTTGCCGCCACAATCAGCTCATAACCGGGGTCGGACATGCCCGGCGTCCCGGCGTCAGAAACAAGAGCCACATCTCCGGCGGCCAGGGAATCTAAAATATAATCCAGCTTAGACAATTTATTACGCTCATGGTAACTGGTCATCGGAGTCTTAATATCATAAGTAGCCAGCAACCGTTTCGTCCGGCGTGTATCCTCGGCAGCAATCAGCTTCACTTCACGCAGAATACGAAGGGCACGCAAGGAAATGTCCTCTAAATTACCAATAGGGGTAGCTACAACATAAAGGATGGGCATGGCTCTTCCCCAACTCAGCTATTATAACTTACTATATCTACACTCGTCTATACTGGCGGCTGCCAGCCACGGTTAAGCGATGAGTTAAAACAGTCTGCTCAAGTGGGAAAGGGAAGAGGCGTATTAGTGAAATCCGCCCGACTATATCCCGCCGTCGATGCCGATAACCTGCCCGGTGATGTAGCTCGCCCGGTCACTCGCCAGGAAAGCCACCAAGTCGGATACATCCTCCGGCTCACCAAAGCGCTTTAATGAAATCATCGCCATGATAGCGTCTTTTCTGTCATCGGACAGCTTATCCGTCATATCGGTAGTAATAAAGCCGGGGGCAATAGCATTGACCGTTATGTTCAGGGAGCCTATCTCGCGAGCCATGCTCTTGGTAAAGGCAATTACGCCACCTTTAGACGCCGAATAATTACCCTGTCCGGCGGTACCCATTACGCCGGAAATTGAGGACACATTAATAATGCGCCCCCATCTCTGCTTCATCATGGAGCGCAAGGCAAACTTGGTGCACAAAAAGGCACCCTTTAAATTGATATCAATGACATCGTCCCAGGCTTCTTCCGACATCCTCAATAACAAATTATCCCGGGTAATGCCGGCGTTATTCACCAGGATATCAATTTTACCCCACTGCTCCACCACCTTATCTACCATAGCCTTCACCGCTGCCGCATTCCTGACATCCGCCTCCACGGCGATAGCCTCGCCACCCTGACCGGTTATGGTCTTGACTACTTCACCGGCATCAGCCTCGTTAGACTCCCCCTCTATATTCACATAATTGACCGCCACTTTAGCACCGAGGCTGGCCAGCTTCAGAGCATGCGCCCTGCCCAAGCCACGAGACGCGCCGGTTACCAGCGATACTTTGCCTTCCAGTTCTAAAGAAGCCATACTATTTCTCCCTGAAACTCTTGATTACCAGGCAGCAGTTGTTGCCGCCCAGGCCAAAGCTATTGGATAAACAAACATTTACCTCTGCCGGGCGGGCAACATTGGGCACGTAATCCAAGTCGCACTCAGGGTCAGGGGTCTCATAATTTATCGTGGGGGGGATAAGGCCGTTCTTGATGGTCAGCACCGAGGCAACCGCCTCCACCGCACCCGCCGCCGCGATGATATGTCCAAACATGGACTTGTTGGAGCTTGCGGGCAGCCGGTAAGCATAGTCTTGGAAAACAGTCTTAATCGCCGTAGTCTCGCAGGAATCGTTCAGCTTGGTGCTGGTGCCGTGGGCATTGATATAATCAACCTCTTCCGGCTTTACCCCGGCATCCTGCAGGGCAAGGCTTATCGCCAGAGCCTGCGTGTCGGGCTGGGGAGCCGTGGCATCATAAGCATCAAAAGACCAGCCGGCACCGGCTACTTCAGCCAGAATAGGCGCTCCCCGCTTCCGGGCATGCTCCAGAGTTTCCAATATCACGATACCCGCCCCCTCACCGTAGACAAAGCCATTACGGTTGAGGTCAAAGGGTCGGGACGCCTTATCCGGGGTAGTTGACCGCGATAATGCCCCCAGCATATTCAGGCCAGCGATAGCCGTTGCCTCCAGAGACGCATCGGCGCCGCCGCTTATCATAACATCGGCATGCCCCAGGCGAATATGATTTAAAGCATTACCAATAGCATCGGCACCGCTGGCACAAAGGCTGTTCACACTGGAATTGGGACCTTTAGCACCAATTAATATACCTATCTGGGAAGATACTACGGCCGGGCTTACCTTGGTAATAAACAGCGGGTCGCCTCGTCGCGGACCACGCTCCCGAAGAGTCTCAAACCCTTTGATAATATAATCATTCTCTATCATGGTAGAAGTAATAATGCCTACCCGCTCCGCCTGCTCTTTAGCCATATCCAGCCTGGCCATTTTCATGGCTTCATCAGCCGCCGTAATCGCCAGATGAACCGACCGGGGAGTGCGGTCAACTATCTTTAAATCAATATATTGAGCCGGGTCGAAGCCTTTTACCTCTGCATCCACCTTTACCTGGTAATTGCTGGTATCAAAATAGGTTATATAATCGATGCCCGACTTCCCGGCAGCTAATCCTGCCCAGAATTCGTCTATATTCAACCCCAGTGGCGTAACAGCACCTATGCCGGTAATAACTACTCGTGGTTTATCCATACTTCTTCTCCAGTAAATTTCAAAACTATAGCTCTGCTAATATCACAGAGCTATCAGTTAGCGGAGGCGTACCGCCGTCAGGCGCTACCCTTCTCAGCCACTCGGTTTTCAATATATTGAACGAAGTCCCCCAGGTTCTTCAGATCGCTGATGTCCTCATCGGGCACTTCAATGTCAAAGGTATCCTCCACCGCCACCATCACCTGAACCAAATCCAAGGAGTCGGCCTTTATATCCTGCCAGGTACTGGTAGGAGTAAGAACCTCTTCATCACAATGTACAATCTTGATTACAATATTCTTTAAATTCTCTTCGACAGAAGGCATTACCACTCCTTTCACAAATTAAGCTGACTTCTAATTGTAGTTAACTCTGATTTCAGGGAGCAGATTAAATCCATATCCACCACCAGTTTGGCCTGGGCTATTTTTTTAGCCACATCCGGGGCCTGGCTCGCCCCGTGTATTTTCAAGGCAATACCATTAACCCCCCAGATAAGTCCATCACCAACCCCACCACCACCACCAACACCATTATCACCAAACATCGCCGAGCTCATAACCCTGAACGGTTTTTTAAACATCCTCAATAAGGGGTAGGAATTTATCTTGTTTCTCAGTACATTTTTAATAATGTCTATGCCACCTTCGCCGAATTTGATCAGTATGTTACCCACAAAGCCGTCACAGACAATGACATTAGCCCGACCGCTCAGAACTTCGTTGCCCTCTACATTACCAATAAAATTCAAACCGCTCTTCTGGAGAAGCGGATAGGTTTCCCTGGTCAATTTATTACCTTTGTTCTCTTCAGCCCCGATATTTAGTAGAGCTACCGTGGGATTATCGATATTCAGTAACCTCTTAGCGTAAATAGAACCTACCACCGCAAAGGTCAACAGGTGACTTGGCTTGGGGTCAACATTGACACCGCAATCCATCAATATAGTATTGGGAGCAATACCAAAAAAGGGCCCGCCCACCACGGGACGCTCTATTCCTTCCACCAGGCCCATAGAGCGGATAGCGCTGGTAACCAGTGCTCCGGTAGAACCCGCCCCAACCACCGCGTCAGCCTCCCCCGCCTTCACCATCTTAAACGCCTTGGCTATCGAGGCATTAGGTCGGCGACTGAGCGCCTGGGCAGGAGACTCGTCTTCATTGATAAAGCCATCAGATTCAACGCAATGGAGAGGCAGCCTGGAGACATTATACTTGGTAAGTTCGGACTCAACTGCACTTGGGGGACCGACCAGCATAACCTCCACATCATCCTTCTCTGCCGCTAAAACTGCACCCTTAACTATCTCCTCGGGGGCAAAATCCCCACCCATCGCATCCAGAGCCACTCTTACCGGACGATTAGTTTCTCTCATTAAATAGTTCTCCTTGTCATAGGACTATGAGCAAAACCTGACAGTTGCCTTGCCGGTAACTATCGTCTCCCCATTCTGGCTGTGAGTCTCCACACCACAATTCGCATAGGAAATACCCTCTTTATGCTCAATAGAATCAATTTTACCAGTAATAGTCAGGGTGTCTTCAGGACGAGCGGGTGCTTTGAAACGCACTGAAAGCTTGCCCCCGGAGAGCCAGTTTTCACCAAAAGCTGCTGTCATCATTTCAGATACATAGGCAAGAACGAGCATGCCGTGAGCAATAGTACCACCTAGCGGGGTTTGGGCGGCAAAGTCTTCATCTATATGGATGGGATTAAAATCGCCGCTGGCTTCAGCATACCGGTTAATATCCTCCTGCCTGATATGCTTAACCAGCGAAGAAAGTTCATCTCCTTCATGCAGGTCTGATAATTTCAATTCTTTGTCCAAGACAGAAATCCCTCTCGAATTCCTAGCTGGATATAACCAGAGTAGCTCGCCCTGATAAGACCTTCTCCTGGTCCTGGTCCAGAGCTTCAAGCTCAATTGATAACAGGTTCAATTGACCACGATTTATATTCTGGGCTACCCGGCCACGACAGTCTATGGTAGCTCCCACCGGCACCACCTTAAAGAACTCAACTTCCTGCGATGCGTGTATAGTGCCAGCTGGCAGAGCCATCGCCTCTGCCACTACACCCATCGTATACGCGGCTATCGCCATTGGCGGTACTACCTCCGGTGCTTTTGAGTTTTTTACGCCTACTGCCTCCAGATACTTAGAAACGACTACAGGCTCCAACTCAAAAATGCTCGGAGGGAATTCATAGCCGACAGCTAACTGTTCAATTTTTATCGGTATTTTACCGTTATTTTCCCTGCGTTTCATAAGTCCCGGTACTTAAGTATACATCGGACTCCTACGTATACGGATTAATATAAAACACACTAGCATCAATGTCAAGGGTCTGAATCACTAATGTTCCTGTGTTTAATACTTCGCAAGTACCATACCAGCCTTTATTGACTTTGAAGCAACAATTTTGCTATAGTTTTTACTTAAAAAGGACGGCAAAATGGCAACCCCTAAATTTAAACAATTAAGGCGCTCTTACGGATTCGATGAAGTAGCTATAGTTCCAGGAGACACCACGGTCAACCCGGACCAGACAAACATCGATTTCAAGATAGAAAACTTCACCTTCTCCATTCCTGTCTTAGCGGCGGCTATGGATGCCGTTACTGATGTCACTTTCGCCACTCTGATGAGTAAGCTAGGTGGTCTTGCTGTTCTCAATCTGGAAGGAATCCAGACCAAGTATGACAATCCCCGGGAGATATTAAATGAGATTGCTCAGGCGCCTAATGACCAGGTCACCCCTCTACTCCAAAAAATATATGCCCAACCTATTAAGGATAACCTAGTTGGTGAACGGATACAAGAGATTAAAAAGGGAGGAGCCATATGTGCCGTTTCCGTGGCACCGGCCAATACCAAGCGGCTGGCTCCTATAGTCGCTGAAGCTAAGGCGGACATTTTTGTAGTTCAGTCCACGGTCACCACTGCCCGACATATCTCCAAGAGCTACCGGGGACTAATCTTCCCTGAACTCAGCCAATCCATACCTATGCCCATAATTGTTGGTAACTGTGTAAGCTACAACGCCTGTCTGGAGTTGATGAGAACCGGAATCGCCGGAGTTCTGGTAGGCGTCGGACCGGGCGCGGCCTGTACCACCAGGGAAGTACTCGGCATTGGTGTCCCCCAGATAACCGCCACCATTGACTGCGCCGCGGCCAGAGATGCCTATTTTAAAGAGTCCGGCAAATATGTACCGATAATTACCGACGGCGGCTTCCGTAAAGGCGGAGACATATGTAAGACCTTTGTGGCCGGGGCTGACGCGGTAATGATAGGCTCTGTTTTCGCTCAAGCCAAGGAGGCTCCGGGGCTTGGCTATCACTGGGGTATGTCCCATCCGCACCCGGCACTCCCCAGAGGTACCCGCATAAAAGTGGGCACCACCGTCCCATTAGAGCAAATCCTCTTCGGCCCCACTTCAGTCACTGACGGCAGTCAAAACTTCGTCGGGGCTATTCGCACCGCATTGGGCACCTGCGGCATGCGTAACATTCAAGAAATGCACCAAGCTGAGATGGTAATTGCCCCGGCGATAACTACTGAAGGAAAATCGTGGCAACTTTCTCAGTCATAGCAACGCCAAGTTACAGCCCTTCCCCCAATCCTGTATTTAAAGACGCACGGAGTTCGTCAAATGCTGCATAAGATCTCGTTGGGAATAAGCGACATCAATAAGTACAGAATGGTTGTAGACAGAGAGCTTATTGATGAAGTTACCAGCCTGGTAGACGAACTGAAAGGAATCCGTATTTGCCACATCAACTCCACTCCCTTCGGCGGCGGAGTGGCGGAAATGCTGGTTTCCTATATTCCACTATTACGTTCCTTAGGCATCAATGCCGACTGGCAGATTATCCGCGGCGACCGCCGCTTCTTTACCATTACCAAGGGTCTGCATAATGCCCTGCAAGGCGCCCCGTTTGAAGAAATCAAGAAGGAAAACATACAAAGGATATACCAGACTAATAATTTAACCAATTCCAGCGAACTCGATACCAATTATGATGTCTTTATAGTAAATGACCCCCAGCCCGCCGCCCTGCGCCACTACCTGCCGGAAAATAATTCGAAATGGATATGGCGCTGTCATGTAGATAGCTCACAGCCGGATGAGACGGTATGGAACTTCTTACGTCCTTACATCGAGCAGTATGATGCGGCTGTTTTCACCACCAGGGAATTTATCCCCCGAGACCTGAACCTGACCGAGGTTGCCACCATGGCACCGGCTATTTGCGCCTTCAGCTCCAAGAATATGTTCATCAAAAGATATGTGTGCCGGGAACTGGTGGAGAGCCTGGGCTTTGATTCCAATCGTCTGCTTATCACCCAGGTATCCCGCTTTGACCGCTGGAAAGACCCCTTTGGCACCATCGCCGCCTACAAGTTAGCTAAAGAACAAATACCCGGTCTCCAGCTTGCCCTGATTGGTACCTTTGCCTCGGACGACCCCGAAGCATGGGATATGCATGCCGCCATCAGCGATGAAGCCAATAAAGACCCTGATGTCTTCATCTTTTCTAACCTGACCGGGGTGGGCAATATGGAGGTCAACGCTTTTCAGAGAGCCAGCGATGTGATTGTACAGAAATCAATCAGGGAAGGCTTTGGGCTAGTGGTAGCCGAGGCATTATGGAAAGAAACCCCGGTAGTGGCCGGTAACGCCGGCGGCATTCCCCTCCAGATGCCCGGCGAACTCAGCACTTACCTGGTTAACAGCGTGGAGGAATGTGCCCAGAAAATAGTCTATCTTTTGCAGAACCCGGCAGTCAGTAAAAGATTAGGCGAGGTCGGTAGAGAGGTTGTCAGGCATAATTTCCTTTTCCCGAGGCTAATCAGAGACGAACTAAGGCTGATAAAGAAACTGGTTAAGAAATAATTACTCCTCTTCCTCCTCTTCATCAGTTACCACATCCGTGCCTCTACTAATATAAGGCAGCAAAGCTTCTGTTTTTCCCCGCCGGCGTGATGGCGTTGAGACAAGTTTATCAATTGTCTGCCGCAACTCTTTCAATCCTCCCGCCGGCTGCCCAGCTTCTACACCCACGATTACACAATCCACTCCGGCATCCCATAGCGCCTGAAGTTCATTTGAGGTAACCCTGGAGGGGACGAACACCAGCAAAGGCTTGGTCAGTAAACTGGCAAAGCGCCGAAAGAGCATAAGGTGATGCCACACCAGAGAACCTTTTTCTGCCTGCTCGGCGGTAATAAGCACGGCGTCTACCGGCAATCCATCAATTGTCCTCAGCAAACTGTCGCTGAGTGATGCCTCCACCTGCAAAATCTTACCCACGTCATCATCTTGAAGTATGTCCAGAGAAGTATTAGCCGCGGGAAAAATCACAAAATCGCAGCCAGCCTGCGCTACCTGATTTATTCCTCCCTTCGCCCCGTCTTTTAACCACACACCCCAGGGAATACCAGACACAGCCTGAGACACCTTTGACAGGGTTTTACCCGAACCTGTTTTGGGGATAGGCAATATTACCGCATCAGCCCCGACTACATAATCAGCCAGGCCGCTGACAGCAGGCTGGGCCAAGCTAGCTACGAGCAGCATGCCCGGTTTTGCTGAAATCTTCTGAACCGCTCTAAATCCCATAGTCTGGGGCTCAACCTGCGAAACTTGTTTTAATTTATCTATAAACTTACTCATTCACCCGCTCCTCTAGTTCCTGAAATTAGCATAACGCCCACGTGGTTTATCGTCAAGTCATGGCTAAACAACGCTGAAACGAATACAGCCAGCGAAGAGATTCGAACTCTTGACCGGCGGTTTACGAAACCGCTGCTCTACCCCTGAGCTACGCTGGCGTTGTTTCAGTATATCATAAAATCAGGCACCTAAAGAATATAGCCCACCAAGGCATTGTTACGCTCTACCCCAACCCGGCCTAGTCCAGCAGTTTATGCTCTCATGTCAAAACAGATAAGCGCCCAGTTACAATTTAATTGACGCTCAAAATAGACTTATGATAGTATTGAAAGGTTAAACCATCTTTTTTATCCCTTGGTTGTCTGATGCTTTAATTTTGTTGATAATCCTACTTATCGGGATCAAAGACTATGTCAGTAGAAGAAGAGTTAGCCGGGTTATCGCCCAAGAAAGATATGCTGTTAACCATCGGGGTCTTCGACGGGGTTCACCTCGGTCATAAATACCTGATTTCACAGCTGACAGATGCTGCCAAAAAGCAAGGCTTACTCAGCGGAGTGGTAACTTTTCACCAGCATCCCCAGGAGGTGCTATCACCCGCCACCAAGCTGCCGTTCCTGACCGACCTCGACCAAAGAACCGGTCTCCTTAAAAGTGAAGGCGTTGCGGCGGTCATTCCCCTATCCTTTACCCCCGAATTAGCTCAGCTTAGCCCAAGACAGTTTCTCAGTCTCCTGAAGAAATACCTCGGAATGCGCGGACTGGTAATCGGGCCTGATTTTGCCCTGGGACAACACCGGGAGGGCAACATTGACACCCTCCGCTCGCTGGGCAAGGACATGGATTTCAGCGTAACCGTTATCCCGCCGATGATTATGGACGGCGAAGTGGTAAGCAGCACGGCCATCAGGGAAACACTGGCTAACGGCGACATGAAAAAGGTACACAAACTGATGGGCCGTCCCTTTAGTCTGAGCGGGCCGGTAATAAGCGGGGCCGGACGGGGCGCCAAGTTAGGCTTCCCTACCGCCAATATCGATATAGACTCCCAGCAGGCCCTGCCTGCCGAGGGTGTTTACGCCACCTGGATTTACATCGATAATAAAGCCTATCAATCAATGACCAATATCGGCAGACGCCCCACCTTCCCCGGCAGTGAGCGCACGACAGAGGCTCTGGTGCTTGACTACAGTGGTGACCTGTATGGACATGAGCTAAAAATTGATATAATGGGGCGACTCCGCAGCGAAAAGCAATTCGACTCTGTGGAGGCACTGACCAAACAGATAGCCGAGGATGTAAAAAGGGGCAGAGCCATATTAAGCTCGCCGAATATAGAGGCTAAATTATGAACGCTGGAGAAAGAGCCGCCGGTCAGGACACCAACTACCTGCTGGAGCGAGCGGTAGCTGAAATCATCATTAAAGAAGAGCTGGTAGAGCTGTTGCGCTCGGGGAAAAAGCTAAGATTAAAAGAGGGATTTGACCCCAGTTTCCCCGACATCCACCTGGGACATATGGTAGCCCTGAGAAAGCTGCGCCAGTTTCAGGAACTGGGGCACCAAGTCATCCTCATCGTAGGAGACTGGACGGCTCAAATCGGCGACCCGAGCGGTGCTTCGGTCACCCGCCCTATGCTAACCAAAGAGCAGGTTCAGGCTAATGCCGAGACCTACATGAAGCAATTTTTCAAAGTAGTCGACAAAGAAAGAACCGAGGTGAGATGGCAGAGCGAGTGGTTCGGTAATTTCACCCTGACCGACGTCATCCGGCTGACCAGCAAATTTACCATCGCCCAGCTAATGGCGAGGGAGGACTTCAGCAACAGGTATAATGCCGGGCGACCCATCGCCGTAACCGAATTGCTCTACCCACTGCTCCAGG